>JACNJD010000342.1 GCA_014382715.1 Candidatus Desulfacyla euxinica | reverse complement strand
CGGTTGACGTTCTGGTTGTATTCCCTGAAGGTCAGACGGTGATCATCAATGATCAGGGCCAGTTTGTCCGGGCGATATCGTGCGTGCCGGCTAAGCAGTGAGCCTAAATTCATGCGAGTTTTCTCCCTTTCAATTGATACCCTGGAGGTGTTATATGGAAAAAAGTTATCTTATCTCCTATTTATTTTCCTTTCTCTTCCATAGCCTTTAGGATTTTCTCCGGGGTTACGGGAAGTTCCATGAAATCTACACCTATAGCGTCATAGATGGCATTGACAATGGCAGGCGCCGGAGACAGCTGTGTCCCTTCCCCGGCCTCTTTTGCCCCGAACGGCCCGATGGGGTCATCCGTTTCGACTCCTATGGTCTCAATTTGCGGCATTTCCAAGAATGTTGGAAAGCCGTAGTCCAGAAATGAGGGGTTCATAACCTGCCCTTTTTCAACAATCACGTCTTCGTACAGGGCCTGTCCCATACCTCCCACGACAGAACCTTCCAGTTGGCCTTCCACCAGCATCGGGTTGATGGGTCTGCCGCAGTCATGGGCCGTGACCATCCGCAACAGTTTTACCTGACCGGTAACGAGATCCACTTCGATTTCAGCCGCCTGGGTCATAAAGGAATAATTGGGTGCGAAATTACCATCCTGCTCAAACAAGGTGGTCGGTTCATCGGTCGGTGCCATCCATGACCCTCTGCCCACGATGGGCATGGGAAGATCAGCGTACTGGTAGCCCTTTATGGCATCTTTAATGGTCATTACCGTTCCAGGAGAGCCCTTGACGAATATCTCCCTGTTCTTGGCTATTAGGTCTTCAGGGTTGGCTTCAAGTTTTTCGGCAACAAATTCGAATAACTTCTCCTTTGCTTCTAAAGCTGCCAATCTCGCTGCATTTCCAGCCCTGACCGTCACCCCGCTTCCAAAAGTACCGGGATCAAGGGGTGTGATGCCCGTGTCGGCTGCTGTTATCCTGATGTCTTCGAGAAGTACGCCCAGTTCTTCAGCCACGATCTGGCTGATCACGGTTTCAGCGCCCTGGCCGATATCCGCAGCGCCCGATAGCACATTTACCGCACCATCCTGTCCGACCTGGACTACCGCACCTGAACTGATATGACTCATATTGCTTACCCCGCTGGGAAACGAAGCGCCGGCTAAACCCACGCCCCTGCCAAAGGGTAGTTTCCCGCGCTTTTCTTTCCATCCAATCGCGTCGGCCGCTTTTTTGACCGATTCTGAAAATCCGCAGGTATTGATGACAAATCCGGCAGAATGGGGCTCCCCGGCATGGATGCTGTTTTTTAGGCGGATTTCGGCTGGATCGAGCCCGAGTCGCCCGGCCATCAGATCCAATTGGCGTTCAACGGCGAAACGAGCCTGGGGAATACCGTGTCCCCGCATGGCTCCGCCCACGGGTTTATTCGTATAGACATGATACCCCTCATAAAACAGATTCGGAACCTTGTATGGGATCATAAGAAAAAAACATGACAGGGCCATCATCGTAGGCGCCGTACTGTTGTAAGCCCCTCCATCGGCATAGGACTGAAATTTTTGAGCAAGGATGGTTCCGTCCTTTTTCATCCCGGTCTTGACGGTAATATACATGGGGTGTCTTTGACGGGTGGAGATAAAAACTTCTTCGCGGTCATATATGAATTTTACGGGCTTGCCGAGATGCATGGCAAACCAGGCCGCACAGAAATCCTTGGCAAACATATCGATCTTCTGGCCAAAACCACCACCGACTTTGGGCTTGATGACCCGCACCCTGCTTTCTGGTATCTGAAGCGTATTGGACAGATTTCTTCGAAGGAAAAAAGGGATCTGTGTTGAGGACCAGATGGTAACTTCTCCCTTTAAGGGATCATACTGGGCAATGGCGGCATGGGGTTCAAGGGGGGCGTGATTAACGGCCTGGGAGAAAAATGTATCTTCAAAGATAGCATCGGATTCTGCAAACGCCTTTTTGACATCACCGAATTCTTTCTTGATAGCAAAGGAGGTATTATTCTTTATGCCCTCATGAATGACAGGGGCGCCGTCTTTTTTTGACTCAAAGGGATCAAATACGGCAGGCAGTTCTTCATAGTCCACTTTAATAAGTTCGATGGCCTCTTCGGCGATCTCGGGGGCAATTGCACAAACCGCCGCGACATCGTCACCGATATACCGTACCTTATCCCTGGCCAGGGCGTACTCATCTCTCGCCTTGGGCACGATCCCATAAAGACGGTCCGGGATATCCTGACCCGTTACAACTCCTTTTACACCGGGTAGTTTCTCGGCCTTGGAAGTATCGATACGAAGAATCTTCGCATGGGCAAGGGGGCTTCTGAGTATCCTGCCATGGAGCATTCCGGGAAAAGTCAGATCATCTGTAAACTGTGCAGTTCCTTTTGCCTTTGCTGCCGCATCATGCATGGGCAGTCTTTGGCCCACGACATTCAATTCATTTTCCATTTATGCGCCCTCCCCGGTCTGTTCACTCACGCTCATCACCGCCTCAACGATCTTCTTATAACCGGTGCATCGGCAGAGATTGCCGGACATTTTTTTCTTTATGGTGTCCTCTGTGGGATGCTCCTCTTCATCCAATATGGTCTTGGCGGTCAGAATCATCCCGGGCGTGCAGAACCCGCACTGGAGCCCGCCTTTTTCTACAAATGCCGTTTGCAGGGGATGAAGAAGACCGTCCTCTTCTATCCCCTCTATGGTCATGATCTCCTTGCCAACGGCATCCATGGCAAGCATTATACAGGATAGATATGCTTCTCCGTTTATGAGTACCGTGCAGGCACCGCAGGCACCCAGATCGCAGCCCTGCTTTGTACCCATTAATCCCAATTTATCTCTTAAGACCTCAAGAAGTGTGTTATTCGGGGAAATAAGCACTTCATAGTTGTCGCCATTGATCTTCAGTTCAATACCCTTTTTCATTATTTTTCCCTCCCCATGGCTTCCTGTATTGCGCTTCGAAGAAGCAGCCCCATCATTTTTCTCTTATAAGATGGCGAGTAAACTGACGTTTTAACCGGACTCGCCTCTTTGGATGCGATCTGACTTGCCTCTTCGAGAACTTCTTCGCTCAGATCCTTTCCCTTCAGGAAGTCTTCAACACTACCACCCCTCAGAGGCTTTCGATCCACAGCCGTGAAAGCCACCCGGTATTCCTTTTTCTTAATGGATGCCCAGAAGGCTGTCCCCACGATGGGAAAATCGATGCTTTCGCGATTTGCGGATTTCAGATAAGTGGAAAATCCATCCTTGGCTTTTCCAGGAATGGTAATCTCGGTCAGGAGCTCTCCCTCTTTTAAATTCAAAGGAGCCTTTCCATTTCCAGAGAAAAGCATATCTAAAGGCATCTCCCTCGAATTATCCTTGCTCTGCAAGATAATTATTGCATCCAATACCATAAGAGCTGGCGCTACATCACCGGAGTATGCGGAATAACAGACTTCCTCTTTATTGACCACATGACAGATCTCTCCGCCGGCTTTAAAACAGGTGGGTCTGGCGCTTCGCCACCACTGGGATTGATTAAAGTACTTACATCTGTTTTGCTGGCATATATTTCCCCCTATAGTACCCATGGTCTGATGATGATAGGAGCCCACAGAAGAAGCTGCAGATGAAAGAGCAGATAAGTTTTCTGCTATAATTGGAGATTCATATACCTTTTTTAGAGGTGTAAGGGCGCCGATTCTTATGACGCCATTGTCCTGCCTGATGGTGTTCAGCTCAGGGATCTTCTTGATATTTATCACAACTGAAGGCAGCTCAACCCTGTGCTTCATATTTGGCAGGATGTCAGTTCCTCCGGCGAGGATTTTCGCGCCGGGTTCATCAAGCAGGAAGGCTGAAGCCTCCTCGATACTCTTGGGTTCTATATATCGAAATTTAGGTAGTCTCATAAGTGCACCTCTGTCATATTTCAAACACTGCTTTTAGAAAATGAAATTTATAAATCCTGTTTTTATTTCGTATCATCAGGGATTTTTCTTGTCAACATATTGGAGGTATTTATGAAAGATCAACAAGGTCAATCATATATAAAGTGGGAATGCACCCATATAGTTTGATGTTTGAAATATCGAAATATCGAAGGAAAAAGCTGTATGGCAAATTGCGACGTCGTTTTGGAGAAATAACTCATGAGTCGTGCCGGCAAAAAGGAGTTGAAGTTATTGAAAAGATATGCTAAATTAAATCTGTGTATGTGGGTATTTTGTGAGCACGACTGAGAAACTCGCAAAAAGTCAAGAATGCCCCGGTTCTGCCGGTAGATATTTATTTTTTGGCAAATTGAGACAATGGAAACCGACCCGTCCAGATTTTCCCTTTTGTTTGTGGATGATGACCCGCAAGTTCTTTCTCTGCTCGAAGATGTTTTTGCCAAGAAAGACTACCATATCCGTACCGCCCAGGATGGTCAGGACGCATTAACTATCTTAGCCGAAACAAGGATAGACGCCGCTCTGGTTGACTTGAGGATGCCCGGGATGGACGGCCTCACACTCCTCAAAGAGATAAGAACGCGATATCCTGGAATCATGGTATCCATTCTTACAGGCTATGGGAACGTCGAAGACGCGGTGAAGGCCATTAAGTCGGGGGCCGTTGATTTTCTGGAAAAGCCTTTCTCGCCTGTACGGTTGTGCGCCTTTATGGCGAATCTTTGCCGGATATGGGAACTGAATGAGGAAAACAAGACCCTCCGGGCCAACGTAGAATCCCGGTTTGGTTTTGACCCCCTGGTGGGCAAGTCCACCATCATGTTAGAGCTGAAAGAGATGATCGCCCAGGTGGGACCGAGCCGTTCGACTATCCTGATCCAGGGAGAAACCGGGACAGGCAAAGAACTGGTGGCGCGGGCCATTCACGCTCACAGCCCCAGGGCCAGGAACAGCTTTGTACCGGTTGATTGTGCCGCCATCAGTGAAACCGTCATGGAGAGTGAGCTTTTCGGCCACACCAAGGGCGCGTTTACGGGTGCCCACATCTCAACATTGGGACTTATCCGATCGGCAGAAAAAGGTACCCTGTTCCTGGACGAAGTGGGCGAGCTCTCTTCCTCTACTCAGGCCAAGCTTCTGAGGACCATCCAGGAAAAAGAGGTTCGTCCTGTGGGGAGCAGCCAAAACCATCCCGTGGATATCAGGGTCCTGGCAGCCACCAATCGTGATCTGGGCACGGAGGTTGTCAGGGGGTTTTTTCGTGAAGATCTGTATTATAGATTAAATGTCCTCACTATACACGTTCCTCCCCTTAGGGATATCAAAGAGGATATCTCCTCCCTGGCGACCCATTTTCTGAAGCGCTTTTCAACATCCCGATCTCCTGTGAAAGAAATTTCTGAGGAATCTCTACTCTGCTTGGAGCGTTATGACTGGCCGGGAAATATCCGTGAACTGGAAAACGTGATCAGACGGGCTATTGCCCTTGGGAAGGGAAATCGCATCCTTCCTGAAGATCTCCCTGAAAATATCTACACCCCACCATTTTTGAAACCTCCTGAAAGCATCGGTCTCTCTTTGGAGAGCAGCCTCGCTTCCTATGAAATCGCGGCCATAAAAAACGCATTGGCCCAAAGCGGAAGCAATCGCAAGAAGGCCGCGCGGATTCTAAAAATCGGAGAGGCGACGCTCTACCGGAAGATTCGAAAGTACGGAATTAAGAATTATGAATTAAGAGTTAAGAATTAAGAGTTGTTGTATCGCTTCGCGATCTCATTTTTTCTCACGCATCACGTTTCATTCTTAACTCATAATTTATAATTCATAATTCATAATTCAAAGCCCTCCTATCAAAATGATAGCTTCCAATATTGCTCTCGCTTTCAATATGATAGCAAATCATTTCATTTAAACTAAATACATCCTGAAATCAATAAGATACCCGACTTGCTTTATTGGCATGTTTTTTGCTTTTAAATTGTATAGTCGATTCGCGTCAATTTAGATGCGGGATGACCTGCTTTTTCTATCGTGGCACCAGAATAGCTTCAACAAGACAGTAGGGAATCAGGTGATCTCCCCAAGTCGGCTTTTGGAATGAAGAAAGGAGGGAAGAATATGGAAACCGCTGGCAAACTCAGGCTGTTTGATCGTATCGGAATCCGGCGTCAAGTGGCTCTGGTGACTGGAATGGTCATATTCATCATCTGCGCGATTTTCTGCTGGGTGAATTATGCCACCCTTAAAGGGGAGTTGCTTAAAGGAGTTGATGCAAAACTCCGCGTGTCCGCCTATCTCGCTTCAGCGGTCCCACCCATGGGGTATTTCAACCGCATCCAGGACATACACTCGGTTCCCCCCGGGGTGTACGACAGCATTGTGGCGGAAAACAACCGTCTTTGTCTGGAGTTGGGGCTCCAGTATCTTTGGAGCTGTATGGTGGTGGGTGACAAGATCCACTTCACAACCGGCACCTCTCCCAGCAAAGATGTGACGAAAGGAGACCATGCAAAGTTCTTCGATGTTCATGGCGACCCTCACGCCTTCGACCGGGTTTTTGGTACCATGAAGCCGGACTACAGTTCGTTTCACAACGAATGGGGGCATGGTCGAATGGTGCTCATCCCGGATACAGACAGCCACGGCCGCAAGTACTGCTATGGGGCCAGCATGAGCATCAATGACGTGGATGCACTGCTGAGACGCAACGTGATAAATTCCGTTCTGATCTCCTTGATGGTCCTCGTCTTCGGCGTCGGTCTTTGCGTCATCGCTTCACGGTCCTTTTCCAGGCCCATAGAGAGGTTGACTGAAGTGGCCCAGGGCATATCGGAAGGCGACCTTGACCAGGAAGTCAAGGTCAGCGGCGGGCGCGAGATACGATCGTTGTCGCAAAGCATCGATAAGATGAGTGAATCCATTCGAGACACCATTACCACCCTGCGGCAAGAGGTGGCGGAGCGTGTACAGGCCCAATCGGAGTTGCAAAGCCACCGGGACCACCTCGAGGAACTGGTGGAACAACGAACCCGCGAGCTTAGAGATGCCAACGAAGAGCTGGCACGTTCCAACAAGGAGCTTCAACAGTTTGCCTATGTGGCCTCCCACGATCTCCAGGAGCCGCTCCGCATGGTGAACAGCTACCTTCAGCTCCTGGAACAGCGGTACAAAGGAAAATTGGACGCGGATGCCGACGACTTCATCCACTTTGCGGTGGATGGGGCCCAGAGGATGAAGGCTCTCATTGAGAGTCTGCTTCACTATTCCCGGGTGACAACCGCAGGAAAACCGCCAAAACCCGTTGATACCGAGGCATTGCTCAAGACGATCATCCAGAACATGGAAGTGATTATTTCCGAGAAAAAGGCCGCCATAACCCATGACCCCCTCCCAGCGGTCACGGCCGATGAGGTGCAGTTGGGCCAGGTTCTCCAGAACCTGATCGGCAATGCCTTCAAGTTCTCCGGTGAAGAACCGCCGCGGGTTCATATCGCTTCAGAGCACACGGATGGCGGCATTTTGTTTTCTGTCAGTGATAACGGCATCGGCATTGACCCCGATTTTAAAGAGCGTGTCTTTGAGATTTTTCAGCGTTTGCACGGCAGAGAAGAGTATCCCGGCACGGGGATCGGATTGGCCATCTGCAAAAGGATCGTTGAGAGGCACGGGGGGCGGATATGGGTGGAATCGGAAAAGGGCAAAGGCGCAACCTTTTATTTTACCATCGGTGGAAAGGGGAACGGGGAAGGAAAGGAAACTGGAAACATGAAGCGTAAAACGTGAAATGTGAGAAAAAAAGGTGAGAAAAAAATGATATCGCGAAGTGATACAACAAATATTCGATATTCAATTTAAAGGGTTATTCAGATGGATTCTTCACGATTTAGACCCGGTCTGATAGCCGCCCTGTTTTTCGGCTCTTTTCTGGCAATATTAGTGAGTGTGTTGTCGGGCCTTTTTCTCCCCAACCTGGTCTGGGAACATATGGTGTTTCACGGGATCATAGAGGTCCTTGGATCTTTTTCAGCCTTTATCCTGAGCATATTGCTTCTCCTCCAGCTAAAGATGAGCACCAAAGTCGATTATCGTCTATGGGTCGTCAGCGGGTTTTTTGGCATGGGGATACTGGACTTTTTTCATGCCTTTACGCCACCCGGTAACGCCTTTGTCTGGCTGCACAGCACAGCAGTCCTGGTGGGAGGGCTATTATTTTCATTGGTCTGGCTGCCCGATCGGATAACCCTTTCCCCAATGGCCAGGGTTTGTCCCTGGACAGTCATCCTCATAACCTGCATGCTCGGCATCCTTTCCGTGTTCCTCCCAAGCTATGTACCCGTAATGGTGAGCCAGGGGTCCTTCTCCTTGGCCGCCGATACGTTAAATATTATGGGCGGTATCCTCTTTCTGGTCGCGGGAGCCTATTTTGCTCTCCGTTATCTCCAGGCCGGAGGTTTTGACAAGCTCCTTCTCACTGCCCTTTGTATTTTTTTCGGTGCGGCAGGGATCCTGTTTGACACCTCGCAGTTATGGGACTTACCCTGGTGGATCTGGCACTTCCTGCGACTGATCGGGTATCTTACTGCCCTCGGCCTTGTCTTTATCTTCTTTCAACGGAGTCAGGAGAGCTTGCGTGTTCAGCGTGATTCTCTCCTGGCCGTTTTCAATCACCTTCCTGAGATCCTGTATGTGGTGGACCCGGCGACCTATGAGTTAATCTTTGTGAACAACACGCTGAAAAAGTCCCTGGGCAAAGACCCCACAGGAGGCCTCTGTTACCGGGATCTCGAGGGATTTGATTCACCCTGTGAGTTCTGCACCAATGAGATCATCCTGAAGCAGATGGGAGAGATCTATACCTGGGAACACCATAAGCAGCTCATCGGCCGGGACTACCTGATGACCGATCAGATCGTCACGTGGCCCGATGGCAGGGATGTGAAGCTTGCACTGGCCGTGGATATCACGCTGCGGAAGCAGGTAGAGGAAAAGCTTCTAAGGGTTGTGGAGGACCTGAAACGTTCCAACAGAGAGCTTCAGCAGTTCGCCTATGTGGCGTCCCACGATCTCCAGGAGCCGCTCCGCATGATTGCGAGCTATGTCCAGCTCCTGGAGAGGCGGTATAAGGGAAAACTTGATCAGGATGCGGATGATTTCATCGGTTATGCCGCAGAAGGGGCAAAACGGATGCAAAGGCTGATCCATGATCTCTTGGCTTTTAACAGGGTCGGGACCGATGAAGAAGATCCAGCGCCTTTGGACTTAAACGAAGCCTTGGATCGGGGCATGGTGAAATTGGGGGGGCATATTGAGGAAACCGGTGCCACTGTGACCCACGATACCCTTCCCGTGATCATGGCGGATAAGCGCCAGATAACCCAGCTGTTCCAGCACCTGATCCATAACGCCAGCAGATTCCGGGGACAGGATCTTCCTGAAATACATATCTCTGTGCAAGGGGACACTGAGATGCAGACTGCAAAGGGGGAGGAAGTGCAATCGTGGACGTTCGGTGTTCGCGATAATGGCATGGGGATTGAGCCGCAGCATCACGAACGGATCTTTCAGATCTTTCAACGGCTCAATCCCAGGGATAAATTCCCCGGCAACGGTATCGGATTAGCCATCTGCAGGAAGATCGTGGAGCGGCACGGGGGGCGGATGTGGGTGGCGTCGAAGAAGGGAGAAGGAGCAATAATTTACTTTACGCTACCGGGAGAGGAGTTAAGAGTTAAGAATTAAGAATTATGAATTAAAAATGAAGAAAACAAAATTCATTATTGATGCAAGCTATATTCTTAACTCTAGGCCCTTAACTCATAATTCATAATTCTTCACTTAAAAAGGGGGGGGGAATGCAAATTAAACCGATTGAAATTCTGTTGGTCGAGGACAATCCAGGGGATATCCGCCTGACCCAAGAGGGGTTGAAAGAAGGAAAGGTGTGGAACAACCTCCACGTGGCTATGGATGGTGAAGAGGCCATGGCTTTTCTCAACAAAGAGGAGAAGTACGCGGATATGCCTAAACCTGATCTCATACTCTTAGACCTGAACCTTCCAAAAAAGGATGGTCAAGAGGTCCTTGCCGAGATCAAGGCTGACGAGAAACTGAAGCGGATTCCGGTGGTGATACTGACCACCTCTGAAGCGGATGAGGATATCCTCAGGAGCTATGATCTTCACGCAAACTGCTACATTACCAAGCCTGTGGATCTGCCGCGGTTCATGACAGTGGTCAAGGCGATAGATGATTTCTGGTTTTCAGTGGTGAAACTGCCGGACGACAGGGAACGAGGGCCGTTGGAATCCAATGCCTGAAACCGTAAATCAGAAACTCAGTATCCTGCTGATCGAGGACAACCCCGGAGATGCGCGGTTGATCCAGGAAATGATCCATGAGGGAGGGGACACATCTTTTGACTTAGTGCATGCGGAGAGGCTTTCCGCAGGCCTTGAGATTGTGGCCGGGGGCGACATCGATATTATCCTGTTGGATCTGTCCCTCCCGGACAGTCACGGGCTTGATACGGTGGTGCGGACCTTGAACCAGACCCCTGACATTCCCATTGTGGTATTAACCGGCCTTCGGGATGAGGAATTGGCTAACGAGTTTGTGAGGCTCGGGGCACAGGATTATCTCTACAAGGAGCATATTGATCCCGACATCCTGACACGGGTTATCCGGTATGCTGTCTACCGAAAAGAGATTGAAAGAGAGCTCCAGAGAAGCGAGGTACGATTTCGGGTATTGATCGAGCAGAACGCGGACGGAATCCTTGTCATGGACAAGAGAGGCATCATACTTTTGGTGAACAGGGCAGTGGAGGCACTCTTCGGGCGGGGGCCGGAAGATCTGATCGGAACGCATTGCGGTCTCCCCATTGTTAAAGGTCGTGAGAGTTCAGAGATTGATATTGTTGGAGGGGATGGGAAAGAGAAAGTGGCGGCCGTGCGGGTGGAGGAGATCGAGTGGAAAGGCGAACCCGCATACTTAGCGTCCCTTCGTGATGTCACTGCACGGAAGCAGATGGAGGATGAGCTCAGACGGACAGTGGAGAAGTTAGAGGAGGCCAATCAGAAAATTTTGGAACAGCAGGAATCCGTTATGGAAGAGGAGCGCCTCAAGGTACTGCTTCAGATGGCAGGGGCCACGGCCCATGAACTCAATCAACCCCTCATGGTACTCCTGGGGAACATTGAGCTGATGAGGATGAAGAAGAATACTCCCGAACGATTTGAACGGTACATGGACACGATAGAGGAGGCAGGGAAACATATGTCCCGCATTGTGAAAAAGATCCAGCATATCCGTCATGCTGAGACCAAAGATTATCTGAATGGCAGATCGATTATTGATCTCAACCAGGAGGAGGGGGGCAGGTCTTGACATTTCAAGGGGAAGTCTGATGGGTGGAAAGGACAGAAGAGAGAGTCGGGGGGGGGAATCTATGCAAAATTTCAAAAGGGGACAGGCCCTTTTGTTCGGAAAAAGAAACAATAAGGTAAAGGAAATTGAGCGGATTCTGAAAAGGTATACCCTCGGAGTAAAACTGGTTTCCGAAACAGGACCTCATGTTGAGCCGGATCAAGGGAGTGCCTTCAGTTTAATAGTCGTTACCGATTCCATAGGGGACAAAGTAGACAAAAATTATATCGCAAAGTTAAGACAATCTTTTCCTCAGGCCAAGGTCTTGAGCCTTTTTGATGATATGAACCCTGAAATCGAGATGAATATGAGGAGCGCCGGTTTGATCTTCTTAGGTTCATATGAGCACTTCATCAAGGAGTCAGCTGATATTATCGCGTCGGCTTTCGGATCAAAAAAAGCGGTAAACAATTTTTCGGAGAATTAGAAGCGGATGAGAAAAATAGCGGTCTCGTTAACCAAAGGGGGGGTGGGTAAGACCACCACGGCAGTTAATCTGGCGGCCGGGCTGGCCTTGGCTGGTTTCAGGGTGCTTCTCATCGATACCGATACCCAGGGACAGGCGGGCTTCATGCTGGGCCTTCAGCCGGAGGGAGGACTTGCGGAACTGGTGACCGGCGCGCTTGAGCCGGAGGAGGCCATTGTGGAAGCCAGGCAGGGGCTGTGGCTCCTCGCCGGGGGAGTGGGCCTGGCCGGGGTCAAAAAGATGATCGCCTCCAACGAACTTGAGGGAGAGCAGACCCTGACAAAGGCCCTGGCAACCCTTGACGAAAAGTATGATTATGTCATTTTAGACACCTCTCCCGGATGGGATACCATGACCATCAATGTCCTCTTTTACGCCGATGAGGTGCTCGTCCCCGTTTCCCTGGAAATTTTGACAATCAAAGGCCTCGCTGAATTCAATAAGAGATTAGATGCAATCAAACGGCACAAGGCGATCTCCCTTACCTATGTGCTCCCAACATTTATGGACCGGAGGGTCAGGAAGTCTGCAGAGATCCTGGAACAGCTCCAGAGTTATTACCCCGGTCGGCTTTGTCCGCCCATCCGGTACAATGTGAGGCTTTCAGAGGCTGCCGGATATGGCGAGCCAATCTTCGAATTCGCTCCTAACTCACCGGGAGCTGAGGACTATAAGATCCTTACGGAAAGAATTATGAATGAAGAATGAAGAGTTAAGAGTTAATGACATCGCGAAGCGATACAACCAATATTCAATAGTCAATATTCAATTTCAAAGGGATAAGTCAAAATGGCGAAACGTAAAAAGACCCCTGACATCATGGAAGAACTCTTAGGCGGCACGCCGCCAGCCACGAAGCCGGAATCGAAAAGAACCGGAGCGGTTAGATCGGCAAATAACGGCCTTGGAGAAGGCTCCGCTTCGCCTGACAAAGCGCCTGAAAGAGAGGCCGATACAAACCCTCAGAAGAAACCTGAATCGGAACTTCCAAATCGGTCTGACCCGGAACCTTTGAAACAGGCTGCTGCAGAGCCGGAAGATATGCCGGAAGAGTTGATCCCGGCATTTGAAGGGCTCAAAGGAGAAGATCTGGACGGGTCCACGCATTTTGTGAGTTTTCGCTTGGGCGTACAGATCTATGCCCTCCCCTTGGGCAATGTGGAATCCGTCCTGCGCATGGTGGCGCTCACACCACTGCCCGAGGCACCCCCTTGGATAGCGGGAGCAGTCAACCTTCACGGCAGCGTTGTCCCTGCGCTCGACCTCCGCCAACGTCTCGGCGGAGAGATCAGGAAGCCTCGGCCGGACGACTACCTGTTGGTGGTAAAAGGAGTTGAGCGGCTCGTAGCCCTTATGGTGGATGAAGTAACCGGGATTGTTGAAGTCCCGACTCACCAGGCCGAATCCCCATCCGGCCCACTGGCCCGGTCACGGCCGCTTGCAGGGGTGATTCGTCATGAAGAGGGCCTGATCCTGATCCTCGATCCGGGACGTTTGGTTCCGAATGAAGAATGAAGAATGAAGAATTATGAATTATGAATTAAGAGTTAAGGATTAAGAATGGACTCTTCCACAATTCCTCTCAATCTTCAGGTACGGAGAGATGCCGGGCGCTTCCGCGGTCTGATCCGTGAACGAACAGGGCTTTTCTCCAGTAATAACTGGTACGATAACCTGGTCAGGGATGTGGCCGCTGCAGCCGAAAGCGCTGGATATGAGAACATCACCAAATATTACGGTATTCTGCAGAAGACCAATACTGAGAGCGAGGTGTGGGATAATCTCGTCAGCGCGATCACGGTGGGAGAGACCTATTTCTTCCGCAACCCGAATCACTTTGCCGCACTGCGTCACAGCATCCTCCCTGAACTGATCGCTCAGCGCCGGGACGTTCGCCGTCTCCGTATCTGGAGCGCCGGATGCGCCACAGGCGAAGAGGCTTACTCTCTTGCCATCCTTCTCCACGAACTGATCCCCGACATTGGACGATGGAACATATTCATCCTGGGAACAGATATTAACAAAAAAGTCTTGAGAGGGGCGCGAAAGGGTTCCTATGGAGAATGGTCCTTTCGGCAGACCGAACCTGCTACCCGGACGCGCTATTTCGTCCGGCGTGGCAACCGTTTTCAATTAGACCCCAGTGTGCGAAAGATGGTCACCTATGGCTACCTGAACCTGGCGGATGACGTCTACCCTTCCCTCCCCACGAATACAAATGCCATGGATTTGATCCTCTGCCGAAATGTAACCATCTACCTGCCGGAGACTATGGTACGGGAAATGGCTGAAAGGTTTTACAGCTGTCTCGTCCCTGAAGGTTGGCTCATCATGGGCGCGGCTGAGACCAGTGAAGAGATCTACACCCGTTTTGAGGTGAAAAACCTCTCGGGCGCTTTTGTGTATCAGAGGCCGTCGGGATTTGCCCGGCCAGTTGAGACACGGGGGAAACCTGACGCTGAGACCCTCCCTGATACTTCGCATATCTCCGTGGCATCTCCTCCCCATGGGACGTCCGCCCCGCCTCCCAAACCCCCCTCTCCAAAGCCCTTTGATCTGTACGAGGATGGGCTGGCCCTGATCCAGGAGGGGCGCCTCGATGAGGCCATAGCCTGCTTCAAAAAGCACTTGGAAAATAATCCGGATTCCGGTCCGACCTACATCCAGATCGCTCGCCTCCATGCCGATGCCGGACGTCTAAAAGATGCTCGCCGGTATGGAGAGGAAGCCATCAAACGGGACCCCTTGTCACCGGAGGCCTATTACACCCTTGGGCTCATCCACCAGGAGAGCAATGAACCGGATGAGGCGATCACCCAGATCAAGAAAACCCTTTATCTCGACAGTAGCCTTATCGTGGGCCATTTCAGTCTCGCCAACCTCTACCGGCAGATGGGAAGAGAAAAAGATGCAGCGCGGAACCGTGCTCAGGCCATACGACTGGCCGCCAAAATGCCGCCTGATCAGGAGTTGGCCGGCGCCGGCGGCCTGACCGCCGGAAGGTTGTTGGCCATGGTTAAGGCCACGATGTGATAATTATGAATTATGAATTAAGAATTAAGAATTAAAAAAGCGGAGGCAAAGAAATGAAAAATCCGCAAGCCGGCTCCGCCAAATTAGCTAATGCTACGACGGCTGGATCCGCAATCCGAAATGGAAATGATCCGCAATCAGATGAGCGTCTGCTCGAAAAACGGGCACGGGCCTTGGCCAAAGTCACCACAAAGGATCAGGAGGAGAGCGAAACCTTGAGTCTGATGACCTTCCCGATGGGGGAAGAGCGTTACGCCGTGGAGATAGGGATGGTTAAGGAGATCCAACCCTTGGTGGACCGGGCCTGGTCACGCGTCCCCAGCACACCTGATTTCATTGTAGGGGCGGTTAACATTCGCGGCCGGATCTATTCGGTAATGGACGTAGCGCGCTTCCTGGGTCTGCCGCCTCGGCCTGTGACCGAGAAAACCCACGTTCTCTTGGTACAAGGCGGGGGCGAGGAGACCGACAATGACATGGAGGTGTGCATCCTCGCCGATGACCTCCCGGAGGTGGCTAACATTCCCATAGCAGAGATGCAAACAAGAGAGACCGTCTCTGACCAGACACAAGAGTATGTTCGAGGCGTCACGGCTGACATGCTTGTCATCCTGGACCTGGGGCGTCTGCTTAGGTATCCGGGAATCGTTGTGAATGAAAAATTATGAATTATGAATTAAGAATTAAACGTGAGGTGGATACTGGTCGAAGATCCCGTTTTTAAGCGGGGATGCTGGATATTTTAGATCCGCATTCCGAAATCCGAAATGGGAATATTCCGCAATCCGAAATCCGAAATCCGAAATCCGAAATGGAGAAGGGGGTGGAAAAATGCGAGAGCAAGCAGGATTTAATCGAAATCTGACAAAAAACAGGACCGCCTCTCACTCTCAATTCAACTTGGGTGTGATCGGCATGATAGCACTGGGTGGTGCTCTCCCGGTGGTCGGGACCATTGTTTCGTACCTTTTCCTGCCCGATTGGCGCTGGCCCAACATACCGGTCCATTCGGTTGACGAGGCAGTGGGGGCTTTCGCGGCCCTGACCCTGGCGATGATGCTCTTTATGCAGCATAGGGCTGAACAAGGAACCGGTTACCGCGTGTGGATGGCGTGCGGGTTTACTGGCATGGGCATTTTGGCCCTGACTCATGCCCTTCCCCAGCCAGGGCCCGCCTTTGTCTGGCTGTACAGCACGTCAAACCTGATCGGTGGTGTCTTCTTTGCCATGGTCTGGCTGCCGGATCGGGTAGACCGATCAGGACGGGGCATGGGGGCGCCCTGGATTGTGGCTGTAGGAGCCGTTATCTTCGGCGCACTCTCTCTCGCTTATCCAGATGCCATACCAACGATGGTAAAAGAGGGGGCCTTTACCTCTACGGCCAAGGCCATTAACATCGTCGGGGGACTCCTTTTTCTGGCGGCTACAATCCATCTTGTCCTTCGCTATCGCGCTAAAGGAGATTTCGACGACCTCCTCTTTGCCAACATCTCCCTGCTTCTTGGCGTAGCGGGTGTGATATTCGACTTCTCAAGACTGTGGGATGCCTCCTGGTGGTTCTGGCACCTGCTGCGACTGATCGCTTTTCTGATCGCCCTTGGATATCTATTCGTTGTTTTTCGACGGACCGGGGCAAAGCAGGATCTGCTGGTAGAGTACCTGAACAAGGTTCCCACGCCGCTTAGTGTCATTGACCGGGAGTTCACCATCCAATTCATCAGCGAGATCGGGGCACGGTTCGCGGGCACGAGCGTCGACGCCGCCACAGGCCGGAAATGTTACACCGTCTTCAGGACCGAGCACTGCCAGACCCCCGAATGTCGCCTGGGGCAGGCCATGGAAAAGGACGGCTTTTTCACGGGCCAGACCACTGCCCTGGGAGCCGACGCCGTGCCGATCCAGTATACGGGTGCGCCGCTCAAGGACGGCGCCGGAAACATTGTGGGCGCCTTAGACTTTGTGACCGACATCAGTGATCTCAAGCGCGCACAGCAGGTGCTGGAAGATGCCATGACTGAGTATATGGTCTTTGCAGAGAAGGTGGGCGCCGGTGACCTCTCCATCCGCCTGGAGGTTGATGCCGGCGACGTCATCGGCCGCCTCGGCGTGGCCCTGAACCGCATGGTCGAAAAATTGACGGAATTAGCGGTACAGTCACGCGATGCCACCGGCGAAATCACATCCATGACGGCCGAAATCCTTGCTACCACCAGCCAGCAGGCCGCCACGGTCACTCAGCAGGCAGCGGCCGTCACCGAGACCAGCTCCACGGTCCAGGAGGTGCGCCAGACTGCCGAACAATCCCATGAGCGCATCCGCATTGTCTCGGAAATAGTTCAGGAATCCACAGGGGTGGTCGAACAGGGGCTCCAGGCTGTTCAGGAAACCGTGAAAGGGATGGACAGCGTCAAGGAACAGGTGGGCAACATCGCCGAGACTATCCTTGCCCTCAGCGAACAAACCCAGCAGATCGGCGAGATCATATCCAGTGTAAATGACATCGCCGACCAGTCCAACCTGCTGGCCCTGAACGCGGCCATTGAGGCGGCAAGGGCCGGAGAGGCCGGCAAGGGATTTGCCGTGGTGGCCGGCGAGGTGCGGACCTTGGCAGAGCAATCACGACAGGCCACGGCCCAGGTGCGGGACATCCTTGGAGAGATCCAGAAGGCCACCAACACGGCGGTTATGGTCACTGAGGAGGGGACCAAACGGGCCGAGGCCGGGCAAGAACTGGCCAGAACCACGGGGGAGGCCTTCCGCGCCATCAACGAGCGTATCCGGAAGGTTGTCGAGGCGGCACAACAGATTGCGGCCAGCGCCAAGCAACAGTTGGCGGGTGTAGACCAGGTGGGCTCGGCAATGGAGAGCATCGATCAGGCTGCCGCCCAGACAGAGGCAGGGACCAAGCAGACAGAGAAGGCAGTCCACGGGCTCAATGCCTTAGCCGAGCAGCTCAGGGGGATTGTGGAGCAGTACAAACTGAATTAAGAATTATGAATGAAGAATTATGAGTTAAGAATTGAAACGTGATGCTGTTGAATTGAATATTGAATAATGAAGATTGGATATTGAGGAAGGAAAATGAAGACCGAGAAACTGAAAATCAGGACAAAAGAATTTGCGCATCGTTGCGTGAAGTTGGCTTTGTCATTACCAAAGACAAATTTACGAAACACATGAGAAAACAGCGAAAAGCAGAGTATCAAGATGGCATCGCGAAGCGATACAACAAATATTCAATATTCAATATCCAGTATTCAATTAAGTAAGGGGTCTATCATGATTAGAAAGCTAACAAAAACCGGGCTGGCAATTTCACTGGTTTTCGTGCTGGCCATCCATCTCAACCCGTTATGTAACGCTACCGAAGACACCGTGAAGATAGGGGTCCTCCATTCCCTGACAGGGACCATGGCCATCTCAGAAACGTCACTGCGTGATGCGGTCTTGATGGCCGTTGATGAAATAAACGCCAGGGGCGGAGTTTTGGGGAAGAGGATTGAACCGGTCGTAGTTGACCCGGCATCAGACTGGGATCTGTTTCCCAAGAAGGCAAAGGAGCTTTTGGTGAAGGAGAAGGTCCTGGTGGTTTTCGGTTGCTGGACCTCCATAAGCCGCAAGAAGGTACTTCCGGTGTTCGAAAAACAAAATGGGCTCCTCTTTTATCCGGTTCAATACGAGGGACAGGAAATGAGCCCCAATATTATTTATACGGGCGCCACGCCGAATCAGCAACTTATCCCTGCCGCCGAATTTCTGTTGTCTGATGACGGCGGGAACCGGAAGAAATTCTTCCTGCTGGGAACGGATTATGTGTTTCCCCGCACCGCCAACAGGATACTGAAAGGCTTTCTCCTTGCCAAGGGAATTCCAGAAGAAAATATTATGGAGGAGTACTATCCGTTCGAGCATAAAAATTATAAGGCGGTCATTGATCGGATTGCGAAATTTGCAGAAGAAGGCGATGCGTGTGTCCTCTCGACCCTCAACGGAAATACCAATGTATTTTTTTATGATCAGTTTGAAAAGAAGGGCCTGAGGGCCGATGATTGCCCCATCATGGCCTTTTCCATTGCCGAGGATGAACTGCGCAATATGGATACAAAGAACCTGGTAGGGCACCTCTGCGCGTGGAATTATTACCAGTCGCTGGATTCGCCCGAAAATAGGAAATTCGTAAGCAACTTCAAGAAATACTGTAAGGAAAAGGGGTTGCCCGGTGGGAATAAACGTGTGACCGACGACCCTATTGAAGCGGCATATTTCGGGGTCCATGTATGGAAAGATGCATGTGAAAAGGCAGGGTCTTTTGATGTGGACAAAGTCATACCTGCCATAATGGGATTGGAATTTGACGCCCCCGGAGGCAGGAAGAAGATGCATCCGAAAAACCACCATACATACAAACCGGTTTATGTGGGTGAGATCCGTTCGGACGGCCAGTTTGACATCATCTGGGAAGCGGGCGGCCTTGTGGAACCGAAGCCATTTGGTAATTGAATATTGGGGAGTGGGATTGAAGAAAGACCTCGTTGGGGCATTACTAAAAGAGGCGAATGAACTAACTGCAATCTTCTTTCCCAGCCGTAAAACAGCGAAAAGAAAAGTATAAAAATGAAATCGCGAAGCGATACAACAAATATTCAATAATCAATATTCAATATTCAATTAAAATCAGGAGGAAACATAAGTGTCCCTAAGACTCAGGCTTGCCGTCATCGGCGGGGTCGTGATCTTGCTCTTCGCAGCCGTGATGGGGGTATATCATTTTGCTATCGGGTCGGTCACCGGAGGATATCAAGACCTTCTCTCCACCGAGATCCGGCTCAAAGAGCACGCTGACAAGATCAAGAGCCTTATGATCGAGGCCATGCTAAACGAAAAGGATTTCCTTTTGAAGCTGGATAAGAATGCTTCCGGGGCCCAGTCCCTGATCATCGACCGGATCAGAAACGATGCGAAGGCCATCAAGACTTTGGCCCGGGATGCCGGTTATGAAGACGGGGTTGAAGGCGCCGCTGAAATAGATGCCTTAGCCGATGAATTCCTCAATTCCAGTATGGCGGTGAAAAAGGCCTGGGAGATAAGGGGGTTGAACAGGGAGTCGGGCCTTCAGGGGGATTTTACCCGTATTGTCCTGAAACTTAATGAAGAGATGCCGAGGTTCCAGGTGGAGGATCTATTCATTTCCCTACTTCAGGTTCGAGGGTACGAAAAGGAGTACATGAACAACAAAAGCGCAAAGACCAAGAATTATCTCCTTGAAAGCATCAAGGCATTTGCAAATGTAGTGGAAAAAAGCAGGTGCGAAGAAAAGGCGAAAGAATCGATCGAAAAGGACTTGAAAAAATATAAAGGATTTCTTCAGGAACTGTCAGATGCCGAAGAAGGCAGCCTTTCAGGAAAACGGAAACGGTCCGAAAAAATGATCTACCGCAGTCTGCGCATGCGTGCCCGGGCCATGGAAAAAACTCTCTCAAAGGTATACATCCCCCGGGCGGGAGAGCTTCTGCTCGCCATTCGGAAAAATGAAAAAAACTATCTGTTAAGGAGGGATGATCAGTCTGTAACGGCCACTCACGCTGCGGTTGGAGCGTTTCGGCGTGCCCTCCAATCCTCAATGCTTTCAAAAGCCCATTTGTCGGCCATAGAAAAAGACATCTCTGATTACCGCGCCGCATTTGATGCCCTTATTGCAAAGGACCAGGAAATAGGAACTCTCACCCGGAATATGGAAGAAACAGGTACGGCGGTCTTATCCAAATGCGAACAGATTGTTCAAACGGCATCGGCCGCGGCTGAGGGAAAGAGTAAGGCCGTTAGTCAATCCGCCCGCAACTCTTTGTCTCTGACGCTCGGAATCGGCGTTTTTGGAATTATACTTGCGGCAGTCCTGAGTTTCCTCTTTTCTCTCTCAATCACTCAACCTATCAGCAGACTGGTTGGCCTAACCCGGAAAGTGGCACAGGGGGACCTGACACGGCGGGCAACGGACATAAAGAGGAACGACGAGATCGGACTGCTGGCTAATGATTTCAACAGCATGGTGGACAATATGCAGCAGATGATGGTTGATTTGGAGCAAAACGCCGAGAAGGAGCGGGATGCGAAGAAGAAGATGGAAAATACGGTCAAGGATTATGTGGCCTTTGTGGAAAAGGTGGGCGCCGGGGACCTTACCGGACTGGTCGTGGTTGCCGGAGAGGACGACCTGAGCGTTCTCGGTAACAACCTCAACGCCATGACCACGGGCCTTCGCGAACTCGCCACCCAGATGCGAGATGCCATTGCCAACATCTCCTCGGCCACCGGCGAGATTCTCGCTACCACCAGCCAGCAGGCCGCCACGGTCACCGGGCAGGTAGCGTCCGTCAACGAGACCAGCACCACGGTACAGGGAGTGCGGCAGACCGCGGAGCAATCCCATGACCGGGTGCGGATGGTTTCGGAAATGATAGATGAATCCACGGCCGTGACGGATAAGGGGCTTCAGGCGGTTCAGAATACGGTGGAGGGGATGGACAGCATCAAGGAGCAGGTGGAGAACATTGCCGAAACCATCCTCGCCCTGAGCGAGCAGGGCCAGGAGATCGGCGAGATCATATCCAGCGTAAATGACATCACCGACCAGTCCAACCTGCTGGCCCTGAACGCGGCCATCGAAGCGGCCAGGGCCGGTGAGGCCGGCAAGGGGTTTGCCGTGGTAGCCAGTGAGGTGCGTAGCCTGGCCGAGCGGTCACGCCAGGCCACGGCCAAAGTGCGGGACATCCTTGGCGAGATCCAGAAGGCCACCAATACGGCGGTCATGGTCACTGAGGAGGGGACCAAGCGGGCCGAGGCGGGTCAGCAGTTGGCCCGGACCACCGGGGAGGCCTTC
>JACNJD010000156.1 GCA_014382715.1 Candidatus Desulfacyla euxinica | reverse complement strand
ATGACCGGCGCAGCAGGCCTGATACCCACTTATGAAGCCATTAAGGCCGGAAAGGATATCGCCTTGGCCAATAAGGAAACCATGGTCATGGCGGGTCCGCTTATAATGGCCGAAGCAAAAAAAAGAAATGTTTCTATCCTGCCGATCGATAGTGAACACAGCGCCGTTCTCCAGTCTTTGAAAGGGCATATGAAGGAGGATCTTAAACGTGTGATTCTGACCGCTTCAGGAGGACCTTTCAGGGACCTGTCCCTCGATGAGATGCGTGAGGTAACCGCTGCCCAGGCGCTCAGACACCCCAACTGGAGTATGGGTACTAAGATCACCATAGATTCGGCCACCATGATGAATAAAGGCCTCGAGGTCATCGAAGCCAAATGGTTGTTTGATTTGGAAATGGATCAGATAGATATCCTTATACATCCCCAAAGTATTTTACATTCCATGGTAGAATATAAGGACGGGTCTATTATAGGTCAGATGGGGATTCCTGACATGACCATTCCCATCTCCTATGCGCTCTCCTATCCGCGACATATACGTAACGACCTTACCCCATTAGATCTCGAAAAAGTTGGGTCCCTCAGTTTTAAAAGACCCGACATGAAGCAATTCAAATGTCTGGACCTGGCCCTTAAAGCAGCGACAAAGGGTGGGAGCATGCCTGCCGTTCTCAACGGAGCCAATGAAATAGCCGTCGACGCCTTCCTGAAGGGGGTGATCGGTTTCTTAGAGATCCCTGATCTCATAGAAAAAACCATGAACACCCATACCCATTCTCCTGTCGAAACCATTGAAGCGGTCTTAGCCGCTGACAGATGGGCAAGAGAGACGGCCAGGGAGTGGCTGAATAGTTGAGTTGTTGAGTCGTTGAAACCTGGAGAAGTTTAATGCAAATAGATCAATCCATACATTTTTTTATATACTATATACTACCTTTCCTTGTCGTTCTTGGCGTCCTGATATTCTTTCACGAGTTAGGTCATTTTCTGGCTGCCAAATATTTTGGTGTAAAGGTCCTCAAGTTCTCATTGGGTTTTGGCCCGAAACTGGTGGGTAAGAAGGTGGGAGAAACAGAGTATCTCATTTCCACCCTTCCGCTCGGGGGCTATGTAAAGATGCTGGGAGAAAACACCGATGAAGAGGATAAACCCCTCTCCCCTGAAGATGAGAAAAAATCATTCAGCAACAAGCATGTGGGTAAACGAATAGCCATTGTTGCTGCAGGGCCCATATTCAACCTCCTTCTCGCCCTGCTCATCTTTTGCAGTTTTTATGTTGTGGCAGGGATCCATGTCATGACCCCGGAAATCGGGCAGGTAAGAGAAAGTTCACCAGCCAGCAGGGCAGGATTTCTAAAAGGTGACATCATCGTGTCCGTGGGGAACAAGAAAACAGATACATGGCCTCAGATCAAAGAGGTCATCCAGGGCAATACGGGTCAACCAATTGACATCACAGTAAAAAGGGGGGAGAGGTTTGTTGCCCTCACGGTAGTTCCGGAAATCTCTGTAACCAAGAATATCTTTGGCGAAGAGATAAAATCGCCCCTTATCGGGATTGTCTCTGCCGGCAAATTTGAGAAAATTAACCTTGGTCCCTTAAGTGCCCTTAAAGAAGGATTCCGAAAGACCTGGGAAATAATTGAGCTGACCTGCATGACCGTCGTGAAGCTTATTCAGAGAGTCATTCCCATTGAGACTGTTGGCGGCCCTATCCTCATTGGCCAGATGACAGGCCAACTGGCTAAGGAAAACTGGGCCTATCTGATCCCTTTCACTGCCGTTATCAGTATCAACTTAGGGATCCTGAACCTTCTGCCCATTCCGATCCTTGATGGTGGTTTCATTGTCTTACTCCTGATAGAGCTTGTTATGGGCAGACCTCTCAATATCAAGAAACGTGAATTTCTACAGAAAGTGGGGATATTCCTTCTTGTCCTCCTGATGGTCTTCGTGGTCTACAATGATATAAAAAGGCTCATTGAATGATTGTTGATTGGCAATAACCTGTAACCCGCAACCCGAAACTCGTAACCCGTATGATCTTAGCCATAAACACATCTACCCTGCAGTTTGCCATTGCACTTCTCGCTGAAGATGGAACTCTCTTGACAGAATACCTGATGCCTGGAAGGAAAGGCCATTTCGGAAGCCTTATGCCGGCACTGGATTTTATGCTCAACTCTTCAAAATCCAATATCAGAGACGTAAAGTGTATTTCGGTTGCAACGGGCCCGGGGAGTTTTACCGGTCTGAGGGTAGGGATCTCCCTTGCAAAAGGGTTATGTCACGCCCTTGGCGTCCCTGTTGTCGGTATATCGAGTCTCGAGGCTATGGCGAGTCAAATCCCATATGCGGATTTACCCGTGGTCCCTCTTCTAACCTCCAGAAAAGGCGAGGCCTTTACCGCTCAATTCACATGGAACGATAGCGGGGAGCTAATAAGATCAGGAGACGATACCAGCCTGAAATTTGAGGACTTTCCATCCCTGTTCCAGAAACCGACCCTCTTCGTGGGAAATGATTATGCGAACCAGGGACCGGCTATAAATAAACCACTTGGGTCGCTCGCCCTCTTAGCTCCGGCCTGCTTCTGGAATCTAAAGGCATCTTCAATAGGATCATTGGCCCTTAAGAAATTCCTTTTGGGCAATCTCGATGATCCATATCTTCTCAACCCTGTCTATCTCCGCCCCCCTGACATACAACCAAACCCATTCCCCGTCCTTTCGAAATCAAAGAGTCCCTGTTGACCAGCCTTCACGGATCAAAGGATACGCCTCGGCCTTGTTTCCGTTCTCCGCTATACATGTTAGGGATTCCGTGGTATAATCCTTAATAGCAGTTCTGAACTTAACATTTTCCAAGAAAGCGTTTATAAAAAAGAGGATCTGCAATGAAACGGATCGGATTTGTATCAACACGAATATCTGGTACAGACGGCGTATCGCTTGAAACTTATAAGTGGTATCAGGTACTGGAACGGAACGGGTATGAATGCTATTTTTTTGCAGGGGAACTGGACACCCCCCCGGATCGATCTTTATTGGAACCGAAGGCCCATTTTAATACACCGGAGATCCTGGAAATCTATGATGCATGTTTTGGAACATCCACCCGCAAGAGCTCCCTGTCCAAGCGGATTCATGAACTAAAAGATTTCCTCAAGTCAAGACTATATGAGTTTTGCGGCAATTTTGATATTGACCTTATAATCCCAGAAAATGCCTTAGCTATTCCTATGAACATCCCTTTGGGAATGGCTATAACGGAATTCATGGGTGAAACGGGTATCCCGGCTATTGCCCACCACCATGATTTTAGCTGGGAGCGAAAGCGCTTTCTGATCAACGCGGTCCAGGACTACCTCCAGTACGCCTTTCCCCCAACCCTCGAATCACTCCGCCACGTGGTGATTAACTCTGAAGCCTCCAGACAGTTGAGCTATCGGAGAGGTATTAGTAATGTCATAATCCCTAATGTCTTTGATTTTGCCAACCCGGCTCCGGACTCACCCAACAGCACTTCACTCAGGAATGAACTGGGATTCAAAAAAGATGATCTCTTTGTGCTTCAGCCTACCAGGGTAGTCCCCCGCAAATGGATCGAACGGGCTGTTGAACTGGTAAGCCTTTTAGGTCTATCTAATCCTCGACTGGTTGTTTCCCACGAAGCTGGAGATGAAGGGGACCTGTATGCAAAGAGGGTCCTGGAACATGCCCATCGTCTTGGTGTGGATATGATATACATGGGCGAGAAAGTTGGATCATCCCGATGTTTTAAAGCCAATAATGATAAGAAATATACAATTGATGATGTCTACCAGAGTACTGATCTGGTGACTTATCCTTCCGGCTACGAAGGATTCGGTAATGCCTTTGTGGAGTCCATCTACTTTAAGAGACCGATCGTAGTAAACCGCTATTCCATTTTTGTCGAGGACATTGAGCCCTGTGGCTTTGATGTGATCCCTTTTGAAGGTTTCGTAACCAAGACGATTGGTGATCGCGTCATGCAATTCCTTGAGCCGGAGAATGTGAGAACAACGGCTGATAAAAATTATGAGTTGGGAGAAAAATACTTCTCCTATGAGGTGTTGGAAAATAAACTCCTGCCTATTATAGAATCATTCCGGTAACGAACCCACTCGAACCATTAG
>JACNJD010000042.1 GCA_014382715.1 Candidatus Desulfacyla euxinica | reverse complement strand
TCTATGATTTCACGATTCAACTGCTGCGATCTTATCATGTCAAAAAGCCGACCATCTTTTTCAAAACACTCTATTCTGTCCTCTGTTGGAAGTTTTTGAAATTCAGCGAATTTTTCGTCCAAGACATTCATTTTATCCTCCGGATAAATTTGATGGTCTCGCAAAAAGTCGAAATCTACCTTATTTGTCATTCCGGACTTGATCCGGAATCCAGTGTTTTCAGCTAGTTCTGGATTCCCGCTTGCGCGGGAATGACGGGTGTGGAGACTTTTTACGAATTCATCAAACTTGATGCGCCCGCAAAAAATTACTGACCCGTTCTTAAAGCAACTTCTTCTGGACTGTGCTTTCCAGCCCTATTTTTTCCAGCCCCAAATGAAGATAGGCCCGTCTGGTAACAACTCGCCCCTGGGACGTCCTTTTGATATAGCCTTTTTGAATAAGGAAAGGCTCATACACGTCTTCGAGGGTATCTTTTTCCTCGCCCACGGCCGCGGAGAGGCTGCTCAGACCTATGGGGCCCCCATCGAATTTCTCTGCAATGGTACACATAATAAAGCGATCCATCTTATCGAGCCCCTGATCATCCACCTCTAACATGTCCAAGGCCTGACTCGCCACATCCTGAGTAATGACCCCGTCGGCCTCTACTTCGGCGAAATCCCGCACCCTTCTCAAGAGCCTGTTCGCCACTCTCGGCGTTCCCCGGGCCCTTTTGGCGATCTCAAGTGCACCAGCTTCCCTTATTGGGATCTGGAGAAGCGAAGCCGATCGCATGACTATCTCATGAAGTTCTTCAGGACTATAGAACTCCACCCTCAGGATCATCCCGAACCGATCTCTCAGGGGAGGCGTCAAAAGCCCTGTCCGCGTGGTGGCGCCAACCAGAGTAAAAGGGGGTAGAGGAATCTTCATCGTCTTTGCAGAAGGGCCCTGCCCGATAATGAGATCGAGTTCGTAGTCTTCCATGGCCGGATAAAGGATCTCTTCCACCACATGGTTGAGGCGGTGAATTTCGTCGATAAAAAGGACGTCTTTGGGTTGAAGACTGGTGAGTATGGCCGCAAGGTCTCCTGATTTCTCGATGACCGGACCGGAGGTGCTCTTTATGTTTACCTCTAATTCCTTTGCAATAATGTTGGCCAGGGAGGTTTTGCCAAGACCCGGGCTCCCGTGGAAAAGCACATGATCCAGGGCCTCTGACCGCCCCCTGGCGGCCTCAATAAAAACCCTGAGATTTCTTTTCATCTCCACCTGGCCCACATATTCGTCAAGACTGCCGGGTCTGAGACTTATCTCTGCCGGGAGTTCGTCTAACCGGGGCTCCGGGTCTATAATTCTTTCTTCCATAAGCTTTGCCATGCACGATGCACGATGTAAGATGCAGGATCACTACAGGCGCTCATTGATTTCCATTCGCCATGCTCTCTGCGCCATGCTCCCTGCGCTCTCAGGACAGAATTCTCAAGGCCTCTCTGATCAAATCCTCGAGGGTCATCTCCTTGACGCGGGATTTGGCCCTTTCGATGGCCATTTTGGCTGACTTGGGTGAATATCCCAGGTTCATGAGGGCTGAAAGGGCATCCTCTATAATAACCCTATCCTTCCCTCGAGATACAGGCATGGGAGAAATGTCCATTTCTCCGAGGGCCTTAGAAGCGCGATCCTTCAGTTCCAGGGCTATTCTTTCCGCAGTCTTTTTGCCGATCCCGGGTATGGCCTGGAGACGTATCGCGTCCCCGTGGGCTATGGCCTCCAGCAGGTCCTGGGGTCCCATGCCCGAAAGGATATTGACCGACAACTTCGGGCCGATCCCTGAAACAGAGACCAGCATCAAAAAAAGGGCTTTTTCAAGGCTTGTATTAAATCCGAACAAGGTCAGTGAATCATCTTTGAATTGGGTGTGGATCTGGAGGCTGACATTTTCATCGGTCCCAGGAAGAGAATAAAAGGTGGACAGGGGGACAGAAACCTCGTACCCGACTCCGCCCACATCTATTATAATCGTTTGTGTTGTTTTCCTGAAAAGGACGCCCTTTAAATGCGCAATCATCTTCCCACCGATTCAAATCTTGACCAGTTAACGTGACATATTGCAGTGGCTAATGCATCAGAGGCGTCAAGGGCCAGATCCCCCTTAATCCTCAGAATCATCTGAACCATGGATCGAACCTGTTCTTTGTCGGCCCTTCCATATCCCACCACCGATTTTTTGATCTCCAAAGGGGTGTACTCAAAGATCGGGATGTCGCATTGAACTGCGGCAATCAATGCAGCGCCCCTTGCATGACCCAGCTTTAAAGAGCTCTGGATGTTTTTTGCATAAAAGAGATCTTCTATGGCCATCTCCTCTGGTTGATAATGGCCTATGATATCCACCATGGATTGAAAAATCTTATGGATTCTCTTGTAGAATGGGATTTTGCTGTGTGACTTGATAAGACCGGAATGAATGTGGGTAATATCATTGTCTTTTTTCTCCACCAGACCATACCCGGTAATTCTTGAGCCGGGATCCACACCCAGCACAAGCATCAGTCTAAGGCCTCCATAACATCATCAGGGATGTCGCAATTGGCGTATACATGGCTTACGTCATCATGGTCTTCGATAGATTGCATAAGATTCAGCGTCTGCTGGGCCTTTTTTCCCTCCACCTTAACCGTATTTTGGGGGATTTTGGTCACTTCCGCTAAAGAATAAGAGAGACCGGCATCATCAATCGCCTGTTTGACAGATTCAAGGTCGGACGGTGCCGTAATGACTTCAAACTCTGTCTCCTCTTCCCTGACATCTTCGCCGCCGGCCTCAAGGGCCAGGTCAAAAAGCTCTTCTTCATCCACCTTATCTTTCTCAAAGACCATAAGACCCTTTTGCTCAAACATCCAGGCAACACATCCCGGCTCTCCAAGATTGCCCCCGTGACGCTCGAAGAGATGCTTTATATCTGCAACGGTCCTGTTCTTGTTATCCGTAAGACAATCCACAAGCACGGCCACACCCCCCGGTCCATATCCTTCATAACTTGCCTCCTCATAGGATACGCCTTCTAACTCACCTGTGCCCTTTTTAATGCCCCTTTCAATATTCTCTTTGGGCATATTTTCTCCCTTGGCCGCTGCTATGGCTGATCTAAGACGGGGATTTCCGTCCGGGTCGCCCCCTCCCATACGTGCGGCCACGGTTATCTCCTTGATGAGTTTGGTAAAGATCTTACCCCGCTTGGCATCCGCAGCCCCCTTTTTATGCTTTATTGAACTCCATTTTGAATGACCTGACATTTATTACATCCCCCCAAAAAAAGATTGATTGGCCCGTTTCTGAATTGTCAACACCAAAATAGAGAAAGGTCGAAGCAAGTTTTCATGCTGCTTTTTTCCACTCAATCTGGTTTACAAATTGACGATTCACATTTAGCCGGTGCAAACGAGCCAAGCGCTTTCTTTCAGATCTTTTGTTCAAGATCGATTCGGCTTGGCCGGTATGTTTCTGCTCCGGGGTCACATAACCAATGGCGCCATGATAGCGTTGCGTATTGTAGACAACTACAAATCGCCGTATGATTGCCTTAATTTGATCAAAACTGATGTAATCCTTATACCGCAGCCAGTCATATTTAAGGATACGAAACCAAGACTCAATCCAGGCGTTGTCCTGGGGTGTTTGATATCGAGCAAATAGCTGCTTGATACCCAGATCCTTGAAAAACTGTTTAGCGGTCTTTTGGGCCATCTGTACGCCATGATCAGATAAGGCGATTGGTAATTTTGGGGCGCCTGATACACCTATTAGATTTTCATTGACCAGGGCATTATCCCAGGCCTTTTTCATAGACTCAATGCGGGCGTTAAACCCAAGATGCCAGCCGACAATCTTACGGCTGTAAACATCGATAATGGCAAACATATAGACAAATGCAGGGCCCAGGGCGATGTAGGTAAGGTCCCAGCTCCAGACCTGATTAGGGCCATCAGGTTTAATTTCTGGCTTTACCTGCGGTGTTTTAGGTTTTCTCTGGCGGTCTTCCATTAACTGCTCTTGTTTCATTACCCTATAGAAACTGGAGGCACTGGCCTCTACCTCGGTGAATTCTGAGGCTACCACAGAAAGCTGCCGGTGGGATAGATCCATATATTTGTCATCTTTTGCCAACTTAATGATATCTTCCTTTTCTTTCGGC
>JACNJD010000134.1 GCA_014382715.1 Candidatus Desulfacyla euxinica | reverse complement strand
GGGACTATCGAAATGGCCGTGGAAGCCATGAAAAAACATGCATATGATTATATTGAGAAACCTTTTAAAAATGAAGAACTTAAGCAAACCATCAAAAAGGCCTTAGAAAACTACCGGCTTATCAAAGAAAACAGGCTTTTGACAGAGGCACTTTCAGACCGCTACAGATATGCCAATATAATTGGCAAGAGCAAATCGGTTCTCAAGATCTACGACCTCATAGATAAGGTCTCTCAATCAAAGGCATCCGTGCTTATTACCGGATCTTCCGGGACTGGCAAGGAGTTAGTAGCCAAGGCCATCCACTACCAGGGCCCAAGAAAAGATCGGCCGTTTATTTCTATCAATTGCGGCGCGTTGACAGAAACCCTCTTAGAAAGTGAACTCTTTGGGCACGAGAAAGGGGCATTTACGGGGGCAGTAGCTATGAAAAAGGGACGATTTGAATTGGCCGATGAGGGAACCCTTTTTTTGGATGAGGTTGGAGAGATGCCCCCCTCTCTTCAGGTAAAGCTTTTGAGGGTCCTGCAGGAGATGGAATTCGAGAGGGTGGGGGGTACCAGAACCATCAAGGCAGATGTACGGATCCTTTCTGCTTCAAACAGAAACATCAACGAGGATGTGAGTAACGGGACTTTTCGTGAAGATCTTTACTACCGCCTCAATGTAATCCATATAGATGTGCCTTCATTGCAGGAAAGAATTGATGATATCCCGCTGCTTGTGAGGCATTTTATCGAAAAATTTCAAAACAACGGAAAAGAAAAGAAAATAGAGTTGAGCCCGGAGGTCTGGAAGGTCTTTTACTCTTATCCCTGGCCCGGAAATATAAGAGAGCTGGAAAATGTCATCGAGAGGGCCATGGTACTCCATTCAGGGGAGAAAATCACAATTGATGTTCTTCCAGAGCAACTGACCGGGGCAAAAACCGAATTTGACGTGGAAAGATTTATCCCGCCCAATGTTCATCTTCAGAAAGCATTAGAGGAGATAGAGGAAAGGCTTGTAAGAAGGGCCCTGGCCCAGGCTAATAATGTCCAGGCGCATGCGGCAAAGAATTTGGGGATCACAAAAAGCCTTATCCAGCACAAGATGAAGAAGTACAAAATCATCGTTTAACGGTAAAAAGTTTTGTACCCATATTTATGACATCATTTAAGGCAGTTACAACTAACAGCCAGTTCCAGAGCATTTCCTGGTACAAAATATTGTACTATTGAAGGGAGTAGCAAGAGGTTTTGATTGTCCGATTTTCAAAAAAACATTCTTTAAAATCAGCTATTTATAAATTAAACATCTGGATATATCTTTTTTGGCAAGCCTTTTGCATCAATAATAGGCAACAGAGTCACTCAATTACTCTTTCCTCCTAAAAAACCAACCCTGCAATTGCAGGGTTGGTTTTTTTTAGGCCTCTGAGAGACTGCTTGAAAGCATTCAATTTTTTTCAAGATCAAGGAAGGCGAAAATTTAAACCACAGGAATATACAGAATATTTCGAGGATTGAAATTTGAGCCTGACGCAGAGATTGGGAAGATAAGCGCAGACTTCGAAAGGGGATGTTTTCAAGCAGTCTCTAATACCCTAACCGCCTTAGAGCCCTCCCATCCTTGCTCCAATTCTTTTCCACCCTTACCATCAGTTCAATATAAACATGTACTCCGAAAATCTTCTCTAACTCTAATCGGGCTGATCGGCCTATGGCCTTGATCATTCTCCCACCCTTACCTATGAAAATACCTTTCTGGGAATCTGTCTCCACGTGGATACGGGCCGAAATGGACAGAAGTCCCTTCCTGGAAATATCATCTATTGTCTCCACGGTCACGGCAGACGAATATGGCAATTCCTGCTTCATATGATAATAAATTTGCTCCCGAATAATCTCTGATATCAAAAAGCTCTCTGTCTGATCAGTCTCCATATCCTCAGGAAAAAATTGAGGCCCGGGTTCTAATCTTGATTTCAACTCGTCAAGAAGCAGACCTACACCGTCTCCCTTCAGGGCCGAGATCGGTATGATTGCATCAAAGGGGTATCTTCTCCCATAATCCGCAATAACGGGTAAGAGCTTCTCTTTTGACCCTTTATCAATCTTGTTGATGAGGAGAAAACATAGCTTGCCAGTTCCTCTGAGATTATTCAAAATATCCGAGATTTCAGGATCATCTCCGGAGCCCGTCTCAACCATGACCATTATGATATCAACCTCGTTAAATGCAGCAAACGCAGACGCCACCATGCTCCTGTGAAGGGCCGTTCTGGTCCTGTGGATCCCGGGTGTGTCCATAAACACCATTTGAAAATCATCCCCGTTATATATCCCCAGGATGCGGTTCCGGGTCGTCTGCGGTCGCGGGGATACAATGGCCAGCTTTTTCCCCAAAATCCGGTTCAAAAGGGTCGATTTACCCACATTGGGCGGGCCGATAATTGCTATATAACCCGACAAAAAAGTCATATCTTTTCGATCCTGACCCTCCCTCCAGGGAGATTGTCGTCAACCGTTATTCCAAGGACTTTTGCGCCTGTTTTCTCTTCAATTATCCTGATACCCCGGTTCTTATATCCTCTGATCAGGGAAATCTCTCTCGCTGGAGCAAATATTCTTATCTCTTCTGCAGTTCCGGAGGCCGGCAGATCAGGCTCAACCGCCTTCTGATGTATGGCTGAACGTACCAAAAACCCAAAGGCGGTGTGCCACGGTCCTGAGACAATCCGCCTCTCCTCAAGCAGCGACGGAGAACTCATGAGGCCTATTCTGATAACAGGGATCCCATTTACCTCTAAACGGGCAACACCCTGAGCACAGAGGTTCACCGCCTTTTCGAGTGTCAACGGTCGATAACTTCCCTCCGCGTACATCCGGGCAAGCCCTGTTCCCTCGATGACTAAGGCAGGATAAAGACGAACCATATCCGGATTTAAGCCTATGACTTTTTCAATAGTAGCGCGGAATCTCTCTTCGGAATCACCTGGCAGCCCGGGCATTAGCTGGATACCCACCTTGAATCCCCCCCTCTTCAACATCTGAACCGCCCTTATAACATCTCCAGCCGTATGTCCCCTTTGCGCCATCGAAAGGACCTCCTCATCCAACGATTGAACCCCCAATTCAACCGTTCTGACATGGAAGGCCTTCATTATTTTTAGACGTTCTTCGTCGATAAAATCGGGTCGTGTGGAAACCCTTATGGAGTTGATAAACCGATCCCTGATATAGGGGGATACCGCTTCCAAAAGCCCCGTCATCCGGTCCTTTGGAAGACCGGTAAACGTCCCGCCATAAAAGGCAACTTCGGGGTTTCGCCTTATATCAAACCGCTTTGAACTTATTGCCTTCTCCAGGACCTTCCTTACGTAATCGCTCCCAACCGCCCGGACCGATTGAGAGGTTATCTTTTCCTGATCACAGAAGATGCATCGATGCGGACAGCCGCTGTGCGAAATAAAGATCGGTATGATAAGGGGTTTCAATCTTTATATACCCCCCTCTTTCAGATAGAAAAAGGCCTCGCGGGCCGCGTTCTGTTCAGCCTCTTTCTTACTCCTTCCCTCCCCCTCTGCCAGTACCTCTCCCCTGAGGCTCAGGGCGACCTGAAAGAACCTGTCATGGGCCGGGCCGGTCTCCTTTATTAGCCGATATCTCGGCAGGGCTTTACAGCTCTGCTGGCTGTACTCCTGGAGCAGGCTCTTAAAATCATGGACCAATTCCTGAGTCCCCACCCTATCTAACAAAGAGGCAAACAACCCCTCTATTATTTCCATTGCCGTATCAAACCTTGCATCCAGATAGATTGCGCCGATAAGCGCCTCTGTTGTATCCGCAAGGATGGAAGGTTTTTCCCTGCCGCGACTCTGTTCCTCCCCTTTGCCCAAAAGCAGATACTCGCCCAATCCCAATCTCAGGGCGACCTCGTAGAGGCCTGCCTCGTCAACCACCGTAGCCCTGAACTTAGAAAGATCTCCCTCTGTGGCATCCTTAAAACGGAGCATCAGGATATGACTGATCGCCAGATCAAGCACAGCGTCACCCAAAAACTCAAGCCGCTCGTTATCCCCCGGACTTGAATTGATCTGTTCGTTCGCATAAGAGGAATGGCATAATGCCTGCATAAGCAATTCATTGTCCTTGAATGTATAACCCAATTTTTTTTCGAGACTCTCAAGCTTATCCGTCTTCAT
>JACNJD010000043.1 GCA_014382715.1 Candidatus Desulfacyla euxinica | reverse complement strand
GATGGGACAAGCTGGCCAATAGAGGCTGGACACCCCTGCATAGGATGCAGTGAACCGGCATTCTGGGACAAAATGACTCCCTTCTTTGAGGAAAGTGCGTAGGCGGGGGAATTGGTCTTGAATCGAAACAAAAACTCTTAAGAAAAGAGAGGAGATAAAATGGGTAAAAGAATTACCATCGATCCGATTACCAGAATAGAGGGCCATCTGCGCATCGAAGTGGAGGTGGAGGGAGGCAAAGTCAAAAACGCCTGGAGCTCCGGTCAGATGTTCCGGGGAATTGAAATTATACTGCAGGGGCGTGATCCCCGTGATGCGCCGCTTTTTGTGCAGCGATCCTGCGGGGTCTGAACCTACACCCACTATCTGTCCTCGGTGAGGGCAGTCGAAGACGCCGTTAACGTTCAGATCCCCGACAATGCGCGCATCATCAGAAACCTGCTCCACGGAGCCCAGTTCCAGCAAGATCATATTGTACATTTTTACGGGCTTTCCGCCTTGGATTGGGTGGATGTGGTCAACGCCCTGAAGGCCGATCCAAAGAAGACAGCGGCCCTGGCAGATAATGTGAGCAATGACCCAAAGGGTGGAACCGCCTATTTCAGGCAAGTGCAGCAGAGGATCAAGACCTTTGTCGACAGCGGGCAACTTGGTCCTTTTGCCAATGCCTACTGGGGTCATCCCGCATATAGTCTACCCCCTGAAGCGAACCTTATGGCAACGGCCCACTATATCGAGGCCCTTCGTATTCAGGCCAAGGCGGTCAGGATGCACGCCATATTCGGGGCAAAGAATCCCCACCTCCAGGCCCTTGCGGTTGGCGGTGTGACCTGCGTCAGGGATCTCACCCCTGATCGAATCGCAGAGTTCCTCTATCTCTGGAAAGAGACCCAGGACTTTATAAAGAATGTTTACATCCCCGATGTTCTGGCTATTGCGCCCTTTTATAAAGATTGGGGCGGCATCGGAGGGACCACCAATTTCCTGGCATGGGGAGACCTGCCTCAATCGGCCAAAGAGCCAGAGAGCCTTTTCCTGCCGCGTGGTGTTATCATGAACCGCGATATAGCAGGCGTTAAGATGGCCGACCCTGAAAAGGTAACAGAGCATATTTCCCGTTCATGGTATAAGGGGAATGGAGCCAGACATCCTTACCAGGGAGAGACCAGACCCATTGAAGGTGATCCCAAATACGACACGGCTGATAGATATTCCTGGCTCAAGGCCCCGCGTTATGGTGATGCATCCTGTGAGGTCGGGCCCCTTGCCAGGGTACTTGTGGCATATGGCTATGGGAAGAAGGAGTTTGTAGATGTGGTGAATGGCACCCTGCAGACACTGAACCTTCCCGCTGCAGCCCTCTTCTCCACCTTAGGCCGGACTGCAGCACGTGCTTTAGAAACCCTTGTGATAGGCAATGCCATGGAACCCTGGATGATGGAGCTTGTGGGTAACCTGAAAAAAGGCAACGCCGAGACCTGTGCCTCTTGGACCATGCCCAAGAGCGGTAAGGGTGTCGGTCTGAACGATGTGGCCAGGGGCTCTCTCGGTCACTGGATCGAAATTGAGGATGGGAAGATTAAGAACTACCAGTACGTGGTCCCTTCCACCTGGAATCTCGGCCCACGTTGCAAGAACGGGAAACTGGGGCCTGTGGAGGAAGCCCTCATCGGAACACCGGTCGCAGATCCTAAAAACCCCCTGGAAATCCTTAGAACTGTCCATTCCTTTGATCCGTGCATCGCCTGCGCTGTGCATGTAATCGATCCTGATTCAAATCAGGTCTATAAGGTAAAAGCGCTTTAAGAGCATGTTTTAAAAATAGCCCTTCAGACCCCCTTGACTGCTGAGGGCTGAGGGGCTATTTTACGGGCATCAGAATACGTTGCCAAGGGGACATGTAGATGCCACACCTGCTCAGGACAGTGCGTCCGGAATCCTGCCTCAAATATATAGTCTATCATCCCATCCGGATTATCCTCCTGATCACCCTCATTACGTTTTTCTTTGCCATACAAATTCCTTCCCTGCGGTTTGAGACATCCATCTACGACCTCATTATCGAAGACCTTCCCGAAACTTTAGAATACGATCAGTTTAAAAAAGAATTTGGCTGTGAAGAGATTATACTGGTTGTGGCCAAGACAGATTCTGTCTTTCGGCCAGAGACCTTCGGGCAAATCGACCGGCTGGCCCACTCACTCTCTCAAATCAAAGGGATAAGAAGGGTTATCAGTCTCCCTGGCATAAAGAAGGCCATGGACATTACGGAGAAGTGGGACTTAAAGGATTTTGCAGGTGTGGTTTCTGACATTGATCTCTTCCACAAGAACCTCATCTCCGAAGACAGAAAGACGACAGTTATAACGCTCATACTGGATGATATAAGGCAGAAAGACCAGATTATTAATGGAGTAAAACGCCTGTTTGACGAGTACCAGGCTTCATTTTCCCTTTACCAGATTGGCATGCCGATCGTTTCATCGGCCCTGGCACGATTCACACAACAGGATTTCATGGCCTTGCCTGCGGTGACCCTTTCCCTCATTGCCCTGATCCTTTTCCTGTTCTTCCGCAACCTGCGGGGAGTGCTGATCCCTACAGGCGCTGTCCTTATCGCCCTTACCTGGACCTTCGGGCTTATGGCCTGGACAGAAACCCCCCTCTCCCTGTTGACCATGATCGTACCTGTTTTTCTGATCGCCGTGGGAACAGCCTACTGCATGTATATTTTCCCGGAGTATTTTTCCTCCATCGAGACATCCGCTTCTCCTCAGGAGGCATCCTTCCAATGCTTCAGCAGGTTGGGATTCCCCACCTCCCTTGCCGTGATTACAACGTCCATCGGTTTAGGATCCCTGCTCGTCAACAGGGTCAACGAAATTCGCGAATTTGCGGTTTTCTCATGTTTTGGCATCCTTTCCATGCTCATCATTATCCTAACCTTTCTTCCCGCTGTTATGGGTCTGCTGCCCTTTCCAACCAGAAAGCATGAACATGAATCGAGCCAAAACCGGTTTTTAGACCGGGTCCTTTCAACAATTATCAGACTGAATCTTCGTCACCAGAAAATCACCCTCTCTTTGATAGCTATCATTGCCCTGGCAGGAATGGTTGGCGTTTCACGCATCAAAGTTGAAACAAACCCTGTTGGGTTTTTCAAAGCGGATACCCCTGTAGCCCGTCATTTCAATGATATCTATCAGGATATGTCCGGGAGTTTTCCCATCAATGTGGTTGTTGACAGCGGCCAGGACGGGTATTTTGAAAATCCGGATCATCTGAAACAAATTGCCCGTCTTCAAGACTTTCTTAATTCTTTGCAGGGAGTGGACAAAACCATCTCACTTGCTGACTATTTAAAATTGGTCAATTACACCACCAACCAATATAAGCGACAGTCTTACGCCCTTCCCGAAGAGCCTTTTGAGGTCCGAATGCTCGTGAATAGTTTTAAGACAATGTTAGGCCAGGATATGCTTAATGGGTTTATGGACTCAGACTTTTCCAAGGCAAATATCATGCTGAGGACCCATATTTCCAGTTCCATCGACTTCCTGGCCACCGAGGCGCGGATAAAAGACTATCTCAGTAAATATTTTCCCGGTAACTTCTCCTTTCAGGTCACCGGCTTCGGTATTGTCATTTCCCACAGCAGCCATCTTATTTCTGATGGTCAGGTCAGGAGCCTTTTTCTGACCTTGATCCTTGTTTTTGCCATAATGTTCCTGCTTTTCCTCTCTTACAAGGTCGGCTTTATCGCAATGCTTCCCAACTGCTTTCCCATTATCGTCAGTTTTGGAGTTATGGGCTGGTTCGGGATTCCCCTATCTATGGCAACAAGCTTGATAGCAAGCATTGCCATTGGGCTGGCCGTTGATGATACCATACATTATCTCGTGAGCTACAACAGGGAGTTTAAAGGGAACCTCAATAAAGAGAAGGCCCTGAGTAACACTGTTCGCCGTATGGGAAAACCGATCATTTTTACTACCGTGACCATCAGTCTCGGATTTTCAGTGCTGATGTTCTCTCATTTCAAACCCACTGCCGTTTTCGGCCTCTTGATGATCATCACCATGTTCTCGGCCTTAGTGGCAGATCTCATTCTCCTCCCCTCCCTGATGCTTCATGTGGAACTGGTGACCATTTGGGACTTGCTCAAATTGAAATTGGGCAAAGACCCCCAGAAGGGGATACC
>JACNJD010000197.1 GCA_014382715.1 Candidatus Desulfacyla euxinica | reverse complement strand
TACCCACGAACTGCCCCCACGGAAGACCCATATTTAGGCGTTTTTCCTATTATGAAATGGAAAAGATGTTTAAGAGGGTTGTATAAACATAGCCGTTCACGGCTTGAAACTTGAAATTGGAAAGTAGAAATTGGGGAGAGTTGAAACGAGTTCACGAGTTGGATGTCTACAAACTGGCAGAAGAGTTATGGCCGTTTACGGCTTGAAATTGGAAATTGGAAATCAGAAACTGGGAAGCTTGGCCCACAATTAAATGCGTTCATCAACAGCACAAAAGTATGAAGGCCAAATTTCCAATTTCTATTTTCTAATTTCATCGTTCCTTGAACGGTTACACAATGTCAGAAGATAAAAGGCCAAAGATCATTGTTATTGCAGGTCCCACGGCCAGTGGAAAAACCACTCTCGCAGTGGATTTGGCCAATGCTTTATCAGGCGAGGTTGTCAATGCTGATGCTATGCAGGTTTATCGCGGCATGGATATCGGCACTGCAAAGCCTACGCATGACGAACAAAGAGAGATTCCCCACCATATGCTGGATGTTGTAAATCCTGATGAAGACTGCAATGCAGCAATTTATCGTCGTATGGCCCTTCCTATCGTGAACGAAATCTGCTCGAAAGGGAAGACATGCCTTGTTGTTGGCGGCACAGGTCTTTATATCAGGGGCCTGATCGGAGGACTCATGGAATCCCCTCCCTCAGATCCCGAGCTCAGAGAACGGTTGCGTATGGAATGTAAGATCCACGGAACAGCAAAACTTCACGAGAAATTGGAGGCCCTGGACCCTGAACGCGCAGAAAGTATCCACCCAAATGATGGGGTTAGGATCATAAGGGCTATTGAAATCAATTATCTTTCCGATCTACGGTCTTCAGACCTTATGAAAAGGCACGGTTTCAGGGAGCGATCATTAAACGCCCTCAAGCTTTGTCTAAATGTGGACAGAGAGGATCTTTATCATCGTATAAACGAGCGAAGTGTAAATATGGCGGATAAGGGCCTCATCGAAGAGACCCGGGCCCTTTTAGAATTGGGGTACTCCCCTGACCTCAAATCGATGAAGGCTATCGGGTACAGGCATATGATCAGGTACTTAAAAGGGGAATGGTCCTTGGAAGAAACGATTACCAAACTCAAAAGAGATACGCGAAGGTATGCCAAGAGGCAATTAACCTGGTTCAAGGCTGAACCTGGCGTCATATGGGTTGATCCTGAGGATTTAGATATGGTAATAAAAAGGATTCGCCTGTTTTTGTCTGAAAGAACTTGATCTTTTAGCTTTAATTCTCTATTCAGAGTTTTATCGGTTCCGCTTTTCAAAGGTCTCAATCGTTAACTGGAGGAATTCTGATGGAATTCATCAAGCTTAAGCTATTTTGCAGAATGACCGTTGTTTCTTTATTGTTCACTTTCTTTCTCTTTGCTTGTTCATCAACTCCGAGGGTCCAGGAAAGAGTGTTGAATACTCCGGAACATCATGCTTATAGCGGTTATAAATTGCTTGAAAAGGGCTATCTTTTCGATGCCAAAAGAGAATTCAATCTCGCTCTGCGACTCGATTCCAAATATTCCAGTGCGCACTTGGGCCTGGGGCTGATTTACGGCAAGGAAGAGAAGTTCAAGTTGGCTGTGGATTCAATGTTAAGTGCAAGAGATGATGCAAAGACAGAAGAGGATAAGGCGTTAGCTTTTGTTGGATTTATGCGTCTTTATACAATGAAGGGAGGGGAGGGCTGGTTAGATAAAGTAAGAGACAGGTTTTATGACTCCCTGCATTACAAAGAAGACCTGCCCGAGGCCTACTACTATATGGGTATCGCATACAAAAAGGCGAACCGCTTATATCGAGCAGGAAATGACTTCAAAAAGGTTCTGGAAATCAACAAAGGACTTGTGGCTGAATCTAAGGAAGAGCTGAAGTCCCTGGGAAAGTCAGCGAAATGAGGTCTATTTCGCGGGACAGGACAGACAGATGAACAGGCTTGCCATTTTCTTTCTTGCTGGTTTTCTTTTTTTTGGTTTTCATCTTTCACGGGCAGAAACAGGGGATACTCTGGAGAAAAATGAGCTTTTAGCCATAGGCACCAGTACTGTTGTTGGAGGGAATTCAGCTGAGGCAAAAAAAAGAGCTATTACCCAGGCCTTGATGAAAGGGGTGGAAGATTATATCGCTCGTCTGCTTGGAAGCCGAGGCGTAGTTAATAATTTCGAGAGATTAACCGAGGAAATCATCCCGGGCGCTAAGGAAGAAATCGAAAATTTTCATATCTTGGCGGAACATCAGGTCGATGGTAAGTACAGGGTACTCATAAAGCTCAGGGTCAATAAAGAAATCATAGGGGAAAAGCTCAGGTCGGCCGGGGTCCTGCTTACGGATCCCCCGATCATCAAAGTGCTTTTCCTGGTTTCTGAAGCCAGAGAAGGCGATATATCATACTGGTGGAAAGACGAAGAGGGTTTTCAGGATTTGAGCGCTGTTGAACTTACGCTCCACAAGGTCTTCCAGGATAGGGGTTTCAGCCCAATTAACCGGATTTTGAGTCCCCCTGATTTTGAATCTCTTAGCAACTTAACATCTCCATTCCTTACAAACGAAGATATTTTGAAGTGGGGAAGTCTTTTCTCCGCTGATGTGGTGATCTGCGGCCAGAGCGTAATCATTAACAAGAAGGAATTGTCTCTGACACTTAGGGTCTTAGACGTGCATCAGGGCAGCCAGATTTGTCAGGAATCCAGGGTCGAGCCGATTGAAGTAGCGTCGACAGACTCAGAACAAATTATCGAAACCCTCCAGGGGCCCGTGAACCGGATCGCTGCAACGCTTTGCCCGTGCATCATCCGGGCTGTTGCCAGCGAGCACGGAGAAATCCACCAGTTAGAGGTTACGTTAGCAGGCACGAGCAGGCCTAAACAGTTCTGGGTTTTCAGGGATTTTCTCAGAGATGAGGTAATTGGAGTAGAATCGGTCATCCCATCAAAAATCAGGGGTAATTCCATGTCTGCCACTGTGGAATTCCAAGGTGATGGGGCCAAGTTTATTAACCGGGTTTTGAAGCATGAAAACCTCCCCTATCCATTACATCTTGGTCAAGCCGAAGAAGGAGTGATCGTTTTTAGCCTCGAGTGAGGTCTGCTCGGGAAAAGTGCCTGAAGTGCCTAAAGTTGTGGTGCGCCTTCGGCGATTTATCATAAACAAAGACGACCTTGACGGTCTTGTATCATCAATCATGAGGGCGTGCTCGTTATAAAATCGAGCACATAATTGTTAAAGGCCTTGTGGTTTTCAATCATCACCATATGCCCTGCAGAGGGTATAATTTCAAGCCTGCTCCCCGAGATAGCGTCCTTCAGCTTCTTGGAAAGGGCAGGGGGTGTTAATTTATCCTCATCTCCGCAGAGGATGAGACATGGGAGTTTGATTGCGCCCACGTCGTTTCGTACGTCAAACCGGTTACATGCAGAGAAATCGCCGTAAACCACGCTTGATCCTGCCTCCTTCATCAATTCAGCGCCTTCTTTTATGAGCAGGTTATCTGCGCCGGTTGCGTATGCATACCCAATGAGAGTGTCAACGGTCTCTTCGAAATTGTTCTTCAGGCCTTCTAAAAACACGGGTGCTACCTGGAGTCGGGGGCCGGTACCCACCAAGATTATCCCCCTCATTAAATCGGGTTCCAACAGGGCCGCCTTCTGAACTATGGCCCCACCCATGGAATGGCCCATTAAGAAGGGAGGCTCACGAAAAATGCTTCTAAGGACTTCAATCAGCCATTCTGTATATCCGTCTAAGTCTGACTGGGCTTCGCCTGTGCTTTCCCCGGAGCCTGGAAGGTCTAAGGCCAGGGTGTTCAGAGATCCCTTTAATAGACGGGTTTGAGTCTGCCAGACCCGGGATCGTCCACCTGCTCCATGGATCATAACAAGGGTAGATCGGTCCTCTTTGAAATCCTCTGAACCGGCTTCAAAGCCGATTCCCATGCTCTTCAATTCTTGGGTAATCATTCCTGATACTCCTCAACACGAAATTAGCCACAGACCCACACAGACAGACACAGACAGATATAAAAAAGATTGTAAACTACGGCATCTCTAAATCCGAAATCCGCAATCGTGTCTGAATCACGCCAAGGCGTGATTCAGACACTAACTCCATCTTATCAGCGCGCTGCCCCAGGTCAGCCCGCCGCCGAAGACCGGAAGACAGATCAGATCATTTTTCTTTATGCTCCCGTCCCTGACAGCCTCGTCTAAGGCAATGGCACAGGAGGCAGAAGAGATATTGCCGTATTTGTGAAGTGTAATATAGAATTTGTCCATGGAGAGCTTCAGGGTCTTGGCCATGGACTGGAACATACGCAGGTTAGCCTGGTGCGGGATAAACCAGTCGATCTCCTCTACAGCCACATTATTAAAGCTGGCAGCTTCTTTGATGGAATCCACAAAATGTCTTACAGCCACCCTGAAACTGGCATTGGCTTCAATCAGCTGCAGGACATGAAGCTTCTTGTCAACGCTCTCATGAGATATGGGTGTGGTCCTGGACCCGCCTCCAGGCATCAACAGATCCTGGCCGTTGACACCATCCGTATGGAGATGGGTAGACAAAATCTCCGGACCGTTCCGACCCAGGGTTAATATGGCAGCACCCGCGCCATCCCCCCACAGTATGCAGGAGGTTCGATCGGTCCAGTCGAGGGTCCGTGTCATGACTTCTGAAGCCACCACAAGGATGAGCTTGGCAGCCCCGGTCCTTAGATATTGTTCCGCCACGTTAAGCGCAAAGATAAAGCCGGAACAGGCGGCGCTTATGTCAAACGTGACGGCCTGGGGAGCATCCAATTTGGCCTGAAGCCAGTTGGCAGCGGCAGGGCAGCAGGTATCAGGCGTTATGGTGGCCACGATAATAAGATCAAGATCTTTGGCGGATACCCCGGCCATATCAAAGGCCCTGAGTGCTGCTTCATAACCGAGATCTGAGGTAGTGACTTCCGGGTCTGCTATCCTTCGTTCCCTGACGCCGGTTCGCTGGATAACCCATTCATCGGTAGTGTCCAGGCCCATTTCCTGTAAATCAAAATTGGACAGGACCTTTGGTGGCACAAAAGAACCTGTCCCCAAAATCCTTACTGGGTCCATCTCTTATTCCTTCTCCACACTGATGCCCAATTCCTTTTCCTTTTTCGCAATTGCCACACGGGTCTTGATAACGGTATCAGGTATGAGACTTATGGAATCAATGCCGCATTCAACCAGAAATTCCGCAAAATCGGGAAAATCGCTGGGGCCCTGCCCGCAGATCCCGATCTTCCTTCCCTTTTTCTTGGCAACGTCGATCACCTGTGTGATTAATCGCTTTACGGCATCGTTTCTCTCATCATAGATATGGGCTACGAGAGAGGAATCCCGGTCGAGGCCGAGGGCCAACTGGGTCAGGTCATTGGAGCCTATGGAAAACCCGTCGAATATATCTGCAAATTGATCTGCGCAGATTACATTGCTGGGAATTTCGCACATGACATATATCTCGAGATCATCTTCACCCTGAACAAGACCGAACTTTTTCATGAGCTCGATGACCTTCTTACCCTCTTCCGGGGTCCTGCAAAATGGGATCATGGCCTTAATGTTTGTAAGCCCCATCTCGTTGCGGGCCTTGAGGAGGGCAATACATTCCATCTCAAAGGCCGGCATAAAATCATTATCGTAATAACGTGAGGCCCCCCTCCATCCGATCATGGGATTGCTCTCGCTGGGTTCGTACAGGTACCCGCCGAGGAGGTTCTCATACTCATTGGTCTTGAAGTCAGACATCCGGACAATGACATCATTGGGGTAGAACGCTGCGGCGATACGGCCAACTCCTTCTGCAAGTTTGTCAATAAAAAACTGCTTCTTGTTCTGGTAAACAGCCGTGATTTCGTCAATCTTGTAGACGACACCTGCGATTTTTTGATCAGTCTTGGCCTTTTCCCTCAACTTGTCATAATCCAGCAGGGCAAGGGGGTGTATGCCGATGTGTGAGTTGATAATGAACTCTTCCCTGGCCAGACCCACGCCTTCATTTGGGATCATCGCCTGGGAAAAGGCCTTTTCCGGCATTCCTACGTTCATCATTATCTTGGTTTGCGTCCGGGGGATGTCTTTTAAATCGAACTCTTGCAGCTCATACTCCAGCATGCCTTCATAAACATGACCTGTCTCTCCCTCACAGCATGAAACAGTTATCTCCTGTCCTGTCTCGATCAGTTCATCACCATTTCCCGTGCCTATAACACAAGGAATGCCGAGCTCCCGGGAAATGATAGCCGCATGACAGGTGCGTCCCCCCTTATTGGTGACAATTGCCGATGCGATCTTCATGATAGGTTCCCAGTCAGGATCGGTCATGCTGGTCACCAGTACCTGTTCGGGCTGGAATTTGTCCATCTCGAGAGTTGATTGAATTACATTGGATATACCCTGGCCAACTTTGCTGCCCACGGCTATTCCGCTGACAAGGATTTGTCCTGTTTCGAGAAGTCTGTAGTTCTCGTAGGAGTTTGTGTCTCTCTGAGAATGAATGGTCTCGGGTCTTGCCTGAACAATATAGAGATCTCCTGTCCCCACATTGACACCATCTCCATCCTTGGCCCATTCAATATCCATCGGCTTGAAATATCCGGCCTCTTCGCTGTAGTGTTCTTCAATAATGCACGCCCATTCTGCTAATTTCAGGATCTCATCATCATCCAGGACGTACCGATGCCTTTCATCTAAGGTGGTAGGGACATTTTTGACCGTGGCGTCATCTTCCATGGAGTAGACCATTTTGATGTCCCGGTCTCCCGGGCTGCGGCTGATAATGGCTCGTTTGCCCATCTTCAGGGTAGGCTTAAACACATAGAACTCATCAGGATTGACAGCTCCCTGTACGACATTCTCGCCTAAGCCATAGGCAGCGGTGATGAAAACCGCATCCTTAAACCCGGTCTCCGTGTCGATGGAAAACATGACCCCCGAATAGGCTGAATCACTCCTCACCATCTTCTGGACTGCAATGGAAAGGGAAACCTCAAACTGGCCAAAGCCTTTGTCGTGACGGTACGAAATGGCTCGGTTGGTAAACAGGCTGGCAAAACACTTTCTGCAGGCGTCTATCACGCTCCGTCTCCCGCGAATATTCAAGAAAGTATCCTGCTGACCCGCAAAGGAGGCATCCGGGAGGTCTTCGGCTGTGGCCGATGAGCGGATCGCCACATCGACATTGCTAAGGCCATAATTAGCGTTCCCTTTCTGGGCGAACTCCGCCCCTAATTTGTCATAGGCGGTGTAGATTGCCTGGGTCAGATCAGGAGGGATTTCTGCATGTGTGATGATTTCCCTAACCTCTCTACCCTTTGCCATGAGGTTGTAGAGGTCATGAGTATCCAGGCCTTTGAGAACTTTTTTGATTTCCTCTTCGATCCCGGCATATTTCAGGAAGTAGCGGTAGGCATAGGCAGTAATGGCAAAACCGTTGGGGATTTTTATCCCTTTACTCCCAAGTTTTTGATACATCTCTCCAAGAGAAGCGTTTTTCCCGCCGACTAAAGGAACATCGTTTATGCCAACTTCACCAAACCAGAGAATGAATTTCTTTTTGCTGTCTCCTGCCATCTGCGACCTCCCCTCTTATGAGCCCTGCCTGGTTGTCGGTGCCAAATCCTTTTGCTTTTGGTCCTATAATTTAGCACTATATTGTATTTGTTGTCAATTGACAAAATTTATTCTACAAGGATGGGGATTGGGGATTGGGGATTGCGGATTGCGGATTGCGGAATTGGAACATCCAGAACCAAGTATCCAACATCGAGTATCCAGTATCCCCGCTTAAAAACGGGATCTTCGACCAGCATCCAGCATCCAGAAGATGAGGTGATTTCAATGACTGACAAAACTCCGGGGAGTCCCATTTATTTGGATCATAATGCCACGATTCCAATCGATCCCGAGGCTGTGGAGACTATGATGCCTTATTTGAAGGGAGAATTCGGCAATCCGTCCAGCGGTTATCCTTTGGGTAACAGGGCAAAAGAAGGGGTTGAAAAGGCCAGAGGGGAGACTTCTGCGCTCCTTGGCTGTCAACCAGGTGAGATAATCTTCACATCCGGTGGGAGCGAGTCAAATAATCTGGGCCTTAAGGGGCTAATCAACCTGGCAGATCCCGGAGAATTCCACATTATTACCTCTGCAATAGAACATCCCGCCATCCTGAACCCGGCCCTGTTTCTCATGGAATTGGGTGTCAAGGTTACAATACTCCCTGTGGATCGTCTCGGGCAGATTGACCCGGATGATGTAAGGAAAGCAATTACATCCCGGACCACCCTGATAACTTTAATGCTTGCCAATAACGAGACCGGGACCCTCCAATCTATAAGAGAGATCTCTCAAATCGCAAAGGGCCACAACGTCCTTTTTCATACGGATGCTGCCCAGGCAGTGGGCAAGATAAAGGTGGATATAGACGATCTTGGAGTGGATTTTTTGAGTGTGGCTGGTCATAAGCTTTACGGCCCCAAGGGTGTTGGGGTCCTTTATATGCGGAATGGTTGCTCGCTCACTCCACTTATTCATGGGGCTGCGCAAGAGAATGGCATGCGTGCAGGCACGGAAAATGTTATTCTTGCTGCAGGACTCGGTGCGGCATGCAGGGTTGCTAAGGAGAGGCTCGAAGAGGATTTTGAGCGGAACTGTCTTTTGAGAAATCGTCTGCAGGATCTGCTGTTTGCGGGGATTAATGGGCTGGTTTTGAACGGTCATGGGGAAAAACGACTCCCCAATACCCTGAATATCTCGGTCCCCGGTCTGGAGGGGGGAAAGATCCTTGATGGTGTCCCAACAATAATGGCATCTACCGGGGCCGCATGCCATGATCGGACAATCAAGCTTTCTTATGTACTTTCGGCTATGTCAGTGCCGCCGGAAGTCGGGATGGGAGCCCTCAGACTGACTTTAGGAAGGAGCAATACCATGGAACAGATTGAAGAGGCAGCCCGGCTGATTATTGGGCAGGTGAAAGGGATGCGTGGGGAAAGTGCCTAAAGTGCCTAAAATGAGGTAAAATGCCTAAAATAGACTAACGTGATCTAAAGTGCCTAATGTTGGATGTCGGTCGAAGATCCCGACTTTGGCGGGGATAATTGATTCTCATTGAGTTTCTTGCGCCTTGCGCCTTGAGCCTTACGCCTACAACTCGAGTTTCAAAATGAACGCCCAAACACCTTCATATCTCAGGGTAGCTGTATCTGTCCCTGTACGCGGGACCTTTTTCTATGCAATTCCCGAGGATCTTGCGCCAATGGTCCGGGTTGGATGCCGGGTTCTGGTACCGTTCAACAACCGAAAGGTTACGGGTTATGTTTTAGAGGAAATCCCTGATGTGCCGGACCGGGACCTGAGGGAAATAGTTGATATCCTGGACATTGAGCCTCTTTTCCTGGGGCAGATGGTTCCATTTTTTGAATGGATAGCCGATTATTATATTCACCCTGTAGGCATGGTCATCCGATCTGCCATGCCGGAAGAATATTTCAAGACTGCACGCCTGACAAAAAAAGGATTAGAGGTGCTCCACGGCCGCCTTTTCCATTCTGAAGAAACAGAACTCCTCTCCTGGATAAAGGACAATCGAGACAAGAGGCTTCCCTGGCCCCTTAAGAAGATCTATCCGCTCCAGGAGAAGGGATGGTTATCCATCGAAAGCCGGACAAAAAAAAGGGTGAGCAATGAATCGTATGCGCTGAAGTTCATCAGACCAAAAGAAGGTCTTGATCTCGAGGCTGCCCTTGCAAAGAGAGGGAAGGCTTCAAAGGCCAGGAATGAGGTTGAATTTCTGGAAGTAATCTTCGAGTCCGGGGCAATCCTGTCAAGTGAGCTGAAGTCCAGATTCACCAACGGCCCTTATCTTGTAAATAAGTGGGTCCACAAGGGGGTCCTTGAAAATCAAAATGTACCGGTCCACAATCTTAAAGGCGGGGCAAATATCCTTCCGCCTCCTGCTCCTCGTGTCCTTCATAAACACCAGCGCCAGGCCTTGAATCAGATCAGGAAATATCTTGACAAGGGTATTTTTTCTTCTTGTCTGCTCTATGGGATAACAGGCAGCGGCAAGACAGAGGTGTATTTTCGGGCAGTGGAACATGCCATAAAATCCGGCAGCCGGGCAATATTGATTGCCCCCGAGATATCCCTATCAGTCTACCTGGAGGGTGTTTTCCGGTCACGCTTAGGAGACCGGATCGCAGTTTATCATAGCGGGCTCAGCAGCAGGGAGAGACGTCGCCAGTGGATGAGGATGGCAAAGGGCAGGGTCGACCTGGTCATCGGAGCCCGTTCTGCCCTCTTCGCTCCTCTGCCTGAATTGAGGTTGATTATTGTGGACGAGGAGCATGATTCGGCCTATGTCCAGGAAGAGAGAAGGGGCGGGCCGCATTACCAGGCGAGAGACGCGGCCGTTGTACGGGCTAAGATGGAAAAAGCCGTAGTGATTTTAGGTTCCGGAACCCCCTCTGTTCAATCATTCCAGAACAGTATAACGGGAAGATACCACCTGCTTCTAATGCCGGATCGGGTAGAAAAGCGACCCCTGCCGGAGGTGGAAATCATTGATATGAAGGGGCTTAAAAACGCCTATGGGAAGGATGAGATGATCAGCCCAGGGCTCAGGCAGGCTGTTGATGAAAACCTGACGGCAGGGAGGCAGTCCATCCTCTTTCTGAACCGAAGGGGCTTTCATAGTCTATATCTATGTAGAGCATGTGGTCAGTCCATATCCTGCCCCAACTGCGATGTGGCCCTCACTTTTCACCTTAATGAAGACCGTCTTATCTGCCACTACTGCGGTTTCAATTCCGGGACAAAGGTCAACTGTTCATCCTGCGGGGGGGGCAATTTGAAGCCCTATGGGTTTGGGACCGAAAAATTGGAGCATGAGCTCAATCAGCTTTTCCCTGCTGCACGGATATCCAGGATGGATGCGGACTCTACCCGCAAGAAGGGAGCGGCGCTTCAGATTTTAATGAAGTTCGGTAGACACGAAACGGATATACTCGTGGGCACCCAGATGATCACAAAGGGCTATGATTTCCCCAATGTTACTTTGGTGGGTGTTATTTCTGCCGATCTATCCCTGAGTTTTCCGGACTTCAGGGCCGGGGAAAGGACCTTTCAACTCCTGTCTCAGGTTGCCGGGAGGGCAGGGAGGGGAGATCAGAAGGGGAGGGTGATTATCCAGACCTTCAATCCTGATCATTACGTGATTCGCTCTGCCATGACGCACGATTTCCAGTCATTCTTTGATACAGAAACGGGGCTTAGAGAGCAGTTAGGCTATCCCCCTTTCTCTAATCTGGCATGTCTGCGGTTTCAGGGGGACAGCAGGAAAATGACCGAGGAAGCGGTCCATCAGTTCAGTTCGGATTTGAGGGCGGTCTTGCGCAGATGGCCCAAGAGGGGCAAAGAGATCCAGGTGTTAGGCCCGGTTGAGGCGCCCATGTCGCGTCTGAAGGGAAAACACAGGTGGCAGCTGTTAGTCAAGAGCAGAAGTGTATCGCTCTTGAGACATCTCCTGGTGGAAGTGGAACAATCCTCCATAAAGGCACTCAGATCGAGAGATGTTCATCTTGTTTTGGATGTGGACCCGTATAATATGCTTTAAGCGTAGTTGAATATAAATACAAAATTTCGCTGAAAAATCGCCGGGAATCAACAGCAGACCCCGCATGTGCCTTGCGTTTGTCTTGACAGTTACGGGACAGCAGGATATAAACTAACTACATGTTAGTATCTATTGGTTAGTAGCTAAAAGTTAGTTTTAGTGGAGGTGGGCATGAAGGATAAACGCTTTGAGTTTGAGACTGTAATCAAAGACACGGTCAACCTGTGCAATATGGACAAAGAAAAAAAGGCCATTATGAACCTTGTCTTAGACGGGAAGAAAATCCTGCTCTTCGGTAGAAGAAACACCGGCAAAACATCCCTTGTGGAATCCTTCGTGATTCCTCAGTGGCTTAAGAAAAACAAATCAGGCCTTTATGCGCAGGTTGACCTCTATGGCGTGCGCAGCCTCACCCATATTTCCCAACGGATCGCACTGGGGTTTTCTGAGGGTTTCAGCCGGGCCTTCAGAGCAAAGAGTGCTTTCCAGTCTCTTATTAAGTTGATTGCCTCTTTACGTCCGCGAATGACCCTGGACAATGACGGCATATCCCGGATTGAACTTTCGACCTCGGAAGGGAAACCGCCTCACTTTAAAGATATTTTCCAGAAGATAAACGAAATACACCTCAATGATATCCCTGCCCTTATTGTTATGGATGAATTTCAGGACATTGCCGGTATTGAAGAGGCCGAGGGCTTGCTGAGGGATTCCTTGCAACGGCTTGCTGCCACTATTCCGGTCATTATCCTGGGTTCCAAAAAGCATCTCCTGTCAAAAGTCTTTTCCGTACCAAAGGCTCCTCTTTACAATTGGGGCGAATCTATTGAGATTACTCCCATCGAATACCTCGAATATACCACATTTATGAAAGAGCGTGGCCTCAACATTGATCTTGATGTTTCGACTTACCTCCAGGACTGTATGAAACGAATTCCTGAGCCCATCAACATTGTATGTTATAATCTCCTCAAAAAGGCTGGCGTTAAGAAGATATCGCTGAAAATGGTCGATGGGAATATCAATGAAATCGTACAGAACCGGCGGGGCCGACCTCAGGAATTTTTATCAACTTTAACATACAGTCAAGCTCGCTTTCTTGAGGTTCTGGGCAAGCATGGGGTGATAAAAAAGATAACCGCGAAACAGGTCCAGCGGGAAGCCAGACTTACCAGTCCCGGCATTTTAAAGATTGTTGCCCACTTTGAAGATATGGGCGTTATTTATAAGGGCGATATGGGATATGAGATTGCCGATCCGTTTCTTGAACTTCATCTCAGGCGGTATGGGATATAGGGCAGAGCTCGATCTTTGATCTGAGAAATTGCTCATTTTTTTGAGAAAGGCATGGATGTCAAGCCGACACATTTCACAGATCTCAATATTCATGCAAATTTTGTAAATTTTGGAACAAGACATAACCAGGCCTAAACTTCTGAAATGCAGATTGCTCTATTGTCAACTGTGTGGGTGACACCCATGCCTCTTCCATGTAGTTTTCATCTCAGGAGTTCGGTACTTGGCCCGAGGGCAGGCTTGCCCCTCCTCAACTGAAAGCAAATGCCCCTGAATTTAGTCGATTTTGGCTTCTTTGATCTCTTTGATACACCACTCTATTGTCTCAAAAAAACTAGTTGCATCACCTTCATCCTTGATAGCAGAAATAGGAACCGAAGGATAGCCGGTGAGTTTCAACGCTTCTGATAGGTTAATGCCAGCGATTCTGTTCAAACGATCCGTAAGCGAACGACGAAATCCTTCTTCATTGAAGGGCCGGAATTTCATAAGGTCACCAAAACGAATTTCTATCTTCCCATCTAACCGAAATCCAAGTAGTCGGCAAGGGGGTTCAGAGGTTAAAAACATCCAGAATGTTGCACGATCATCTTTCCGCCTTGACGACCACCTAAATTGAAAAGGTCCGCCAGTTGCCCACTGCTCCATTTTCCTAACGATCTTTGCTTCTTCTTGACCTCTTCTTTTTTCCAGTTCCTCAAACCAGGCTACACTGTCCCATTTTTTTATGTTTCCAGGTCTATTCACTGTCTTTTTAGTCTCTACTCCAAATCTTTGAGGTTGATTCAGTTTTTTGTGAATTTTTTGACTGTTTTCAGGGAGTTTGTTATAATCTTGATGTTTTCTCAGGAATATTTGATTATTGCAGGCTCTACGAGGATGAGGAATTGTGCGGAAAAGTGGTCGTGGTGTGAATGGATCTGTCACAGCGATATGTAAGGCATATCACCACGTTTTGTTGACACGAATTATTTGAGATACCCACCAAATACCTCAGCATTTCTGAGACCTGAGAAATTGTCAATAATCTCCAAAAATTCCGATTATCCAAGACCGCTTTGGAGACTGACAATTCAATACCCCATCTCCTTCCACGCTTTATTCAGTCTACATCTGCCCTTTTCTTTACTGCATAACCTATCATATATTTGGATTCAACGTACCAATAATACAACCATTTCAAGCGTCTATCTTTATTGTTCTTTAGTATCATTAAAATTTACAGGATGACTTTGCCTTGGAAGAAATGAATGAGGGAGATTGTTTGTCAGGGGATTTAGGGAAAGTTCGTAGCTGTTAGGGATACAACGGGCCTAAATGCATTCAGTTTCAGGCACATTCGTACTCTTCAAACTCACAAGGAACATAAGACTGGTAGATGGCTACCGCTTGTGCACCTCCTTATTTCGAACCTGAAGCGCTGGTTGACTGGAACATACAAAGGAGCGGTCATGAATAAGCATTTGCAGGCGTATCTCAACGAGTTCACATTCAGGTTCAATCGCAGGTTCTGGCGAGGGCCTGCTTTTCAGGCACCCAACCGGTTTGGACTACCAGAGGTACTCTTCTGCGTTCTTGGGGAGGGTTGAAAGTGAACTATAATATAGGAAAGGTAGTATCAAGAGTTTAGCAAAGATTCGGCCACTGGGGTTAAAATTTAGGTCAGTGTAAAAGTGAAAACTGGCAGAGGAATCTTTGAAAATACCAAAGTCTGCATTTCAGTTTCCGATAGGGTTATTTGAAAATACCCCTCCGAATTTTAGGATAGCAAGAATCCTAATAATATCAGTCTGGATTTAGCGTAGCTGATAGGCGCACTTCCTTCATGCAAGGGAAGCGGGTTCTTTCGCAGCTTTTCCCATCCCTCCATAAACCCCGCATTCTGGGAAGCTTCTCCTGGCCTTTGCCTCTCTCCGTTCTGCTTTTGCATTTATTTGGAGACCTTTAAGGATCAAAGAGATCAGTATCAGTATGCTTCAATACGAATCATTCTTTTCACTTTTCCTTTAAGAATTTGGTTGATCGTGAAATTTCCTTATGCCAAAATGTAAAGTAGGGCAACAAAAATGACATTTACTCCCATATTTCCAAAGATTATACGTTTTGAGTAGAAAAAGGCCGAGTTATACAGCTATCCTTGAGCCTTTAAGAAAGAATAGTAACGGAATCCTCTTATGATAAGAACCACTCGCTTCTTTCTGGTACTTCCGGCAAAGGGGCTGATCGACTACACAGAATTAGCAGACAGCGCCCGACTGCTTGTAGACGCAGCCCGAAACCAGGCCCATAGTTTCCTTGGCAGAAACGTGGAAGTGCTTGCAGTAGACGTACTGGAGCGCCTCATATCTCACCTGGGTGACAGAAAATTGCCGCCTATCTCCGGGTTTTTGGCAAGGAACTATATTTTCATGAACGCGGGATGCCTGCTTTCAGATGCGCCTCCGTTTGCCGAACTTCTGAAGCAGGCACGGCACTCAAGGTTTGCATGGATTGGGGAAAAAAGCAGTGAGGAAGCCAATGCCTTTGCGATTTCCCTCCGGCTACCTGCAGCAGGCCTTTTTGCGCTCATCAAGAGATTCAGGCCTTTCTGGCATGTCCTGGCCCGTCTTACCGCTTGTGCAGATGATGTTGTAGATACCCTGGCGCCCATTTTTCAGATCCATTTTATTTCTCCTGGGCCATCTTCGATTGAAAACTCCCCCGCAATGGCTCAGGTCAAGGGAACGAAGTCGCGGCGATGGGCTAATTCCCCCTCGTACCTCAACACGGCCATGAGGGAGATATTATCAAATCCACAGGACCCGCGTAGGATTGGACGCGATCCCGTACACATGTTAAACGCCCTATTGGCGCAACGAGACGTCTCACAGGTTCCATGGGTCTTCAACACTCTTGTAAACGAAATCGAATACCGACAAGGTCACGTCAATCCTCAGAGTTTTCCTCCGGAAATTCACCTTTCACCAACAGGGGTCTGTAATCTGGAATGCCGCTTCTGTAGCTATACTCACGATATCGCGCGCTCCAATTTCGTTAATTTGGAAAAAGTGGCAAATATTGATGCTCTCCGCAATGTCCAGACATTTCGGTTGAGCGCTGGTCTTGGTGAACCCACAATAAATAAACACCTTCCTGCCATTATCGAATATATAACAAACCGGTTTCCACATCTGGGCCTGAATTTGTTTACGAATGGTCTGTTGCTAAACCGCCCTGGAATACTCGAAGCATTGATTGAAAGAGTGCGATGGGTTAATGTTTCCTTGAATGCAGCAACGAGAGCTACATGGAGAGAAATGTGCAAAAATGATCAATTTGATTTAGTGTGCCATAACGTAAGTGAGTTGCACAGGGAGAAACACTTTCGGGGTTCTCTCTGGCCGCTGGTTTACGGTTCCATGGTCCTCACGGGTTCTAATATAGCTGACCTCCCTCGAATGCCCGCCCTGTGCCGTGAATTAGGAGTGGATCGCTTCACCGTATTCCCATTTTTTGCCCTTGGCTATGGTGGGCCTGAAAAGTATGGTGCCGAAATGACGTTAGAAGCATACCGTGACAGGTATGATGCCATTTATGGCGAAACGGTTAACGAGGCTAAGGCACACAGTATCAGTATAGAACTTCCGCCGCCAGCCGACCAAACCCAGGTATTTTTCGGTTCGGAATTACGATCCCTATATGACTTTGCCCGGATTGAGGCCAATGAGTGGCCGATGGGAAGGTTTCTGACCGGCTTGAACTTTGATCAACCACCCAGTACGTATTGCCATTTTCTTTGGCGCTGTGCCACCATCGAAAGTACCAACAACACTGGGCACTCCCAAGATGAGACCCACTTTCTATACCCGTGCCTTGGACCGCTTTCAAGCGTGGATATTTCCCGTCAGACAGGCTTCCGATTTCCGGACATAAACGGTTTCCTAGAGTTATGGCAGAATCCTGTATTCACTTACCTCCGCAAGGCCCAACATGAAGATGGTGTATGTGAAGTCTGCGACATATGTCGACGGAAAGACACCCGAAACCCAAGCGAATTTGCGCTTTTAGAGAGAGTCGTGGGACAGTTCGCTAAGAAATGGCATTAAAGCAGAGGAATCTCAAGGTACCGATGGAAGGCGTCCTGTTGCTCTGCAGTAACTACCTTTTCAAGGGCGCTACCAATTACATCAAGTGTCGTTTCAAGCACACTGTTGTTGTGCGAATAGCTTGGAAGCATGATACCGTTGTAGGTTGTTACTCCAGACTTGAGTAGTTCCTGTAAATAAAGAGTTCGCTTCAAGCTTAGACGCTCAGGGTCAGGCTCATCAAAGGTCAGTGCCGTCCTGAATGGTGGGCCTAGGCACCTTGCAGCAATCCCTACCTGATTGCACAGGTTGTTTATCCCCCGCTTTAGCTGTGTGCCATAATCCCACACATGCTTGGCCACTGGTTCGTCCCGATAAATTTGAATTGCGGCCTTAGCGGCGGCAAATGAATACATTTCACCTTTAAAGGTGGGGCCGTAGTGTATATTTTCCGCGGCGCGTTGGAAAATATGGGATCTGCCAACTAAGGCGGACAGGGGCATTCCACAAGCAAGGGCCTTACCAAAACAGGCCAGATCCGGAATGATACCCGTAGCCTTTTGTACGCTGCCAGACGGGTACCGATAGCCGGTCAGGATCTCATCAAAAATCAACAGTGCCCCCGCCTCTCGGACCATTTCGGCGATAGCGCTCAGGAAGTCCCTGTCTGCATCCTGGACCGGCCCCTGGACACTCTCCGCTGGACCTGAAGGCTCCAGCATCACCGCGGCGAGATCGTCTCGATGCTCTCTGAAAAGCCTCACAAAGTCATCAAGGTCATTGAATTTGAAGCTATGGTTCAAGATTTCGGGCCGATCGGGCACGCCGGTTTTGGCAAAGCCTTCCTTTTCAACCCAGAAATCCTGCCAACCATGATAGCCACACGTGAGGAGCTTCTTTCTACCGGTGAAAACCCGTGCCATCCGTGCGCTGGCCGTACACACATCAGAACCGTTTTTTCCGAATAACACCATCTCGGCGCATGGAATATCCTCAGTGAGCATCTGGGCTACCTCCATTTCGAGCGGATAGGGAAAGGGTACCACTGCACCAGAATGCAGGACATCAGCTATCGCCTTTTGCACACGCTCATCCGCATATCCCAACAGGGAACAGCCCCAACCCATGACATAGTCCACATACTGCCGGCCTTCTGTGTCCCATACGTAACAGCCCTTTGCCTTGGAAACAAACAGCGGATACGTATGGCCATCTGCGCTTTGACCGATTCCCCGGGTAGGCTGATAATACCAGGGATTGATCCGGCTGGCCTGCTCATAGATCTCCCCGCTTCGGTCCCCGAGAGGTGAATCGATGCGCAACTTGATTACCAAAGGCTTCACACCCTGATCGGAAAATCGAGTTTCGTTCTGCGCGACCAACTCCAGGACAATTTTATATGCCCCAGAGCTATCAGGTGCATGGAGGGGAAAATGTATGGTTACACGGTCTCCGGGTGGAACCTCGGCCCGGGGCATAAGATGCGTTGCCAGTAGATCGCCGTTACAATATACGACCAAGTCCACTCGTTTACCTTCCGGGTGATGGCGTTGCCAAGTCTTCGGACCGCTATTTTCCAGGCACACCCAAGCACCCCAGACCGTCTTGGCCGGTAGCCGTCGGGGGATGTTGTGGCCGTGATAAGTTACACCGTAACCTCCAAGGGATATCGATCTGGACCGTGTTCGCGACCAGATCCGCGATGCAAAACTTTGTACTGAGAAATTCATAAAAAAGCTCCTTTTCATTCCTCTCTCCCGATTTTCATCTTTTGATTTTGCATGATCGGCGGATCCTGTTTGAGATGATGTCTTTTGTACACGCGTACAATTTGCCAAGTATGGGTGATTGATCCGATTTTCTTGATTGGGTCACCGATAAAGTTGAACCGAACACCTTGGTACCATTTCTTGATAGAACCTGTCCGGTCGTTGGCAGCAGAATAAAGGACAGCGCGTAGTCTCCCTCGCGCCGGGGTGCCTTGATCGCAAAGGAGAAGTGGCTCCGTTCACCAGGACCGACATCGTGGCGCAAAGGGACCCGCTGAACCAACCGGTTTTCGGCGAAAATGCACATGAACAAACCATTTTGTTTTATGCCCAACCCCGGCACCCTCCAGGTTTCTTTGCCAGCGTTCTCCAGATAAAAGCGGCATATGTCCTCTTGGCTGACGTGAAGTGTTTTGGGGACATGATGCCTGATCACCTTCACAGGGAACTTTCCGTTTATCAAAGGATTTCGGTCTTTAAGCGGGTTGGCGGGTAAAAGGCCCTGATCTCTCAACCTGAGCATCTGGCGGTGAATGCGGATGAGTTCGGCCGGGATATCGATTCCGTGGGTACAGTAACAGGTTACTCTCTCGCAGGACTCACACGCAGCCTCTTCTCCGGAATGCAATTGGAAATATTGTAGACGATCGAGTGTCTCAAAGGTCTCTGAGGGGTAATTGCATATATAGGCATCGCGAAAAAGCCACGATATGGGCAAAGACTTGCTGCAGAGCGGATCACAATCGCCACAACGGCTGCAGAGGCTTCCTTTCATCTCAAAAACGGTCCTTTCTATTTTCTCCATACGATCCGCTGTAAGCCCATGGGGTGGATGTCCGGCCAGGGCGTTTTCCTCCGCCTCTTCCACGGATGCTGTTCCGGGGATGACACTACAGACTTCGGGCCGCATAAGGATAGCACGCAAAAGATCCATTGCCGAGAGTTTGGCCGGTTCCGGTGGAGACCAATGGTGCGGGGGGAATGCCCGGCTCTTGCACAACAAGCCCCCAGCCAAAGGCTTCATGATGAAGAGGCCCACGCCATGCTTTGCAGCAAGGGGAAAAATATGCTCGCTATTTTGAGTGATATCCTCAAACTTTTTGGGCGGCTCCGGATTATATGACAAAAGGTGAAAGCCCAAGACATTATAGGAAATCATGATAGCGTCGAAGCAGCGTAACTTGATCAAGCGGGCGACATATTCCGGCTCTCCATGGGTGCTACAGTAAATGCCGGTTAATCTGCCCTGCATTTTCTTTTCCAGAAGGAATTGAACCATACCCGCTGGTCCCCATACATCTTCCCCGAGATATTCTCGATCATCGATGCATCCTATTCCGAACATCTCAAGCTTTCTTTTTTTGAACTTACGACATGCGCTCTCAAACAAATATTCAAAATGGCGCATTTCTCCATATCCTTGGGATAATACAATTACCTCACGATCGGACTCCTTAATGGCCTGCGCGACCAATTCGTCGGCCCCCTCATAGTCGGGAGAGGCGTGGACCAGGTTCACCCCTAACTCAAAGCCTCGTTTGAGCGTATCGATGGCCTGCTGTTCAGGTACCAGACGCAACTGACATGTCCCAAATCCCACCGCGCTTGCCATGATACGGGTACTCCCTATACGATTATAACGCATCATTAACCATATCCTAATAAGCGATGAAAGCAGGCACCTCGCATAACAAACATTGGTTCGACTCAAACGGGGTTTGCTGCTCGGTGCCACATGCTGGATTCAATAGCCTTTTCTTGGGAAGTGTCAATATCACACCATGTTAGATGGAGGTTCCCCTGAGATATTCAACAGGGAGATAGAAGCGGCTTTTTCAAGAAGGAGTATAGAGAGATTTATATTGTACGTCAATCATGAGCTCCATAATGATTAGAGGATATTGCACGTGTGGGGCACAGCCTTAAAATGAAGACATGATTATCATTGTCAATGCGAATTGGTGAAGCTTGCCTGGCAAGCGATGCAGATATCTAAAACATAAACACAATTACTTAATACCCAATTGTCCCTTTGTTCAAAATCGAAGATATTTGCTTCTCAAAGCGGATATCTTGCGCTTAAGTCTTTCCCGTGGGCGTTCTACCACAGGCTGAACAATTTCACGTTTGGGATAGCCCAAACGTTTGCATGTTTCGAAGTATGCGTCGTAATCGTGAACATTGTAGTTACAACCACAATATACCTTGGGGCATTTACGCATCTCAGCTGGCATATACTGGTCAAAGGTGGACGGTTGAAGATCATGAAACGATCCGACTTTGTTCTCCGTGCACCACAGACCGTGCTTGAATGTCCCGTCAGGGTTGATAAGGAAATGGGAATAACCCAGACAACACCGTTTTCCCAACGAAACCGGAAATTTCGACTCATTCTGAGCCTTCTGACTGCTGGCCTCTGAAGCAGCAGACGGAGAATGGGGCTGGATGTAGGTCACAAAACAGATAGGTAACCCACACTCTCGTGTGATACGCGACAGCTTTTTGCGATCTTCCAGCGTGAGCTCGTGGTCTACTTGACCAAGACGTAATCTCACTGTGTTCTTGTATTGGTTGATAAACTTTATGATACGCTCTACCCATTCATCATTGTGATAGGAAATATGGAGGCTTCCAACAACCTCAATTCGTGGCGAGAGACGAACAATGTCTTCACAATAGGTCACAATACGATTGAGATTCGTGAAAAGGCGTACGGTAATATTATAGCTTCTGGCAAGTATCGATAATACCTCCTTAATATACACGGCCATCAAAGGCTCAGCGGCACAAATACTCACTACTACGGTTTCGGCGTAACTGCACAATTCAACAATCTTCTCAGCAGTTCTTAACTCAGAACCGGGTACGTACAGAACATCTTGAGATAGCTTTTGTGCGAACACGCCTTTGTCAATGCAATAACTGCAACACATGTCGCATCTGTCTATGATGACCCACTCGAAATAGAGCAGCCTTCTTCTGTCCATTTGAATCTGTCTTTCAGCTCTCCAATGATTGAAATTATTTGTAAGTGTAAAAGGCGCTTTAACCGTTAACCTATTGGGATTGCTTACTATCGAGTTACGGTACTATTCCGCAGTCGGGTTCTATTATATTCTATTAGAAAACTACCAAATAGATACTTCAGAACAGTCGGATTGAAGGATTCATACACAATCTGTGAGGTTTCGGTGTTAGTGAAAATGCGAGGTTACGTGCATGATGTTGTGAGTAGGCTTAACCCCCTGAAAACAGCAGAATGTTGATGC
>JACNJD010000044.1 GCA_014382715.1 Candidatus Desulfacyla euxinica | reverse complement strand
GTTCTCTGGGCATCCAGAACATCGAGGTATCTGAATTTTCCCTGTCGATATCCCTCGCTCAGCCCTTCAAAAACCCTTTTTGCAGCAGGAAGAACATCTTTTTTCAACATCATTGCTTCCAAATATGACGCTGAAAGAATCTGGTAGGCGCCACTGAGTTCTGTTTTGATCCGCACATTCGCGACTTTTTTTTCTTCTTTCACCTTTCGGATATTGTGGAGGGCTTCTTCGATTCGCCCCTGATTGCGATCAAAAATGGGGATCGGGATAGATAACCCAACCACAAGCGCGTTGTCGTTTGTTTGCTCAAAACGTTGCAGGCCCGCTGAAACCGTCACATTGGGAATCCTTTTGGATTTCTCGAACTCCAGCTTTGCCTCCCTCAGCAGGATTTCGGTTTCCCATCGGGCCTGATCCGGATTCTGAGCTGTCTTCTCAAGAAGCTTATCAATGCTGGGGAGCTCGGAGATCTTCTCCAGATCCCCCTTAACACCTTCAAATTCTGGAGAGATGCTTCCCCAGGTAGCTGCCAATCGCTTTCGGGTGACATCCCATTGACGCCGGGCCCTTTCCAGTTCAATTCGGGTTCCGGCAACGGTCACCTGCGCCTTGGTCTTCTCCAAAGGGGACACCTTACCTGCCTCCACGCGTTCGGACACCACCTGAAACACCCTGTTGGCCAAATAGTGAAACTTTTCTGATGAGGCCACCCTTTTCCGGGCCGCAAGTGCCTTTATAAATGCTTTGGTTGTTTCGGCAAACAGATCGAGACGTTTGGACGCGTATTCCCAGTCTTCGATATCTGTCTCAAGTTCGGCCACAGATGTCCGTTTGCCCCGTTTATCGCCCAATTCCAGCAATTGACTGAATACGAAGTACATTACCGCTGATCCAATGCCATTCCGGGCGTCCGACCACCCCAATTCTTCGGCCTCAAAGTCAAACTCTGGATTCGGCAGGAGACTTGCCTGAAGGATTCTTGCCTCTGCCGCCCGAACTTCCCATGAATAGGCAGCCAGTCCGGGATTTTTCATGATGGAGAGGGACAGGGCCTGGCCAAGGGTGATAACTCCGGAGGGTTCCCCCATATTGAGCCCCTGTAATTCAGGTTGAGAATTTTCTACGCGTGACGGATAAGCGGAGTCCTTTTCCGTGTGCCCGGGTTCTTCGCTGGACGCCAGAACGGAATCCCCTGCGGTGATGGCACAAAGGACCATACAAATGAAGGCAAAATGCCTCAGAAGTCTCTTTAACACGTGATCCTCCAAAATCTATTCATTATAGATAGTATAAGATAATGGTGCTCCAGAGTCCCTTCCCTTTTGCCTGCGAGACAGGGTTAGGACACGGAATACCAAACATAATTTTGCAATAATGGTCTGGATGGATCAGATGAGTAACACGGTGGTTCGCAAAAGAGCTGCGTTCAGACATTTACTGAATTGCTCTGGTGGAAGGATAATTGTCTGAGGGGTTTCTGAAAACAGGGAGTGATCGGTAACGGAGAAGGAGCTTTTTTGTTGCAGAGGGGGGGATTTCGTTTGGAGAGGTGTGGTCATCCGGTATGAATACATTGGTGAAAGATCAAAATCCACGCAAGGACCACAGTGTTGATTGGCAGGACCTGAGAAAACCGGCTTGTGGGAAGGGGGATCTGTCAGATAGAACCCAGACAGAAATCCGTTACAATCACCGTTTTGTGCGGCCTCTATGGCGATATGCCCATTTTCCCCTAAGCATAAAACGGCCCCGTGTGCACCTCCGATAAGTAAGGAAGAGTATGCCACAAAAACCGCCCAAGTTATGGATATCGATAAGCGTTTCATGTTACGATCAATTTATGCGCTGATGATATAGTTGTCAAGAAGAAAGGTTCTTTTCGACTTTAGTCAATGAAAGGTAAATTTAGTCATGGTAGGGAGGGCATTGAAAATCTGTCCAAAAGCTTTACGAGATCATCAGTTTTAATTAACTCGTGAAAAGTCATAAAGCACCCGTTATTGTCATTCTCGTGAAAACGGGAATCCTGAAAAGTCAATTGCTTATGGACTCCCGCTTTCGCGGGAGTGACGGCCTTGGAGATTTTTTTCGAGACCATCGATTTTGGCTGAAAAATTATAAAGATCTATTTGAAGGCTGGATTTGGAGACTGGATTTTGAGCAAAATATCTGTCTCGGAAAGCTATGATCGGATATTCTTGAATATTTTTTCCCAGATCTTGTAGATTTCAACAATATGACCTCTGATAGCCAAAGAAGCCCTGTGTGAAGAAAACACCACAGCAGCTGTTTTCGAAGGAAACGATCCTGATTTCTGATAATGGACCACAACTTTCTGGGTCTGGCATGGAGATGAAACTCAAGCAATTTAGTTGCCAGGAAAATCTTCCAGGGCGAAAGATGAGTTTGGTCGAGTACCTGGTGACGGTAGTCCCATTTACTCTGATCCAGTTGAATAACATGATTCTGATTGCTTCTGCGCCCGAATTCGGTCCAGCTATGAGGTGTAACATAGGTAACATTCACAAAATCACCATCATAATGGGCAAGCTGCTCGGCTGCCGTACGAAATGTTTTCCAGGTCTCATCCTTCAGGCCCACTACATGTGCGATAATAGAGAATATTCCATGCTTTTTAAGCAAACGACATGCCTCCAGATCCTGGCGGGTGGTCGACCCTTTTTTTATTTTCCTCAGTACATCCGGTTCTACAGATTCTATCCCTAAAAGGATATACTGTACCCCTGCTTTCTTATAGAGGGGTAGTATGTTTGCGTCTCGTACGATATCTGTTGTCCGGATTGAGGTGAAGAAATGAACAGGAAGTTCCCTTGATGCCATCTCTTCAAGGAATCGATGCCATTCCCCTTTATTGGCCGCAGGATTCTCGTCAGCCATGTTGACGAAATGTACCTGATGAGTACGATAGAGCCATTCTATTTCATCCACCGTTTTAACCGGATCACGGTGTCGCCACTCAACCCAGAAATCCTTCTGACCGCAGTATGTACAGCGGTGAGGACATCCCCGAGAAAATTGAATGATAGCTGATCGGCCAAGGCCAAAACACTGGTAATCATCCCAATTCTCGATTAGCTCCCAACCAATTCGAAAAGAATCAAGATTTTGGATAGGTGGGCTTGGGGTAGTAAGTTTTGGTTTTCCTTGATTTCGATAGGCGATACCCTTTACGTGGTCAAGAGACTCTCCTGATTTCAATGCCTCAACCAGGTTAAGGCTAACTGCCTCACCCTCTCCGCATACTATCACATCGACCTTCTTATCCTGCCGAAGTATCTGATCTGCATGAAAAGTAGGAAATACTCCCCCATAGACAGTGATAATTTCAGGGAAGACTCGTTTGATTGAGGCTAACATTTTCACGCAGATCGGATGAGCCGGGGTCGAACCGGAGTGACCCGTCATCACTATATCCGGGGAAAATTCTCTTAAGAATTCCAGAATGCTTTCTGATGATAGGTGATTTCTTTCAGCATCCAGTAATCGAACATCATGGCCGGCGTCAATAAGTGGACCTCCGACCATCAGCAGACCAATGGGGATCTGATGACCGGTGCCTAAACGTGAAGTCAGTGTCAGATAAGGTGGATTTATAAGTAGTATCTTCATGTTTCTTCAGGTAGATTACATCGATGAATAAGTAAAATCAATAAAAGACCAGCATTTGCTTGAGAATACCATGCTTGCCATGAAGGGGTCGCATAAAACTGACGCATAAGCTCAGATTTTATCCGCAAATTGCTTTATCTTATTATGTTGTGTTTATTCAAATAATGTTTAAGTCGTCACCATCTGGACGATTCTTCAGGTTATGCGGAGGCTTCGTAGCTTTCTACTCGGGGAAAAAATACTTGTAATTGACTTAAGTCAACTCTTCTGTTTTTTATGATTTATGTACAGGTCTTTTATGTTGAAAAATGAAAATATAAACTTAAAGGAGATGTGCAGGAAGACCTATGCCGAACTGGTCTTGTTTGGATCATTGAAGAGGGCAGCGGGATCTGTGAATCTGAAAACGAGAAAGAGGCGAGGAATCTTCTTTACTCAACGGAATATTGTTTGTAGAATTTTGTAAAACGACTGAAATGGTAAGATGTTAGAGGCGCGAAACGTCCAGATTCTTGGAATTAATCTTCCCGAAACCCGTTATAATAGGAAATCCGGATGGTTTTTCAACACGGCGCTATTTAAGAAAGAAAGTGGATGATTTCAAAAAGAC
>JACNJD010000046.1 GCA_014382715.1 Candidatus Desulfacyla euxinica | reverse complement strand
GGGAGAAGATCATCACCGTTGTCTTATTTCGAATGGCCCACTCTGTGATATTCATATGGGGAAACTAAGTGCCTAAAGTTTGGAGTTTGAAGTGCCTATTTATCCCGCTTATAGCGGGGAAGTGTCTAAAACGCGGAAATCGGAAGTCAGAACCAGAGACCGCATCCAATTTCCAATTTCCCCGCTTAAAAACGGGATCTTCGACAAGTTTCAAGTCTCATTTCTTAAGAATCATTACCCGTTTTCCGGGTCTGAGCTGTCGAAGACCCGCAGTCACCACCCATTCCCCCGCGGAAAGACCGCTTTTGATTTCAATCCCTTTTTTTGTGAGCCCTCCCGTTGCAACCTGGCGGGGCTGCACCACGCCTTTTTTTTCATCCACCACCCAGACCCTTGTCTTGCCTTTTGGGTCCGTGGCCACGGCGCTCAGCGGGATCTGGATATAGCGATCATCTGTGGCCCGTTTTACGGTGATTTCCAGGAGTCCGTTCATACCGGGGCGAAGGTCGGTTTTAGGTCCGGTCTGAATGATCACGGTTATAGGATAGGTATTGGCCGGGGGAAGTGCGCTGGGACCGATGCCCTCAAGGGTTGCCTGCAGCCTCAATCCATTGAGAGCGGGGATGACCACATTGTATTTTTCAAAACGGTTGTGTTCGGGTATCAGCGAAGGCGATAGCTGGGCCCTCACCTTGAGGCGAGACAGGTCCACGAGAAGGACCACCGTTTGGCCCGCTGTCACCGTATCAGACAGGTTAACTTCCTTTTGAGCGATAACACCGGTATATGGAGCCTCGAGACGGGTGTATGACAACTTTCGCCTGGCCTCATTCAGCTGTCGTTGCTGCATCTTCACCTGATCGTCCGCTGACCTTGAGTCCGCCCTGGTTTTGTCTAACTGGCTGATATCCACGTCCTGGTTGGCCCAGAGTTTTTGCATTCTCTTGAGATGGAGCCCGGCGTCTTTCTGGCGTGCCTGTGCCTGGGCAAGGGCAGCTTCGGTCTCACCCGCAGCATCCTCAAAATCGCGCGGATCCAGAAGACCAATTAACTCCCCCTGTTTCACCACCTGGCCCACCTCCACAGGCAGACTCGAGATGCGCCCGGAAACCCTGAACGCCAGACGGGTCTCCACTTCCGGTATGATAGTGGCGGGCAGGCGTCGAACAAAGGTTTTTGAAACCGGTGCAACCCGCATGGCCTTGACCGGGATGACGTCTTCTTTACCCCCGCGCACCGGTTTGCTCTTTTCGGCAGCCGCGTCAACCGGTGGGAACATAGCCATTAAGCTCCACATAATCAAAAAAATGAAAACAGACTTTCTCATGGGATGACCTTTTATTTCCAATGGCAATTCCCCCAATAGCATTTCTTTCTGGTGTGTTTCACTCTGTTTGATTTTAGATCTGCCTGATTACCATGAAGATTGATGAATTCATAAAAAGTCACTCACTTATTTTTGTCATTCCCGCGAAAGCGGGAATCCAGGGAAATCATCCCGCAGCGACGGGACTGGACTCCCGCTTTCGCGGGAGTCACGGTCTAGGACACTTTTTACGAGACTATCATTATTGATTGAAAAACCTAACCCGCAACTTGACTAATACCCAGTATCAAGTATCCAGTCCCGCTGAAGACGGGATTTTCGACCAGCAACGAGCAATCCCGCGTCCCGCGGGATCTCCGCTTCGCTCCGACCAGCAACGAGTAACGAGCCCTGTTTATCCATTTCTCCCTAAACGATCTTTCAGCTCCTGCCACCAGGCCTCCTGCTCTTCTTTGGGGAGCAGAGCGGCAATCCTGTTCATGGATCGTTCCACTTCCACCACGGCCTTCAAGAATCGATACTCAGACAGGATTGCCTGTCTTTCCTGGACCATGGCCTCCCGCTGGGCGTCCAGCAGGTCTAAAATGGTGGCCACCCCTTGGGCGTATCCGTCCCGGACGACCTTGAAATTCTTTTTGGCCGCGACTGCCGCCACTTTCGCAAGATCCATGTCGGATCGGGCCGTTGATGCTCTTATGAGGGCGTTTCGGGCCCGCTCTTCAATGATCTGGCCGGCTTCCCGATGCAGCGATTCTAATTTGCGCAGGGTCGCCCGGTTTTTCCTCATATCCACCACTTTGCCGCCCCCTTCAAAGAGGGACCACACAAGTTTGACCTGGAGCGCCCAGTGGTTGTCCGAATCTTCAGGTATTTTGGAGAAAAATTTCTCATCACCCGCAGGATTGTCGTAAGTCTGATCCAGGGTGTGACTGTAGTCGAAGGCCATGGATGCCTCAGGTGTCCAGAATCGTCTTCTGTAAAAGCCGCGAAAGATTCTGGTGGCATCGATGAGGCTGTCTATGGATTTGAGTTCAGGGGAAGTATCGAGGGCCTCGTCAATGACAAAACCGTTCAGCACTGAAAAATCCTTTGGGTTTCTGATCAGAGAACGAAAGTTCTGGGAATTGAAGGCCCCATCTATGTGTACACCCCGATGGTCTTGAAAAACCCATATTTGGTTCTGATTTTCTCCCATAATCCGGTTCAGACTCACCATAGCCCTTTGAAGCGCAGATTGAGCCGACAGGACGCGACTCCTGTCCTGGGCCTCTTGGGATTCCCACCGGTAGACCTCCTGGGGCCCGGCAGTCCCTGCCTCTTTCCGTTGCCTCGCGGTTTCAAGATTTTGTTGCGTCAATTTCAGATTATATTCCCGGATCCAGTACAGGGCAGCCGCCGCGAGACAATCGATATAGCGTTCCTGGGTTCGTGCGGCCACATCCAGACGAAGGGATTCTTCCTTAAACAGGGCACTCTCTACGTTCTTGTTGGCAGCCCGGAGCTTGGTGATGACCGGATCGCTGAAGATGAGCTGTCTGAGGGCAACACCTGCTGAGGACCGATCCAGGGGGATGGTTTCAAAAGAGCGTTGGGCCGCATTTTCATCGACCCGCGTGTACCCCACATTACCCCTGACCTGGGGAAACAGCTCGGTCAGGAGGCGGTCGCGATCCTGCTGGTCTTCTTCCACCTCTGCCTGTTTGACCGACAGACTGGCATTTTTTTTAAGGCCCCGTTTAACCGCCTGGATCAGGGTCAATTCCGGGGCGCTTTTCTTTTTAAGATAATTCTCAAAAGGTACCCGGTCCACCTCGGGAAGGGCGGCGACAACGGTTTTCTGTTTCGGTTCTGGTTCGATTTCTTCCGCTTTTTCCGCCATCTTCTCCGACACATGATACCCCACCGCCACAGCAGTCTTCTCATTGATCATTAACTTTCGTCTGGGCTTCAGAGAATCGAGGGGATTTCGTATCCGCATTCCGGAAAAAAAGCGCATGGCGTTCAGGGCGGCGTGACGCGCCAGCCTTTCATTCAAGGGAGGCAGCTGGCCGGCGAGGGCACCGTTTCTGATGTCCACTGTACCAACCCCTGAGAAAACAAGAATTTTCCGTTCATTGAGCTTTTTGACGAGTAGTTTTCTCTCGGCGTCAGACATTTTAATCCCCGGCGTCAGGTATATCGCTTTCACCTGTTTATCCAAGGATTGAACCGTCCCCTTTGCTGTTTTCTTGATCGGTTTGATCTTTGCATCAAACCCATGGGTCTTTGCAGCGTCGATCAGATGTTGTTTCAGCCCTTTGATCTGCCCGAGCAAAATCCCATCCACAAGGATGGTCAGCCCCTTTGTTTTAAACATCTGGGCCATGGTTTTCAGGTCGGTTTGAATTTGCCCTGGGATTACGGTGAGGGCCAGGGGCTGTCTCTTGATAAATTTCCTCGGCAGAACAAAAGCCGGATCAAAGGTGAAAAACCCTACAACGGGTTTTGGGTGTGATGAGGGCATTTTAACGGCTTCTGCGGCCAGCAGGGGGCCATTTATAAAAACAAGATCCACCTGAGGATCTTTCAGGGCCGCCTGCAGGGCATTTCCGGCCCTTTTTCCCTGCCACCGGGCGGAATAGGCGGGATCCTGTTTGTTTAAACAAGGGGGTGACTTCCCCCTGTGCCAGGATTTGAAAGGCCTTTTTAAACCGAAGGGTGAGGTCTTTGAGCGGTTCGCTTTGACCGTCTGAGAGCAGGGCTACTGTTTTAGTGGGTAAAGATTCACTGCCTTCCGCAGCTGTGTGAAAGGTTATAACCGGGAAGCTGATTGCGAAAAAAAAGAACAGGGCCCGCAGGGTTGGCAGAAATTGTTTCAGGATGGTCATCTTACCCTCTCAGATTTCCATACTAGCGAGGTTGATGTAAAATTTTT
>JACNJD010000285.1 GCA_014382715.1 Candidatus Desulfacyla euxinica | reverse complement strand
CTCAAATTGGCAATTAAAAAATACCCGGCCAAATTCTTGACTTGACTTCAATTCAACTGTTGGTGTAAATTTTATGTTTTTGTTTTTCTCATTCAACCGTACATACAAAATCAGATTCATCAGGAAAGGGTCATTAATATGGATAAAAATGCTAAACAATTGAGAAACATAGCCCTCATCGCGCATGGGGGCTCCGGGAAAACCTCCTTGGCCGAGGCCATGCTGTTTAATGCAAAGGCTACCACAAGGCTTGGCAAGGTAGACGACAGCACCTCCAATTTTGATTTTGAACCGGAGGAGATAAAAAGAAAAGCTACTCTGAGCACCTCTTTTCACCACTGTAACTGGAAAAAACATATTATAAATATCATTGACACCCCGGGCGATGATAATTTCCTTTCTGATGCCAAATTATCTCTGCAGGCGGCGGACGGGGCGATCGTAATCATTGATGCCACATCAGGAGTAAAAGTAGGCACAGAAAAGGTGTGGGGCTTTGCAGATGAACAACAGCTTCCGAGAATAGTCTTTGTCAACAAAATGGACCGAGAGAGGGCTGATTTCTACAAAATCGTAGAAGAGGCCTCTCGAATTTTTGAAATTAAGGCTACGCCTCTGTTTCTCCCCATAGGTGAAGAAGACGACTTTTCAGGTTTGGTCGACCTCATCAAACAGAAGGCGTACACTTACAGTAAAGACGGCAGCGGCAAATTCGAAACCTCTGAAATACCGGCAGACATGGAGGAGACCGTCAACGAGTGGCGCGAAAAAATGATCGAAAATATCGTGGAAGTTAACGACGATCTAATGGAGAAATACCTTGAAGGGGAAGAACTTTCTGATGAGGAGATAGAGGAAACTCTTACCCAGGGTATCGAATCGGGGATAGTTGTCCCGATCGTATGCGGCTCAGCTCTTTTGAATGTGGGTGTTTCTCAGCTTATGAGCCTGATCGTGCAGGGAATCCCCTCGCCACTTCAAAAAGCAATCAAGAAGGGGACTGCACCGGGAGGTGAGGAGGTCATTGAAAGGGAGATCACCCCGGATGCCCCTTTTTCTGCACTTGTTTTTAAGACGGTTGCAGATCCCTTCGCCGGCAAGCTCACACTTCTAAGAGTCCTTTCAGGTACTGTTCAATCCGATTCCACGGTTTACAACGCCAATAAAGAGGTCAAGGAAAAATTCGGCCAACTTCTAATCATTGAGGGTAAAAAGCAAAAACCCGTTGAGATGGCCGGTCCTGGAGATATTATAGCCATAGCCAAGCTCAAAGAAACTGCCACCGGCGACACCTTATGTTCTGCGGATGATCCCATAATTTACAAGCCGACTGAGGGGCTTCCAGCAGTCATATCCTATTCGATTACGGCAAAAGTGAAAGGGAGTGAGGACAAAGTCTTTTCCTCATTTGCTAAACTCCTCGAAGAAGATCCTACGTTAAAATTAGAGAGAGACGCCGCCACATCAGAGGTTATCCTTTCAGGCACAGGCCAGATACACTTAGAAACAACATGTGAAAAACTGGCAAGAAAATTCGGCGTAGAGGCGAATTTGAACCCTGTAAAGGTGCCCTATAGAGAAACCATTAAAAAGACTGTCAAAGGTGTTGTCTACCGCCACAAAAAACAATCCGGGGGCAGGGGGCAATTTGCCGAAGTGCATTTCGATGTGTCTCCATTAGAGTCGGATGCGGGATTTCAGTTCGAGGAGGCCCTGACAGGGATGAACGTTCCCAGGAATTTTGTCCCGGCCGTTGAAAAAGGCCTCAATGAAGCCCTCATGAGCGGTACCCTCGGAGGCTATCCGGTCGTTGACCTGAAGGTGCGTTTCTACGACGGAAAATCCCACGAGGTTGATTCCTCGGAAATGGCCTTCAAGATGGCGGCGATCATGTGCCTGAAAAAGGCCATTCAGGAGGCAAACCCGACCCTCTTGGAACCAATCATGAAAATGGAAATCACTGTCCCTGAAGATGCCATGGGCGATGTCATGGGTGACCTTAACGGTAGACGCGGGAGGGTCCTGGGTATGGATTCACAGGGCAAATACCAGATCATCAAGGCTCAGGTGCCCATGTCCGAAGTCCTCAAATACGCACTGGACCTAAACTCCATATCCGCAGGCCGGGGAACATTCCGAATGGAACACTCTCATTATGATGAAATGCCCGCTCAGTTAGCTGAAAAAATGACCGCCGCAGCCAAGGAAGAGGATTAGGCACAGAGAATGCAGAAAGAGATAAGGGCCGGAGTCCTAACTATCAGTGATAAAGGCGCCAAAGGATTAAGAGTGGATGAGAGTGGCAAAATCATTCTCCGAATCCTTGAAGAGTCAGGTCTTACAGTCGTGAAGAGGGAGATCATTCCCGACGATCTGCAGCAGATTGCAGATACCCTTATTATGTGGGTGGATAAAGACGGCCTGGCCCTGATCATTACATCTGGAGGCACAGGCCTGAGCCCCAGAGATGTTACACCTCAGGCCATGGATCAGGTAATCGATTACCAGGTCCCTGGCATGGCAGAGGCCATGCGGGCTGCAAGCCTCAAAAAAACTCCTCACGCCATGATCTCCAGGGCAATGGCCGGAGTCAGGAACTCTTCGCTCATAATTAACCTTCCCGGCAGCCCTCGAGGGGCTGAAGAAAATCTCTCCGTAATATTGCCGGCATTAGATCACGGCCTTTCAAAGCTTGCAGGAGACACTACGGACTGCGCTGTCTGATGAGTGCCTGAACGAAAACCCGTGTTCAGGCAAAATCCGAATATCGAAATCCGAAACAATGACCAAAATACCAATGTCCAAATGACAAAAACATCGTATTTTGGTCATTGTTTTCCGGCAAGGCGGGATGCTTCGGATTTCGTCCCGCCGGGGCGGCAGATGGTGTTGCTAAAGGAAAAACAGCATGCAAAATATACGCAACTTCAGCATTATTGCCCATATAGACCATGGAAAATCTACCCTTGCTGATCGGTTAATCCAGGCTACCGGCTTAGTGGAAGAAAGGGATTTTCGTGATCAGATCTTAGACACCATGGACATTGAGAGGGAGAGGGGTATTACTATCAAGAGCCAGGCCGTAACACTCCCTTACGTTAACAGAAAGGGCCAGGCTTTTGAACTCAACCTGATTGACACCCCGGGCCACGTGGACTTCTCCTACGAGGTTTCCCGTGCCCTGGCCTCATGCGAGGGAGTGCTTCTATTAGTAGACGCCGCCCAGGGTGTAGAAGCACAGACCATGGCGAATCTTTATGCCGCCATGGAGCATGACCTGGAAATCATCCCTGTCATCAATAAGATAGATCTTCCCTCTGCCGATATCGACAGGGCAAAGGAGCAGATCGAAGTGGACCTGGGTCTTGATTCAGATCTGGCCATTCTCTGCTCTGCCAAGGAAGGTACCGGCATTGAAAATGTATTAGAGGCCATTACCAACCAGATTCCTCCCCCGTCAAACGTGGCAGAAGGACCACTCGAAGCTCTCATATTTGACGCCCACTATGACCCTTTCCGCGGAACAATCGTCAGTTGCAGACTCTTTTCAGGTAGTGTCCGTTCTGGAGATATTATACGGCTCATGTATAACGGGGCTACCTACAAGGTGGAAGAAGTAGGAGTTTTCCGCCTCGAAAGAGAATCGAAAAACCGTCTCTCAGCAGGTGAAGTAGGATTTATCATATCGGGTATAAAAACGGTAAGCGACACACGGATAGGAGATACCATTACACTTGATCACAATCCCGCGCCGGCTCCCCTGCCAGGATTCAAGGAGGTCAAACCAGTCGTGTTTGCCTCTCTCTACCCTGTCGCATCTGACGATTACAGGTCTTTGGTAGATGCCCTTGATAAGTACAAGCTTAATGACGCCGCATTGGTCTTTCAGAAAGATTCGTCAGCGGCCCTTGGTCTTGGCTTTCGCTGCGGATTTTTAGGCCTGCTGCACCTTGAGATCGTTCAGGAACGGCTTGAAAGGGAATTTGACCAGTCCATCATCATGACTTCTCCTACCGTGCAGTACCGCTTCACACTCACCAATAATGAAGAGGTCATAGTGGACAATCCTGTTTACTATCCTGATCCGGTCTCTATTGAGCAGGCCTTTGAACCGTACATCAGGGCCAGCATCCTGATCCCTGAGCGATATATGGGCGCGGTTATGGAACTCTGTCTATCGCGGCGGGGGGTAAATTCACACTTCAATTATCCCACGCCGGGACGGATCGAAATCCAGTTCGATCTCCCTTTGGC
>JACNJD010000095.1 GCA_014382715.1 Candidatus Desulfacyla euxinica | reverse complement strand
TCTGAATTCAAACCGTTCACTCCTTTTGAAAAAAACCGTGTTCATATGATCGTAATTCACAACTCTCCGGTTATCAGCCTCGCCGTTCTCCGGCAACAAGCCCAATTCTTCAAGGATGGTAAAGGCGCCCTCTCTTCCTGAACCAATGGCCTGGGCAACGGTCCCTGCACCGGTTTTAAAATCCCCCCCGAGAATAATCTTGTCATCTTCCCTGACGTCCATTTCCGCCGTCTGGCCCAGGGCGGTTATTACGCTATCGACGATCCTATGATCCTTTGGGCCCTTTGGAACGATTTTCCCATCTTTCTTGGCAACCCCCTGAATCTCGATTTTCAAGCCATCCCCTTTCCCTTTTTCAATACGGGTAATAAGACTTCTCTCCATGATCCGGATCTTCTCTTCAAGGCCCTCCTCAATTTCATCCTCAAAGGCAGGCGCCTCTTCTATGGTCCTTCTATAGACAATGGCCACTTCTTTATTGAGCCGCGTCAATACCCGGGTTAGGTCTAAGGCAGTATTACCGCCGCCCACCACTACAACCCTCCGGCCTAAGTCAGGTATATTCCCGGCATGAATCTCCCTTAGCAACTTCAGGCCGTCAAAGACACCCCTCCCCTTATAACCCCAATCAGGTAGTTTGCTTCCCCAGAGACCGGGAGAGAAAAAAATATAATCATAACTCTCCGTGAAGGATGACAAAGCCTCATTCCTGATCTCCCGCCCCCCAATAAAATTAACGCCGAGATGAAATATATTTGCAATTTCGCCATCCAGGATCTCTCTCGGCAACCTGTATTCGGGGATTCCGTATCTCAGGATCCCTCCAGCCTCTGGCTCCCGCTCATAGAGATCCACGGTTACTCCGCGTCTTGCCAGAAAATAAGCCGCTGACAAGCCAGCAGGCCCACTCCCCACGACCGCCACCTTCCTTCCTTTGCCCCTTTCGTCTTCCCTGGTGGGTGGAATGTCCAAACCGTAATCACCCAGAAGCCGTTCCACAGCGCGAATATTGACCCTTTGATCAAATTCACCCCGATTGCAGCTCGCTTCACAGGGATGGGGGCATACCCGGCCGCAGACGCCGGGCAAAGGATTTCTAAGACGAAGGATTTTCAGGGCGTTGATCAGGTTACCCTCTCTCACGAGAGACATGTATAGAGGAATATTGACATTGGCGGGGCATGCCTGAGAGCATGGCGAAGTCGCTTCTTCAAAGAGAGGCTGAAGGGTTCTCCAGGTCCCGGTTTGGTTTTCTGAAGTATCCTTTCTGGAGATTGGGAATTCCTCGATATTGTGCAGAAGGCCCTTCTTCTCCACGTTATATTTGGATTTCAGAATCTCCATCATATCCCTTCACTCTTAGCCAACAGATATGCCTCTTTGAAAGCGGCAATATTTCTTTCAGTGCGCATCAGGATAAATTTTCTTATTCCTTCAATAATGTTTTCAGGTTCAACCAGACCTGTAAACCCTGCAAAAGCACCCAGGATGGGCGTATTGATAAAGGGGCTGGTCTTAGTCCCAAGACCGTTTCGCACCGCAGGCGCGTTCACATCCATGGTCTTTATCTGGAAATCTCCCTTAAGAAAATCAAAGGACTGAGGGCCCTTGGGGCTGTTTATCAGAATCAGACCCCCTCTTTGAATACCCGCGGCCACATCGATGGAATGAACCAGCTTCTCTCCCATAACAATGATGTAATAGGGGTTTACAACCTTGCACCTGAGATTCGGAAAGGAGTCATCCATTCTGACAAAGGCTTCCACCGGAGCGCCCCTTCGCTCAGCGCCGAATGTGGGAAATGCCTGGGCATGTTTCCCTTCTAAGAAAAACCCGTAGGAGAGTATCCACGAGGCGATCACAGCCCCCTGCCCTCCCCTGCCGTGAAAACGGATCTCTATCATAAAAACCTCGCGATTACAGGGCTCGTCAAGTGGTTTAGTCGTTCTCAACTCTTCCCGCAGGCATAATGCATAAGGGCCATTCATCAGCCTCAAGATTCAAAACCTTTTTAATCTCTTTATCATTAAAGGCCCCGATTACCACCGTGTCAAGCCCTAAGGAGACCGCCTGAAGGCAAACATTCTGAGCGGCGTGTCCCACCTCCATGTGCACGTACCTTATCCCTCTCTTTCTGTATTTGCGGGTGGTCCGCTCATAGATTGCACAAAATACCAAAACAACGGGAGCATTCCTTATTGGGCTCTGTTCAAGCGCAGCACGCCAGAGATCAATTCTCTTATCCCCGTCACAGGTTTTTAGCAGTTTATGCTCACCGGGCTCATATTTGTATATCCCCGGAGCAAGTTCACTGATCTTACCGACAGCAATGTATATCTCAAGAGGGTAAAGCGCCCCTGCGGATGGCGCTGTCCTGTATCCTCTCGAGCTCGTCACTCCCTGAGCAGCCCAGAGAAGCTGTGAGAGTTCACCCATTGTCAACTCTTTGTCTCTGTATTGTCTGACCGATCTTCTTTCAAGCAAGGACTCCTCGATAGATGTCCTGCTATCAAATTGCGGAGCTGGCAGAGTTACGGTTTTTTCTGACCCGATATTACCCATGGATTCACCCCTCTCTAATTGAAAAAACAGAATTCCACACAAAAAAGCAATCACACAAATCATGGACCGGGACCAAACAATACGAATAGCCATAATTTCACCCTATCATAGAAGATAAAAGGTTCAAAGCGCAGAATTATTCAATCGCCACAGAGTCATGGTCAGGTTTCTTTATTATCAAAAAATAGCACAAAACCCGACTTAGATCAAATTTCCATGTCTTAATGCCTTAATTCGTAACTCTCTGATTCAGGGTTATCCCCGTTGTGTGACCGGGAACCCATTTCTTGAAAAGGACCTCCTTGAAAATCCTAAAAAAGGTTTGCTTTTTCAATAAGCCCTCTATACTATTTAATTTAGATTTCCGACCATTGATTTCTCTGATTGCAAAAAAACTTAGAGCCGATAATTCGGCACAAAAAGGTTAAAAGAGAGTGAACCTTAAAGAAAGCAAAGTGTGGAAACGTATCATAACGAAACGTGTGGCAAAGGTTTTGTCTATCTTTTCAACTTTCCTACTTTTGGGGGTAACGGTGACGGGCTCCGTGTTAGCTGACAAGATCAAGGTGGGTGTGCTCCTCCCCCTGACAGGGAAGCTTGCCAAGTTTGGCGAAATTGAAAATAAATCATTTCTAATGGCCGTGGATGAAATCAATGCGGCCGGTGGCGTCAATGGCAAGAAGATTGATCTGATCATCAAAGATACCGCTGGCAAACCTGACGTGGGCCGTTCAGCCATAAAAAAATTGATTTCTCAGGACAAGGTCCTTGTTGTGGGTGGAGGTTTCTCCAGTCAAGTAACAGATAAAATTGCGGCTTTAACCCAGCAATATAAAATCCCCTTCTTAATTAATACCGCATCCTCCGACGTGATAACCGAAACGAAAAGGGAATTCATTTTTAGACTAAACCCTCCTGCAAGTGAGTATCTTAATACATTAACTACCTTCCTAAGGAAGGTAGGCAGGATCAATACTGCTGCCCTATTATACGAAAGGAGTCCTTTTGGTCCCCATTATGGTTTTTCAACTTCTGGGCTAAAAATGTTCACACGACTGCGTGAAAAAGTAAAATTTAAGAAGGTTATAAAAATGAGCTATGAGGCAGGAACTAATGATTTTATTCCTTTGCTCATTAGAATAAAGGCAAATAATCCGGATCTCGTTTACCTGATAGCTAATATAATAGACGCTTCTTTGATCCTGCAGCAATCAAGAATGATAGATCTCAATCCCAAAATGTTTTGGGGGGGGACGTCTGGATTTCCACTGCCCGAATTCCAGGAAACGGCAGGGCCCGCTTCGGATTATGTCTTCTCGGCCACCCTCTGGACCCCTTCGGTTCCTTACCCTGGGGCCAAGGAATACTACGATAAATTCGTCGCCAGATATGATTCACACACGGAATATCACGGGGCCGAGGCATATGCGGGCATGTATGTGATTGCCGATGCCCTGAAAAGGGCCAAGACCCTCACCCGCGAGGGCGTGAGAGACGCCCTTGCCACAACCGACATGATGACTGTGTTTGGCCCTGTAAAATTCATTTCCTACGGCCAAAAGACCCAGCAGAACAGTCTTCCCGCCTTTCTGGCCCAGTGGATAAATGGCAAGCTCGAGACCGTCTGGCCAAAAAATGTCTCGACCCGCAAATATGTTTACCCGGTACCAAAGTGGGACCAACGTTATATTGAATAAG
>JACNJD010000199.1 GCA_014382715.1 Candidatus Desulfacyla euxinica | reverse complement strand
CCCCGTACTGCATCCCGTGACGGCAGAAGTTGATCCAGAACCATCCGAACATGGGTGTCCATGGTGGCACGGAATGGGTGGCGTCCAAAAACCATGCCGGTGATTTTTCAAGGTCTACCTTCTCATCAAACTCAAGGCCCGGAACTACATCATAGGTTTTCATTTTTTCTTCTCCTTTTCCTTTGTGGTTTTTGGTGACGGAAGGGCTCCCATTGAGATACAGCCCGACCTTTGGCCCTTACCCTTGACAAAGCTAACTGGTTAAGTGGTGTCGATCCATAAACGGCTATTTTCCATTCCACCAGGCGAGATCCCTGGATTCCCGCGTTCGCGGGAATGACAAAAAAGGATCAATGACTTTTTATGAGCCTGTCAAATCTAAAGCTTGAAATTGGGAAAACAGAAACATGTAAATGCATTATCTAATTTCAAATTTCAAATTTCAAGTTTCGGGATCCTGAAACAGGCAAAAAACAGATGCCTTTCACCCAAGTTTCAATCACAAATAGTCAATGCGTCAGCATCGCACCAGGCAACGCATTGGGGGTCAGGAGGATCACCGCAGAAATCGCATTTCAAGGGAATGGCCGTGTCAGGTTCTTTAAATATAGACTTAGCCGGGCATGAAGCCCTGCACACAACACACCCATCGATCTCTTTCCCCTCTACAAAAACCACATCCTTTGAATTGCACATGGCCTCTGTATATGGTCCTCCTATCACAGGAAGACAATAATCTTCCGTTATAAATACCCTTATTCTCGATCTCCAGAGATTGACCGCTTCCGTGTGCTGCAAAGAGCAGACAACCTCACAGAGCTTGCACCCGGTACATTTCAAATGATCTATCTTTATCCTCACAACCCTGCCCCTTCCTTTTCAAGGCCTAACTGTTGTAGTTTTTCAGGTGTGGGAATCCCATTCTCATCCCAACCCCTAAATTTGTAGTATTCAGGCAACATTCTATCGAGATGGACCACCTGATTCTTCACTCTCGGTTCGTCGGTTATTCTCTTGGGGAGCCTGTCATCTTTTTTGCTGATCCCTGCTTTTAGATTGAATATTCGTTCTAAGTTCCAAATTCTTTCACCAATCAGGGATAAATCATTTTCTGTGTAATCGATACCAGTGGTAATCTGGAGCCAGGAAAGGAGTTTTTCACCCCATAGGGGCCCATGATAGATAATCCAGCATAAAACGCTGGAATCAACCACAGCAATATAGTCCTGATCCTGCTTTGTCAACCTCACATGGTGTTTCGGGTCTTTCCGACCCTCATAAAAGGGCAACGTCGCCTTAGTATGGCAGCCCCCGACATTATTTGTGGCGTATTGCAGACCGATGACTTCAATTCCCTGGGGATGCCAGGCAGGCATACCCATCCCTTTGATCCCCATAAAAAGTTCGGGGTGACCGTACTTCTGTGCTAATGCATCCCCTCCTTCAGCGAGCAAATCTCCGAAATCTTCACGCAGGGCCGTCTTTCGCATTAACTGAAACATAGACTCGTTGCTGCCGAAACTCAGAGGGTATCCGATATCTTTCTCCGGAAGGTACCCCTTTTCAAAAAGCTCCATGGCACAAGAGATAATTGCTCCGGCAGAAATCGTGTCCATCCCTAATTCGTTGCAGAGATAATTGGCCCTGTATATGTCATCCAGATCGCCAATGCCGCAGTTGGACCCCAAAAGGGCCATCGACTCATGTTCCGGTCCTTTGGTGGTACCCGGGTATGCCAGATCTTCTATCCGGCTCCTCTTACTGCACGCAAAAGGACAGCCAAAGCATGCCTCATCCCTCACCCGGATGCTGTCGCGGATAAAATCCGGGTCTTCGAATTTAGTGAATGGTTCAAAATACCCGGACTGAAAGTTGAGGGCGGCCTGAGTCCCGGTCTTATTGGCCCGGCCTGGAAGGCTCCACGTGCCCCACCTGCGTCTCTTCTCCAGAGTCTCGTTCGCCCTGCCCTCTTCAAAGAAATCCATGACCGCCTTCTTGAACCCATCAACATCCGCAATTTTCACTTCCCCTGTACCACTGACAGCCAAGCCCTTTAGGTTCTTCGACCCCATAACCGCGCCGAGACCGGACCGCCCGGCAGCCCTGCCCCCGTCAGACATAATACAGGCAAACTTGACCAGATTCTCTCCTGCAGGACCGATGGTTACGATACTCATATTATTGAGTTCCCACTCGTCAAAATCCTCACTCATCTCCGCTCTGAGCAATCTCTCAGTTTCCGTAGCCCACTTTCCCCACAACTGATCCGCAGATCTGATCTCAACAACATCGTTACGGATAAACAGGTAAACGGGCTCTGGCGACTTCCCCTCAATGATCAGAAGATCATAACCTGCAAATTTTAGATTCGGCCCGAAGTATCCGCCGCAACAGGGATTGGCGATTGCGCCGCTCAGGGGTGATTTGGATACAACAATGTATCTCCCACCGGCCGGAACCCCTGTTCCAACAAGAGGACCGGTGGCAAAGATCAATTTATTTTCAGGGCCAAGGGGATCGATCCTCGGATCAATCTCGTCAAAGAGTATCTTCACACCCGCGCCACGCCCGCCCATATAATCCCTGATCAAATCAGACGGCGTCTCCTCCACAGAGCAGTTTCTCCGCGAAAGATCGACTCTCAACATTTTTCCTTTCCAGCCAAACATGATGGTCCTCTCAATAAATGTATGGGACGCAGATTTACGCAGATAGACGCGGATCTATGCTATTTAATGCGTAAACGAAACCCTGAAAATGCTTTTCAGGTTTTGTTCAGAAATCTTCAACCGATTGGCATTGCAAATTCTTTAATCCGCAATCCAAAATGCAATCCCGCCTTGCGGGACTAAAATTGTGACTCACCCTGTCACCGCCTCAATCAACGTCATGGTCTGCTCTTCACTGAACCCCATGATATCGAGGGCTCCGCTCCTGCAGGAGGAGGAGCATAGCCCGCACCCTTTGCATAGGGCATTATTGATCACAGCTACCTTATCCTCCGGATCGACATCTATGGCATTAAAGGAACAGATCTCCTCACAAACCCCACAGCCGGTGCATTTTTGCCCGTTCACCGCAGAGATAATGCCATCGGCCATTATCTCGTCTTTTGACAATATGGTCATAGCCCGTGATGCGGCTGCCTTAGCCTGGGCAACACTCTCATCAATAAACTTGGGGCTATGTACAAGGCCGGCCATAAAGATCCCATCTACTGCAAAATCAACAGGGCGGAGCTTCATATGGGCCTCCATAAAGAAACCGTCCTCATTTAAGGGAACCTTGAGCAGTTGTGACAATTTTCTGCTGCCCGTTGGGGGGACCGTCGCCACACCAAGGGCCAGCATATCGGCATCTAACATCAAACGTTTTCCCAGTACAGGTTCTGCTATAAGAACCCTCAGAACAGACCTGCCGTTTTCCTCAACCACCTCCACCTCAGGTCTGTCATCAGCGTCATAACGGATAAAGATCACCCCCTGGTCCGCGGCTTCCCGGTAATAATCCTCCCTGAATCCATAGGTCCTCATATCCCGATAAAGGATATAGATCTCCATATTCGGATTGATCTTTTTCAGCGCCAGTGCATCCTTTATGCCCTGAGAACAGCATACCCTGCTGCAGTATGGCCGCTCTTTATCCCTTGAGCCCACACACTGAATCATGACAAATGTATTAGAGTTTCTTATCCTTTCACTTCCTCTTTCTATTTCATCTTCCAATTCAAGCAGGGTCAAGACACGCGAATCTTCCTGATAAAGATACTCCGCAGGCCTGAATTCCTCGGCGCCGGTGGCAATAATGGTGACACCGTGGTTGATCTCCTTGAGCATATTACACTTTCCTACACCTATTTTGGTAGAAAAATTGCCCACGTACCCGGAAAAATCGACCAGATCGGCCTCAGTATAAATCTGGATCAGGAGATTGGAATAAACCTCTCTGATGAGGTCCTGAACATAGGTCCGAACATCATCCCCTTCCATGGAATAACAGATACGTCTGGCCAAGCCCCCAAGCTCTTCTCCTCTTTCAATCAGATATACCTTGACCCCCTGGTGGGCCAGGGCCAGGGCGCTCACCATTCCGGAGATGCCTCCCCCTATCACTAAGGCCGTTCCGGTGACCTCATAAGACAACTGCGGCAGGGGTTTCAGCAGTTCTGCCTTGAAAACAGCCATTCTCACGAGATCCTCTGCTTTTCGGGTCGCTTTTTTCTTCTCCCCCATATGGACCCAGGAACAGTGCTCTCTGATATTGGTCATCTCAAACAGATACGGATTCAAGCCCGCCTGTCTGAGCACGTCCTGAAAGACCGGCTCATGGGTCCTTGGTGTGCACGCGGCTACCACTAACCTGTTGAGCCTTTTTTCTTTGATAACTTCAACCATGTGGGAGATAGAATCAATGGAACAGGTGAATGTGTCCTCTTCAGCATGGACAACTCCGGGCAGGTTTTTAGCATATTCAACAACCCCTGCAACATCCACCACCTTGACAATATTGGTACCGCAGTCACAGACAAAGACACCAACTCTCGGAGGTTCTCCACTGACATCCCGCTCGGGCGGGTATGACTTTTCGGAAATTAAGGTTCCTCTCTGTTCAGAGAGTAGCTGTGAAGCGAGTGATGCAGCTCCACTTGCCATGGTGACCGAATCCGGGATATCCATAGGGGCCTGAAACGCCCCGCAGGCATAGATGCCAGACCGGGAGGTCTCAATAGGAGAAAAACCGGATCTCTCACAAAATCCGTATTGATTTATGCTGACAGATAGTTTATCCGCGAGCTCTCTATTGCTCTCAGGCGAGCAGAGGCCAACAGAAAGGACAACAAGATCGAATTCCTCATCCTTTACTTCAGCGCCATTGACACGATATCTTAGCACCACGTTTCCGGTCTCGGGCTGTTCCCCTAAAACCGAGGCCTTACTCCAGACAAACCGGACCCCCGGAGTATTCTGGGCCCTTTCATAATAGCCTTCGAACCCCTTCCCATAGGCTCGGATATCATTGTGCAGGATAAGGGCGTTGAGATCAGGGATATGCTCCTTGGACAGGATTACCTGTTTCATGGCATACATACAGCAGACCGCCGAACAGTAGGTATTGCCCGTATTGGTATCCCGTGATCCGACGCATTGAATCCAGGCTATCTTCTCAGGTGGTTTCCCGTCCGATGGCCTGCGCAAAGTCCCCCGGTTGGGACCTGAGGCGCTCAACAAACGTTCCAATTCGAGGCTGGTAACCACGTTTATCAGCCTTGGATAACCGTACTGGCTCTGCAGCCGGGGCTCAAATGGTTCGTAACCAGGGGCTAAGATTACGCTGCCGACCTCGATTTTCAGCTTCTCTTCGCGGTGATGAAAGTCTATGGCCTTATTCCTGCATACAGGGACACAGATCTGGCACTCAGTCCTCAGGAGGTAAAGACAGCGTGAGAGATCAATTGTAGATACCGCGGGCACTGCCTGGGGAAAGGCAAGATGAATAGCCTTTAATGTAGACAGGTTTTCATTATAGCCATCGAGAATATTTACCGGGCAATACTCAGCACAAGTCCCGCATCCGGTACATTTTGTCGGGTCAACATATTTTGGTTTTTGAAGCAGGCTTACTTCAAAATTCCCGGCCTCGCCCTCAATACCCTCAACCTGGGCGTCAGTTATAATTGATATATTGGGGTTTGTCGCGCACTCAATAAATTTGGGTGAGAGGATACACATGGAACAATCATTGGTGGGAAAGGTCTTATCCAATTGGGACATCCTGCCGCCAATGGCCGGACCTTTTTCAACGAGATAGACCTTGAAGCCCGAGTTGGCCGTATCTAACGCGGCCTGTATCCCGCTCACCCCGGCACCCACCACCATAACGGCACCCACTTTGTTCGGGGTCGGGATTGGGGCTTGAATTGAGTTATCGTTCTTAGGCATACTCTTTCGCTATCACTTTAAAGCATTTCTTGAACAATCTCTGAAATATCCTTGACTTCAAGGCTAATTTCCTTATCAGCATTCAATACACTGTCCCTGAAATTAAGCAGACAGTATGGGCAGGCAGTAGCCAAAACCTCTGCCCCCAATGAAATGGCCTGATCAACCAGGATATCTGAAAACCGCTCACCCTTTTTGGTTTCCATCCATATCCGTCCCCCACCGCCACCGCAACAGAGACTATTTTCACGAGCATCAACCTCGTCCATTAACTCCAGACCGGGAATGTTTCTCAGGACCTCTCGTGGTTCATCATATATCCCATTATGACGCCCGAGATAGCAGGGGTCATGATAGACCACCTTTTTATTATATTTCCTATGGAACTGGAGTTTTCCCTCGTCAACAAGCTTCGCCAAATACTGCGTAAAATGGATGACCTCATACTTTCCACCAAGACCGGGATATTCGTCCTTAAACGTAGTATAGCAATGTGGAGAACTGACAACGATTTCCTTTACGCCATTCTCGTTGAAGGCATTAATATTACCCTTTGCCAGAGTTTCGAACAGATCGTTATTACCCGCCTTGCAGATACTCTCACCACAGCAGTTTTCCTTGGCCCCGAGGATGCCAAAACTCGCCCCTGTGTTTTGCAGGATGTTAGATGTGGCCCGGGCAATGCTTCTAAGCCTGGGGTCATAGGCAGGGACACAGCAGGGAAAGTATAGCAGATCCATATCCTGAGTGAAGGTTCTGATATTCATATCCAGCGCCCAGGCAGAACGTTTCTCCTGTTCTTCACCCCATGGATTCCCGTTTCCGCTCAAACTCCCCATGGCATTTCTGAGGCTTGATTGGGCCATGCTGTACTGGTATTCCAGAACGATGACTCGAACCGACCGCATAATATCCGTAATGGAAACACCCCGAGGACATCGACTGACACACATGTTGCACGTCGAGCACAACCACCATCCCTCATCATCTATATCAGCAAGGCCAAATTTCGCCTGACAGATCATCTTGTGGGGAGTTAATGTCCTGACATTATTCCAGGGACAGCTGACAGTACAAAGCCCGCACTGAAAACAGAGCTTGAACGCTTCACCGCCGGCATCCCGTATCATCTCTGATGCTTCTTTTAATGGCGCTACTACTTCCACGAACTATGCCTTTTGATTGATGATTGTCGATTGTTGATTGTTGATTTGCCTTGGTTGCAGTTTTTATTGCCGCTACATTTAACCTGCGGTCCAATCCCTATCACCTGCCGTCACAATTTCCATCCAGGACTATCTCTGACACCGCATCGGGCAGGTGGGAACCAAATGCTTCCCTTGTGCCTTTCGCCTTATGCCTTGTCCCTCGTTCAATGCATATACCTTCCCCCATCCACCACCACGGTCTGTCCGGTGATGAAATCACTTTCCGGCGAAGCTAAGAAAAGGGCAGCTCCTGTGATGTCTTCAGGCGTTCCCACGCGCTTGAGAGGCGTTTTGGAGGTGTCGTATTTGTCTACATCCGCCAGGGAACGGCTGGCCTCCGTATCCGTAAAACCGGGAGCGACGGAATTGATGCAGATGTTATGGGGACCCAACTCGACAGCCAGCGACCGGGTCAGGGCCAGGATTCCCCCCTTTGAAGTAACATAGTGCACAAAGCCGTGAGAGCCGGTAAAGGCCGTTTCTGAGCAGAGATTGATGATCTTTCCATACTGCTGCGTCTTCATGTGAGGAAATACGGCCCGGGTTGCCAGGAAAGCGCCTTTGACGTTCACCCCCATGACCCGGTCCCATTCGTCCAGGGAAATTTCATCAAAGGGTTTCCGCACGAGCCCGTCATAAATGGCGGCATTATTAATGAGGATGTCGATTCTGCCGAATGAGCCGATGGTTTTTTCCGCCATGGCCATGCATTCCGCCTCACTGGTAACATCCCCCTCAAAAAACTGCGCGTCGCCGCCCATATCTCTGATCAGCCGCACTGTTTCTTTCATATCTTCCAGATCTTTGTTTATGAGCACGATATTCATGACCATGATCCGCGCGCCTTCCTCCGCCAGCCGAAGCGCAAACGCCCTGCCCAATCCCCGGGCCCCTCCGGTCACGATGGCTACCCTGTCCTTCAAACGCATGTTCAAACTCCTCAATGGATTGTTGATTGATGATTGAAAAAACCAATCATCAATCAACAATCATAAATCATCAATCTTAATATTCCGGCATGCGAAGCCCGTAGTCTTTGGCGATCACCTGATAACAGTTGTAGCTGGAGCCCCGTCCAATGGCCGGTCCGCCGGCCACCCCCGAGGAACACATATACAGACCATCGATAAAAGTCTTGAGGCCACCCGGCAACCCCCGGAAACGGCCACTCTGGGACCCGCCGCAGTTGCCTTCGGACCAGCCCCCTTCTCTCATGTCGAGATGGGTGTCCTGAATATCGATGGGGGTTGCTACACGCTCTCCGATGAGATTGTCTTTGGTCATGTTGGGTGCGTATTTCTGCCATTGTTCCATCATATCGTCCACGAACTCATCATGCAGCTGCCGCCACTCCTTCCTGGAGAAAAGGCGTGCAGGAGCGGTAAATTCCTCCACATGGATACTGTGTTTTCCTTCAGGAGCCCGGGTGGGGTCCCAGATACTGTCGGGAGCCGACAGTAGGTGAAACTTGGAAGGCATTCCCAGCAGAAAAATTTCGTGCATGTACTTGTCTTCCGTATATCCCAGATCCTTGGGCAGATAGTATGTCCGCGGAGTGCAATTGATATCGGGGTTGTCCCTGGCCGCCGTGTATTGAGGCAGCTCATGCACGCCTATGGGTCCCCAGAAGAGCTGTGCGCGATCAAAGAAATAGCTATCCACTTTACGCTTCATCTGAGTGGACAGATGCTCTTCGCCGATCATACGGAGGAACAACTGGGGTGTGGCGTTGTCAGATACCACCATCTGTTTGGCCTCGATTTCGGTACCATCTAATAATTTGATGCCTTTGGCCTTGCCGCTATCAATCAGGAGTTTATCCACTTCCGAATTGATGAAATATTCAACCCCCAGTTTTTTGCCCGCCGAGACAAGGGAATCCGTAATGGACTGGGTTCCGCCTTTGGCAATGGCCGCTGTCTCCCATCCCAACACTAAATGAAGCGTTGCAAAGGCATACATAATGCCCGGTACATCGTCGGGGTAGATGCCGCTGGATGTGAGGAACCCTCTCATGGTCAAGATCCTCAGTTCAGGGCTCTCAAAGATATAGTGGGCCCATTCCTTGGCGGTCATGAACTGCATGGACGGATCAAACCCGGTCTCGGGATTGGTCATTAACTTTTCCAGGGCATCCGGCACACCATAGGGTGTGGGCACAGCAAATCGAAACTCATGAAATGCCGGTCTGATGTAATCGTTGTATTTTTCCGTCCAGTACAGATAGGCTTCCGCGTCGGCCTTGGAGAAACGGGCAATCTGATCATAGGTCTTTTTTACGTTCGTTTCGCTGTACTCTGTTTTCCCCGTTTTAGGATCCACCACCGGATAACCTGCATAGGCCACATAGGAAGTGCCATCATCAAAGACGGCCCCTTCATTGGTATCCGGAAAAACATATTCCAGGCCCTCATCGCGAAGGTTAAATTCCTTGTAGGCCGGGTGCCCGTAATAGCGTGTAAAGTGGGCACAGAAATTGCCCCGAAACCCGGGCGCCGGGGAATCATCATAGGATACGGCGCCGCCGCCGAGATGATCCAGCCGTTCAAAAACCCCTACTGACAAACCGGCTTTGGCCAGATAAGGGGCGATAGTCGTCCCATGATGTCCACCGCCGATAACTACTGCATCGTAAGATTTGTCCGCCATTCTATTTACCTCCTCCTATTCCTTTTTAAAGATTATAAACTACTCATATGATACTTGTCGAAGATCAAGAACATCATCTCAGGCCCTGGAAAACCGCGGCTAATTTTTCGGCCTGTTCATCGGGGGAGCCCTCAATAACCTGGCAATCCCTTCCCATATCAGGGGGTGAAGAGAGGGCCGTGATGCCCATCTTCTGCAGGGCTTCCGGAGCTACACCAAGATCCTCAGCGCTCCATGAGGGAATGGAACGTGCACCTCTCATCATTTTTAACATTTTGGTCCTGGAAATATACCTCAGCTCCCCAACCTCATTGCTTACCGTTATTAAGGCCGGCATTTGAGCTTTCACTCTTTCATACCCTTCGGGAACGCTCTTCTTGACCACAACGCTCCCATCCTCTACACTGATGTCCCGGGCCAGATTGATGCAGGGAACCGTAAGCATTTCACCGAGAATCAGACCTACCTGACCGGAATCCCAGTCTCCGGCCTGCCTTCCGGTCAGAACCAGATCGTATTCGCCAATCTTTCGGATGGCACCGGCCAGGGCAGCCGCCGTGGAATGGCTGTCAAGGTTTTCAAAATTGTCGTCTTCGAGAAGAATCAACTCATCGGCGCCTGCCGCTAAGGTTTTTCGCAATACCGTGTCCGAAACTTTTTTGCCCAGACTCAGGACCGATATTTTCCCGCCCCCCTCTTCCTTCAGCCGAACTGCCGCCTCTAAGGCATTTTCATCAAAAGGGCTGATGACCTGAGGCGCATCAACGATTACTTCCATTTTTTCTGCATCCACGCTCACATCGGAAAGCGGCGCTTCCGGATCAGGAATCTGTTTGGCGCAGACGATAATTCTTATCTCTGTCATGACAACTCCTCCAGTTTCTCTATAAGCGCCGGTATGATTTCTTCATAATCTTCAACAACACCGTAATCCGCCACTTTCAACATATTACAGCCCGGATCCGTATTGATGGCGATGATCTTTTTGGCATGAACCATGCCCACCAGATGTTGAATGGCTCCAGATATCCCCACTGCTACATAGATATCAGGAGAGATCATCGTGCCGGTCAGACCCACCTGATGGTCGGAAGAGATCCAGCCCTTATCAACGGCAACCCGACTGCACCCGATCATAACATTGTCAAATGATTTGCTTAAGGCCTCTCTCAGCTCCTCAAGCAGTTCAAACCCGTCTTCCTCCCCAAGACCTGCGCCACCGGATACCACCACATCCGCCTTATCCAGGGCAACAATTTCTTCCCTGACAATTTCGAGGGATTCCACCTTGATCATGGATTCATCGATTTCCGCCTTGATATCCACGATCTCTCCGTTCGCCTCACCCAACTCGGCCGGTGCAAAGACTTTTCCCCTCACCGTAGCCAGTTGCGGCTCACCCGAACACTTGAACACCGATATGGCATTGCCCCCTGAAACCGGCTTGGTTCGTAGCAAAAGTCCGTCTCCAGGATCAATGGACAGGTCGATGCAATCGGTAGTCAGCCGGGTGTTCAATCGACAGGCCAGTCTCGGGCCCAGCTCCATACCCATAAAAGAGTGGCTCATGAGAAGAATTTTCGGGTTGATCTCTCGGCAGGCCTGTTCCAGGGACATCACCCATAGATCGGCCTTAAAGCCCTGAAGCAAAGGGTGTTCCAGCTTATAAACCTTAGACGGGCCATAGGGAAGGGCCTCATCGGCCATCTCTGAAACCGAGTCCCCTATCAGCAGGAGGGAAAACTCACCGCCCAGTTCGCCGGCCAGTTTCTTACCCGCACCCATCAATTCGAGGGTCTTCAGATCCAGCGATCCCTCTTTAACTTCTCCCAATATCAGCACATCATCCATCCTGTTCCTCCGAGTTTGAAACTTGAAACTGGAAACTTGAAACTCGCAACATATTAATATTCAATTTTCAATTTTATTAGTGCCTGCAGTACCAGTTCATTGAGGTCCATGACACGGAAGGGTTCTTTCAGCCCCACTGCCTTGCGCGCATCTTCCAGCATAATGAGACACAAGGGGCATGCGGTGATTAGGATCTCTGCGCCGGTTGCCTCGGCCTCCCGGATCCGGACCTCGCTCATCTTGACCTCGCCCTGCAGGTCCTGCCACATCCTCCCACCGCCGCCGCCACAGCAGAGGCTGTCAGCCCGGTAGTGGTTCATCTCCGTCAGGCTGATCCCCGGGATGGCGCGAATAATCTCTCTTGGCTCATCAAAAATCCGATTATGCCGGCCCAGGTAACAGGGATCGTGGTAAGTAACCGTCGCCTCCATCCCCTTTTTGAATCTAAGCTTTCCATCGGCCATCAGCGCCCGTAAAATCTGGGTGTAATGGCGGGCCCTGAAAGACGTTTCCGGATATTCGTTCTTGAATGTATGGAAGCAGTGGGGCGAAGAGGTCGCCACCTCGGTGATGCCGTATTTGTCAAAAAGTTCCTCACTGCCCTCCCTCTGCTCCTCAAACAGCCCTAACTCACCCACCCGCCGGGCAATGTCTCCGCAGCACGGTTCTTTCTTTCCGAGTATGCCGAAATTCACACCGGCAATCTGGAGGACCTTTGAAAACGATCGGGCAATCACCTGGGCCGAGTCATCAAAAGAGGTAGTGCATCCTGCGAAGTAGCAGAGATCGGCTTCTGCACCCCTTTTTGTGAGATCAATCAGTTCAAGCCCATCCGCCCAGGCCCCCCGCTTCCGTTTGGAAGACTCCCAGGGATTATTGTATTTGAAAAGCTTCTCAAGTGTCTGGTTCATTAGCTTGGGTATCTGCGTTCCCTCTTCCACGGCCAGCACCCTTTTCTTGCTCACCACCTCGAAGGCGGCACCGTAGACCGGGCAGACCTCAAGGCAGGCCCTGCAGGTCGTGCAGTACCAGAGGTTTTCATCCATCTTGTTTTCTTCTTTCCGGCCCATAAACCGGATATCTCCCAATGGAAAATGTTCCTGCCACAAGGCCTGCCGCATAGCCTGAACAAAATCCCGGGGAGCAAAAGGCTCGCCGGCCCCCGTGGACGGACAGGCCTCCACACACCTGCCGCATCGCATGCAGCCGTCAAAGAAAATCGCGTCGCCCAGATCAAACTCGCCTGCGTCTTCCTCCATAGCCGGAACGGTCGGTTTGGAAGCGCCTTGGAGATAAATGCCTGCGGGCGCCCCCATAATATGAAATAATTTGGTATAAGGGATCACCGCAATAAAACCGAGGCATAGAACGGTGTGTCCCCACCAGAGATATGGATAGAGACACTCGGCCCCAGCGGGTGAAAAAAGGCCGCTCAAACGCCAGCCCACAAATGACCAGACGCCCCACGGGGGTTGCTCAACGGTAAGTCGAAGACCCTCCAGAATAAAGCCTGAGAAGGCCGCCAGCAACAACCACAAAGGTACAACGGCATCCTCCAACCTCCTTTCAAGCCTGGGAACACGCTGGAGATATCTGCGAATGAGGGCCCAGATAATCCCTATCAGGAGCATTAGCCCCCCAACCTCCAATCCAAAAGAAAAGATCAGATGCGCCGTACCCTCTAAGAAAGTAAAGATATAGTGATGGATGGCCAGCAGAGAAGTGCCGATGAAAAGGGACAGAAAGCCCCAGAAGATGAGAAGATGCATCAAGCCTGCTGCTATATCCCCCTGAAGCACGCGCCGCCCTAAGAATACATCCAGGGTCATCCTCTTGAGCGCCTCCTTTGAAAAAGGAATCTCTAATGATCCTGAGCTCTTTTTCCATACAGTGACGTAGGCGACCACGCCAGCAAGAAATAGACCCGTGGCTAAGCCCGCCAAGACGTAGAAGATCCAAACGTTCTCGATCTGCCAGAACATGACGCGATGGGGTGTCATGGAAACCCTCTCATCTCAATCCTTCAATTCCCCAATCCCTAAATTCCTCAATTCCTCAATTCCTCAATTCCTCAATTCCCTTTAAACATTCTTCGCTTTTTTGTTGACATGTCAAACCATTTATTTTTATATTCGTATAAGATTTTCTTATATACAGAAAGTTTTACTTATAGGACGACCATGCGAATCAATCTCAACCAGCTCAGAGCCTTTTTTTTATCGGCAAGGGAAAGGAGCATAACCAAGGCGGCCCAATCCCTCTATGTTACCCAGCCAGCGGTAACCATGCAGATAAAATCCTTGGAGCAGGACCTGGAGGTCAAGCTCTTCAGGAAATCAGGAAAGGGTCTAGAGCTTACCGATGCAGGTGAGGTCCTTTTCGGTTATGCCGAAAGGATGTTCGAGATCGTTGAAGAGATGGAATATGTCCTCAAGGGATATGCCGACCTGACTCATGGCTCTCTCACCATAGGGACTACCCGTAGTTTTGCAAGACATCTAATGCCGGGACTCCTGTCCCGTTTCCAGAAGCGTTTTCCTAAGGTGAAGGTAATCCTGAAGGTTGGGAGTTCTCAGGAGGTTGCTGATGGGGTCCTGAAATTCAAATATGACGTGGGAACCATAGGGAGACTCCCGTATAAGAGCAAGTTAAAGGTGATCCCCTATACAAAGGAAGAATTCTGCTTAGTAGTATCTCCGCAACATAGATTTGCCAAACGTGAGGAGGTCTCTCTTCATGATCTACATAAAGAGCCCATCATAATAAGGGAAAACGGCTCTGGCTCCAGATATGCGGTCCTCTCCCTCCTGAGTTCCCATGACATCAGCCCGTCTGTTCTCTTAGAGGCCGGTAGCGTGGAATTCATCAAAGAATATATTATAAAGGGAGAGGGCATCTCGTTTCTCTACATGCCGGAGATCAGATTAGAGGCTTCCCTGGGTCTGCTCAAGCCTGTACGCGTAAAGGAAGGGCCTATCCTTGTGCAGACCGATACCATCTTCCCCCGGGATGTTGACCTGTCGCCCCCGGTAAAAGCGTTCCTGCAGCTAATTGAGTCAGGGGAATAGTATCTTTTGCCCTGCTCTACTCTGAGGCAGGTAATTTGAGATAACGCGGAAGCCCTACTTTTCAGCCCAATCCTTGATTATCTTTCGAATCTTGAGTTCTACCTTCTTTTCCACCTCTGACCACTCTTCACCCTCTTCGGTCTCGGCCCAGGTTTCAATTCATTTTTGATTTTAGCCTCCACCTCGTCAGCAACTTCATAACCTCACTCTTCCTATGGCAAAATATTATCTGTGCACCTGGAAACAGGCGGATGAACTTCTATAAAAAAATCTTGCTTAAGATTGAAGATGGAATGCAAAAGATGAAGTTATTTTTGCACAAGCCCTAATCATGAACTATTTTTTCGTTAGAATTTCTACCCCTGTCCAGTCTTCGGGAACACCTTTTACCATATAGTTGGCACAGCGTTCGAGATAGATGCGGGCGGCCTTGTCCTGGGGATTGTCCTGCAGCACTTTGTTAAATTTGACGCTCGATTCAGAGAACTTTTTATCATAATAAAGACTAAGCCCTTCTTCGAAGTCCGCCTTGGTTTGCTCTTTTAGCGTTGCTATTGGTTGGGGATCTCCATCGAATACCTCATACACAGACACGGGTTTCTTTTTGCCTTTTACCTGTATCTTATCTACAAAACGGTGCAGATATTTATCCGGATCTTTAAGTTGTGAAAAGGTCAGTTCGCTGAGGGTAACCGAAGACCCATAGAGCCTGGTCAGTCCCTCAATCCGTGCCGCCAGATTGACCACATCAGCCACTACTGCACCCTGCATACGCTCTTCGCTTCCGATAATACCGAGCATCAGGTCGCCGAGATGGAGACCCACACCGATACCCATGGGCTGAAGACCATGTCTTTCCCGTTCTTCATTATATTCATCAACAACTCTGTGCATGGCGATAGCCGCAGTCACTGCATCATCAGGCGCGCCGGGAAAAAGGGCCATCACACCATCCCCGTAATACTGGTCAATGAATCCTTTATGTTCCTTAATAACGGGACTGACGCGCGACAGGTACCCATTGATAAATTTGAAGTTGTCCTGAGGCGACATACTTTCAGAGAGCGCCGTCCAGCCCCTGACATCGGCAAACATCACGGTCATCTTCTGTTTTATCTGGTCCCCGAGCCTGATCTCATTAATACTTTCTTTATTCAACAGACTTATGAACTCCCCTGGTACAAAGCGTTCATAAATGAGGTTCAATTCGGCTAATTCGGCTGTTCGGTCCTGGACTTTTTCCTCTAAGAGATCATTTGTCGATTTCAACTCTCTATTTTTTTCCGCAAGGCTCTTTCTTAAACGGTTGATTGTCAAATGGGTGTTCACCCTGGCGATGACTTCTTCGGCCTGAAACGGTTTAGACACATAATCGACCGCCCCAAGTTCAAATCCTTTCACCTTGTCTTTCGTATCGCTCAAAGCCGTTAAAAAAATTACAGGTATACCGCCTGTTTCAGGATCGGCTTTCAATTGGCGGCACACCTCGAATCCGTCAATTCCCGGCATCATAATATCTAACAAGATCAGCGAGGGTTTGGCCTTGTGGGCAATCGCAAGGGCGCTTTCGCCATTCTTGGCAATGAGGAATTTATAATCGAGCCCGGCAAGGGTTTCATGCAGAACCTGTAGGTTCGTTGTATTATCGTCCACCAGCAATATCTGCTCGGGTTGTTCCTGGTTGTTTGAAGATTTATCCTGTTCATCATTCATTTCGTACTCCTGTTTATTGGCTGCCCTTCTCTATGCTATCGGCCAGTTGGACGAGTCCATCAAAATCAAAATCTTCCGCGAGTTGGGCGATTTTTGCTTCGTACTGAGATGAACCATCTGTTCGGGCGGATAATTCCGTAGCAATCTCGGATAATTCGGTCACATCTCCAACATCAACTGCATTTCGTATGCGGTCCGCAATTTCTTTTGCGATTTCAGGTGGGAGCATCACAGATTCTTTTTCCACTTCCACGGACGGATCTTCATCTCGCACCAGAGAAGATAAGGAGGTCATCATCCTGTCAAGTTCATCAGAGAATTCCATAAACTTTTTCTCCGGCAATCCCTTTCCCCCATCCTTGATCCACTTTTCCAGAGCCCCGGCTGTCGCTTGAAGTCCTTCAGCCCCGATATTGGCCCCTGCCCCTTTTATTGAGTGTGCCAGGATTTCAGCCTCATCATACTTTTCTTCATCAATCAGATTCCTTATGCTCTCAGCAGCATTTTCAAAGTCCTGTCGGAATCTCAGGAGAATTCGGCGATATGACTTTTTGTTGCCCAAAAGTCGTTCAATACCGGCCTTTACATTAATCCCATCCAGATCAGGAAAATCCAACTTATCATTAGGCGCCACTCTTGTTTTGATCATGGTTTCCGCTGTACTCTCCTCCCCGGTTGCCACATAGCCTGATTTTTTCAGCCATTTTCCAAGGGTTCGAAACAGTACCTCAGGATCTATCGGTTTGGTAACATGATCGTTCATACCGGCTTTTAGAGATTTCTCTCGATCACCGGTCAGGGCGTGGGCGGTCATTGCAATGATAGGAATGCGGAATGCGGAATGCGGAATGCGGAATTGGTCTTCCCAATTACGGATTTCACGGGTGGCCGTATATCCGTCCATGACCGGCATCTGCACGTCCATCAAAACTGCATCAAAGGCGCCCGATCTCACGGCCTCAACCGCTTCCTGGCCGTTATTCGCCAGGGAAACATTCAGACCCGCAGCCTCAAGGATTTCTTTCGCAACCTGCTGGTTGATTTCATTATCCTCCACCAGCAGCACCCGGGCTCCCCTGATCTTCTGGAGCGGCACACATTCCCTATCATCTTCCCGGGGCGTGAGAGATCGTTTGGGAACATCCTTGCCAACAGCATGCATAATCGCATCAAACAGTACCGACGGGTTTACCGGTTTTAGGAGAAAACCGTCAAGTTCGGCCTCATCAGCCATTTCCATGACCTCTTCGGTGCCATAATTGGTCACCATGACAACGGCCGGGATAGTCTTGAGATTCGTGTGCTGCTTAATGCGCCTGGCTGCTTCAATGCCATCTATTCCCGGCATCCTGTAGTCCATGATAACCAGTTTATAGGGATGTTTCTCATCGGCGTTTTCAAGCTCTGTCAATCCTTCCTCTCCGGAAGAAGCCAAACTCGCCTCAAAGGAAAAAGATGTTAAGATGCTCTCTAGAATCTCCCTTGAGGTGGCATTATCATCAACAACCAGGACCTTCATGCCCCGCAGGTCGGGTAAAGGCTTGAACCGGTCCTTATCCTTTTCCCGTCCACAGCCAAAAGTAGCCGTAAACATAAAGGTACTGCCCTGACCGGGTTCACTTTCAACCCAGATTTCTCCATGCATCATGTTCACCAGACGCTTGCTGATGGTAAGTCCCAATCCGGTGCCGCCGAATTTTCTGGTCGTTGAGGTATCTGCCTGGGTGAAGGCCTGAAATAACCTGGCTATCTGTTCCTGCGTCAGACCGAGACCTGTGTCTCTGACTGAAAACTTCAATGTCACCTGCTCATCTTCCTGTTTGAGCAACTCGGTAGAGATCACTATCTCCCCTGCCTCAGTAAACTTGACGGCATTGTTGGCCAGGTTGATGAGAACCTGTCCCAATCGTAACGGATCGCCCACCAGAAGTCGCGGCACGTCCGGGTCAATGGCAAACAACACCTCAAGATCCTTTTTTTCCTGTGCTCTTACTGTGATCAGATTGGTCAGGTTTTCCAGGACATCGTCTAAACTGAAGTCCACTGACTCCATATCCAGTTTACCGGCCTCGATTTTAGAGAAATCCAGAATATCGTTGATGATTCCCAAAAGTGAATGGGCGGACGACTGGATTTTACTGAGATAGTCGTACTGCTTGGGTGTCAGTTCCGTCTTTATGGCTAAATGGGTCATCCCGATGACGGCGTTCATGGGGGTACGCAGCTCGTGACTCATGTTGGCCAGAAAAGAACTCTTGGCCGCATTGGCATCATCGGCCGCTTCTCTTGCCTGCTGTGCCTGGAGACTCGCTTTTGCCAGTTCAGCCGTACGGTCTTCTACCAATTCCTCCAGATGTTCCCGGTGTTTTTGCAAATCTGCTTCCACCCGTTTCCGTTCTGTTATATCCCTTACAATCCCCTGGTAGGCCAGAACACGGCCATCATCGGCCCGCCGGGCTGTGGCCGTGAGCAGGCAGTCCATTTGGGCGCCGTTTTTCGTCTGAAGCTTCAGTTCAAAATCTCTGACTGTGCCTGTTTGCTCTATTGCTTGATAAAGGCTGGTCCTCTCGTCCGGATTCACATAGGTATCCCAGAAACTTAACTGCACCATCTCGGATCTGGTATAGCCGAAGAGATCCAGCACAGACTTATTGACGTCAATCAATTTACCTCTAGGATCACTGATGAAGATCGCATCACGTGAGTCTTCGAACAGCGTGCGGTATTTCTCCTCATTTTCCTTTAACGCTTTCGCGGCTTCATAGCGTTCGGAGATATCACGGCCAATACCTCGAAATCCTATTCGCTGGCCCGCTGCATCCTCCATCAGGGATACAGAACTCTCTACATACACCTCGGCTCCATTTTTTTTTCTAATCCTCCAATTAAAGCATTTATCAGGTTCCCCAGTGGTATATACCCTGGTGAAAATTTCATATACCTCTTTTGCCGTTTCTTGCGACATGTAAGTTTTGTAATTCATTCCCATTAATTCGTTTTTGGGATATCCGAGAATTCTGCACATGGAATCATTGAAAAAACTAAGGTTTCCGGAAAGGTCAAGTTCGAAATAGCCATCCTCGATGCTTTCGAGAATGGTTCTGTATTTTTCTTCGCTCTGTCTCAGAATCTCATCATTTTGAATCTGCTCGGTGATATCAGTCATGAAACATAGCGTAGCGGGTCTTCCATCCCATGAGACAGATACCACGTTGATTTTCACCCATTTAATCTCACCATCCTTACTGACAATCCTGAAAGAATAAATACTGGGAAGTGCTTCACCTTTAAGCCGTTTTTTGTGGCGGTCCAGCACCATCTGCTGGTCTTTCTCGTGAATAAAAGATGTGAAAGGTTTGGAACTTAATTCTTCTTCTGAATAACCATAAATCTCTAATGTCTTGGGATTTGGAAATTTGATCTTTCCATCCTGGGCAATATAAATAGCCTCGCCGGCATTTTCGAAAAGAGTTCGGTATCTCTTCTCGTTCTCCCGCAGCGTTTGATAAAAATTAACGTTATTAATGGCAGCCGAAGCATGACTGACCAGGCTGGCCAGACCAACATTTGCATCCCCGTCCGGCTGAACCCGCGTCTGGAATGAACGCATTTCAGTGGTGTTCCCGGCCGCTAAAAGACCCAGTGGTCTTTCAGTCTCTCCGCCTAAGGGCAGGAGGATATATTCGTCCATATCAAATTTGCGTGCCAGCGCCAGTGTTTGTTCCTGGTCGCAGGCTTCGTCACATAAGACCCGGTGGGGCTCCTCTCGTAACTGCAACAGGGTCGGGTCCGCTTCAGGAAGATACAAGGTCTCCACTGCTGCCAGTTTATCTTCGTCATAATAGCCATCCCAGGCGTGGACCCGGAAGGCTTTCTCCTTGGCAGAGTACATGAGTACCAGGCAGCGCTCGAAATTTAGTTCATAGAGGACGAACTGGATGGCAACCTGCAGGATCTCGTTTAACTCTGTGGTGGTTGTGAACTGCTTACCAACCTCGTAGAGTTGGTGATAGAATTGCATCTGGGTGTCCAATTGGCCCTGGATGCCATAGAGCTCAACCTCAGTTTTACTTAACCGTTTAACTTGTTCGGTTAACTGACTGTTTTCAGCCTGAAATTTATCGGCCAAGTCTTTGGCTTGCTTGTACTTGGAACGGAGCGCTTCCAACTCCTGTTTTGGATGAGTTGCTGTCATGGCAGGAAACCTCTCTGGGTTACGGTGCTAATAAATAGCGGCGACAACGGCGGTGTAATTATGAAAGCAATTGGCCTGTCCCACAGGGCCTATTTCCCCTAATGTGTAAAAACCCAACCACGGTGCATCGGGTATCTGTTGTTGCAGATTGTTTAAAAGTTCCATCTTCTGATGCTCACGTAAAAACACTTTACCCCGGCCGCAACAGTCAAACTGAAATACCAGTTTAGCCGGGCTTTCCCCTAACTGAGTCTTGATTTGACTTGCCAGTCGATCGATTCCACCGGCTACTTTTTCATAATCTCTGCGTGTCATCCAGATACTTGTGCCTTCAACGACTTCGGTTTGAATCGTGACTGAACCTTTCTCATCGTCTTTGGTCGGCATAAACCGGATCATATAATCATCATAGCCCTCCATATGACCGGGTGTTTCAAAGCCGAGGGTCAGGTGAATAACGGCCTTTCCCCAATCTGCAATTTCATCACCGGTCAGATACTCTTTGAGGACCTCCAGGGCAGGTTTATTGTCAATTTCATAGATAATATTCTCCTCGCAGCGGGTTATTTTATGCTCAACACCGGTAGAGACACAGCCATGATTAACTGCCCATGTGATCCGGGCATTACCTGAAAGCAATGCCCAGGACACACCGTCTGATATAACGTCATCGTTATAATATTGATACGTCTGTTTCAACTGCAAGTTATCTGCTGCCGCGCCGCCAAATAAAGGAAGGAGATGGTCCAGGTTCAACTCTCCTTCAAGACTATTGAGGAAACGGTCAAAGTTGAAGGTCAAACCATCAGAAAATATAAAGAGCGCTAATGTGTCTGAATTGATCTCAGGGCTGATCGTGTTGGCGACAGCATGCCCAACTCCAGCCGAATCAGCCTTAAGGCCTGTACTCATACCATTAATAAAGCGCAGTTCATCTGAACTAAGCACCATGACGGCTACGGAAAAATTGGATTCGTCTATTTCACCCCTGCTAATCGTACCCTCGCCGGAGCATCCGCATAGGGGTGCATTGCCACTCGATTCTCGAACGGACTTTACCAGGGCTTGCTGATTATAACCCACCGAAGCAAACATAAAGACGAAGTCCGGTTTTTGAATATCGCCGGTTTTCATTGCCGTTTCGACGGCCTCTCGCCCGGCCATAACAGGATTGCGATGATGGCTCATTCCCACACCAGCTTTAGTATACATGAAGTTAATTCCTCCTCAAAATTAAGGTGTACTCATCCATAAATGGTAATTTCTCTCAATCTCTTCGGCAGATACAGTAAAATCGCTCTTTGGTTCCCCCTTCAATTTCACTGAAGACGGGATCTCCTGCGCTTTCACCGGCTTGTCCGGGCTCAGGAAGTAAACTTAATTTTACATAATATTACACGTGAAGGTCAATCCATTTCTTATTGATCCAAAATGGGAAAACACCGATGCCCTCAAAAATCACTTTGGCTCGCCACACATGCTAGCCTACAGAGAACAGGTAAAAGAGCTCGTTGAAAAACTTACAGTCAAGGTGCTGAAGGAAGTATGACCTGGTGGTCTCGAGGGAGAATTATCTTGCGCTTCTAACCGGGAGCGCCCGGGGATGATAGGTGAGGGACTGATCTCTCCAGCCCTTGGGGCCAAGATTGAAATGGAAAA
>JACNJD010000048.1 GCA_014382715.1 Candidatus Desulfacyla euxinica | reverse complement strand
CCATTGCCATAATGAAAGGGTTTGGCTTCCCCGTTGTATTTGACGCCACCCACAGTGTGCAGCTCCCGGGTGGTGACGGAACCCGTTCAGGAGGAGAACGGGAATTTGTGAGCCATCTCTCTAAGGCCGCTGTTGCTGCCGGGGCGGACGGGGTTTTTATGGAAATTCATCCAGACCCTGATTCAGCCCTGTGCGATGGACCTAATTCTTTGCCTCTCCATGAAGTGGAATCGTTGCTGTGCATGCTAAAAGATATCCATGGCCTTGTAAGATCCTGACTCCCATCATCATCTTTGCACGGACACCCTTCCGGTTTAAGTTTTCTGCGTCAGATTCATTGTGACAGCTCATTTGGTTTAGAGATTCAGGTCTTGATTTGTATTTCGAAGGGGTTATGAGGTAATTGGATGAAAGAGAAGTCTGCCAGCATCAAATTGCTGATTCTGGATGTTGACGGTGTGTTGACGGATGGTCGTATCACCTTGAACGAAAGAGGCGAAGAGGTCAAATCGTTTGATGTAAAAGACGGCCTTGGATTGAAGATGCTTATGTCCACGGGGGTAGAGGTTGTTATCATCACAGGGCGAAAATCAATGGTGGTGGAGCATCGCGCGAAGGAACTCGGTATTGACGAAGTATGGCAGGGCATTAAAGATAAAAGGGCGCTGAGCAGAAAGATAATTGAAGAGAAAGGGCTCGAAAAAAATGAGGTATGCTGCATTGGTGATGATCTTCCAGATCTGGCAATGTTTATGGAGGCAGGTCTCAGGATAGCGGTTGCTGATGGCGTGGAGGAGGTTCGTGAAGAAGCTGATTTTGTTACAAAGAAAAAAGGGGGGTGCGGGGCTGTAAGGGAGGCGTGCGAATGGATATTGAAGAGCAAGGGGGCGTGGCCTAAAATTGGCTTTACAGAACAAAGCGGGGGTTGATATAGTACTGTCTCTATGAGAATCCTCTTGAAGAGACATTGGCCCCTTTTAGGATTAGGGGCGTTGCTGGTTCTGGTTGCCTTTTACCTTGCAAAATCGGGAAAAGATCTTGTAAAGACGACTGCCCTTTTGAGAAATATTGCATCCGGCGTGGGACTCGAACTCAAGGATGTCCACTACCGACAGGATGACCCAGATGAAAAGGTGAAATGGGTTCTTGATGCCGAAGAGGTCCGGTTTTCCGAAGATAAGAAGACTATACGGTTTTTTAATTTTAAATTCAGGATAGAACCTGAGGGAAAACCCTGGTTTAAACTCACCGGGAAAAGAGGGAATTACTTAAAAGATTCCGGAAAAATCGAACTGTGGGGCAATCTGGAAGGGTTTTACGGCAACAAATATAAGATCTTTACGGAGCATGCGCTGATAAACGAAAAGCTCGGACATTTAAAGACAGAAAAACCTGTTGAGATAATAGGCCCGTTTTTTAATGTGACAGGGAAGGGTCTTTTTGCAGATATGACAGAGGAAAAAATTAAAGTATTATCAGACGTTACCACCATAATAAATAAGGAGCCTGCGACCCGATGAGAGAACTGAGATATGTTTTATTGTTATTTTTTGCCACCCTGTTGTCACTGACCATGTGGTCGCATCCTGCACAATCTGCAAGCTTGGACAAACAGGCCAAAAAGGGTGTATCAAAACCGATAGTGATAAATTCCAAGACCCTGGAAGCAGATAATAAGAAAAAGACAGTGACATTTAAAGCTGATGTAAAAGCTCAGATGGAGAATTTCACTGTATACTGCGACAAAATGGTGGTCTACTATGAAGAGGCACCTGAAAAGAATGAAAAGAAAGGGCCCGGAGAAGGTACTAGAATAGACAAGATAGTTGCAACTGGTGATGTGAAAATTGTCCGCGCCGAGGGTGGGGTTGCAACCGGACAAAAGGCTGTGTACTATCAACTGGACGAAAAATTGGTCCTTACGGGAAAACCGGTTGTGAAGCAGAAAAATAATTTCGTTGAGGGGGATCGAATAACGCTTTTTCTGAAAGAGGACCGAAGTGTTGTAGAAAGTTTGAAAGATAAAAAAGTTAGGGCGGTTATCTTTCCCGGGCAAGAGAAAGGGCAGGGCCTTGACCGTGGTAAATGAAATGCTCCAGGCAGAAGGCCTGGTAAAAATTTACAGCGGAAAGCGGGTTGTAGATCGCGTAAACATAGAGGTTAAACGACAGGAAATTGTAGGTCTTCTTGGTCCGAACGGGGCAGGCAAGACCACTACTTTTTATATGATGGTAGGTCTGGCGCATCCTGATGAGGGGGTGATCTTTTTAGACGGCAAAGATATCACCCATGATCCCATGTACCGCAGGGCCAGGAAAGGAATCAGTTATCTCGCACAGGAGCCCTCAGTATTCAGAAAGTTAACTGTAGAGCAGAACTTGCTTGCAATCCTGGAGATCTTGGATGTCCCTTCCCATAAAAGAAAATCACGCATTGAAGAAGCCTTGACAGAACTTGGTATTGACCATTTGGCTAAACAGAAGGCCTTATCCCTTTCCGGAGGAGAGCGGCGCAGGCTGGAAATAACCAGGGCACTTATTACAGATCCAAGATTTATGCTTTTAGATGAACCCTTTGCAGGGATTGATCCGCTTGCCATAAATGACATCCAGCAGATCATCAAACAGTTGCGGGAACGAGGTCTTGGTATCATAATTTCTGACCATAATGTCAGAGAAACATTAAGCGCCTGTGACAGGGCTTATATTATAAACCAGGGCAAAATCATCGAAGAAGGCCCACCAGACAATATCGTTAAGAGCAAAATTGCCCGGAGTGTTTATCTCGGAGACGACTTTAATTTATGAATTCGTTATGGCATTAGAACTAAGACAATCATTAGGCCTTGCCCAGCAGCTTGTCATGACCCCCCAGCTGCAGCAGGCTATTAAACTCCTCCAGCTCTCAAGGCTGGAACTCCTTGAAACCATCTCCCAGGAAATGGAGGAGAACCCTGTATTGGAAGAGAGTGCAGATGGGGAATCTGAGCAGGATGATGGTACAGATGTGAAATCAGAGCAGGATCAGGGAAGCGATACGGAAAAAGATGAAGCGACCGAAGAACCTCCTCCTGCGCTCCCCGAAGTGACTGTAGAAGAGCGGGCCCGCGATGATGTGGACTGGGAGGCTTATCTTACAGAATATAATACCGGTTGGGCTGAGCCCCAATACGAGGAAAGAGATACCCCATCCTTTGAAAATATTACCGATACCAAGACAAATCTTTCCTCTCACCTCATATGGCAGCTCAATATGAGCAGCATGGATGAGGTACAACAAGAGATTGGAACCCACATCATAGGAAATTTAGATGAAAATGGATATTTAGATATCTCTTTGGAAGAAATCTCACAGGTTACAGGACATCCCCTTGAAAAAGTGATTGAAACTCTGACTTTGATTCAGACCTTCGATCCAGTGGGTGTGGCAGCCCGGGATGCCCGGGAATCCCTGCTCATTCAGGCCAGATTTCAAAATCTTGGGGGTTCCATGGTAGAAACAATCATTATGGACCACCTGAAGAACCTGGAAGATAAGAGATACAACCGGATTGCTGCGAGTCTTTCGGCCTCTCTCGAGGAGGTTATTGCTGCGGTATCAGTTATTGAGGGGCTGGATCCGAGGCCTGGCAGGGCATACTTGAATGAGGAGATCATCTACATCACACCCGATATTTATGTCTTCAAAGTGGGTGATGATTATGAAATTGTGCAGAATGAAGACGGGTTGCCCAAATTGAGGATAAATAGTTATTATAAGAAACTTTTGCAGAACAAAGGCGCTTTATCGGAGGACGCAAATGAGTACATTCAGGAAAAGCTGAGGTCCGCAGCCTGGCTGATAAAGAGTATCAACCAGCGTCAAAGGACCTTATTCCGGGTAACAGAGAGTATTGTCAATTTTCAGAGAGAATTTCTTGACAAGGGCATTACTCATCTCAAGCCACTCGTCCTTCGTAACGTGGCTGAAGACATCGAAATGCACGAGTCAACTGTCAGCAGGGTAACCACAAACAAATATGTTTATACTCCGCAAGGTCTTTTTGAGCTTAAATTCTTTTTTAACAGTTCTATCAGGAGGCTTGACGGAGACGACCTTGCATCTGAAAGCGTAAAAGAACATATTCGCAGTATCATAAAAAATGAAGACAAAGCCAAGCCCCACAGCGATAAAGAGATTGAAAAAATGATGAAGCGACTTAATATTAACGTTGCCCGTCGTACAGTTGCTAAATATCGAGAGTCAATGGCAATCCTTCCGTCGAGAAAGCGCAAGGA
>JACNJD010000109.1 GCA_014382715.1 Candidatus Desulfacyla euxinica | reverse complement strand
TCGTATGTGCTGTCTTTTTGACACCAGGGAATGATATCCTTGAAATAGATCTTTTCTCCGGCCACATGAGCTGAGGCCCCCTTCATCCAGGAGCGCATTTCTGTCTCATGGGGAAGGAGGGCGCGCTGCAGATAGTGGTCAATCAAGGCATGTTTCAGCCTGGTTTTATCAGATCCTTGATCAAGATTTTCTATATGCCTCAAAGTCTTCAAGCTTATGAAGTCTTCATATGAGTCATAGAGCTGGTAGTATTTGAAAGGGGCTTTGTTGCCCTTCCACATTGCAAGGGATTGAAGTTGCCATCTATAATTCAGGTGGTGAAGGACATTTTCAATATGTGATAAGCTCAGGCTTTTTTTCAAGGAGCATCCTGCGGTCGAAGATTTATTGTTCCATTATAAGCGGCTCAGAGACAAAATTCATGTATATGTGAGTCAAAATGATTTGCCTGTATAAAATTTCTCTATCGTTTGTCTTTAAAAGAATTTGGCGCTGTGGCTATGGACGTAATCCCCGATTTTCCTCATACGGCTCAATTCTTCCGGGTTGAGGGGTCCTAGTTCAACGGCCCTCAATCCCTCTCTCATCTGGACCTGGTCTTTGGGTCCGCAAATGCACACGTCTACTCCGGGGTTGGAAAGTGCAAACCGGTAGCAGTCGCTGGCCGATGGCGGGTTTTCACCGGGTGGCATCTTTTTCGCGTTTAAAAGCTGGCCCCAGCGTGTAGCAGTGTATGAGACAACCCCGGGTCTATCTACGTCCTGAATATGGGGGAAGATCTCCTGCTCCGCTCCCCTGTGGGCCGCGTTGTACCGGACGTGAAAGAGATCAAAAATCCCTGACTCGTTAAGACGAGGAAAGAGTGAGCGATTGTGGCCGGATAACCCCAAGAAACGAAAGAGCCCTTTTTCCTTCATGGCCACGGCCTCATCCATTATCCTGTTTGCCGGGACTTTGTTGTGCCAGCCCAGAAGAAGGATGTCCGCATAATCCAGATCCAAAGATTTCAAGGCCCTTTTGAAAAAGGCCTGCATCAGGGAGACCGAACGGGAATAGCTTTGAATTACAATAACCAAATCCTCCCGTTTCCCTTGCCCGCACAGGTTCCTGATGGCATCGCGCATCCCCTTCTTTCGCATGGATCCCCAGTAAAAATAATTGCAGCCCCTTTCGTAGGCCTCTTCAAAAGCAGACGCCGGCGCGCCGAAGCTCGCGGCAACACCAAGTGGCCCAACCCTGAGTCCGGTCCTGCCCAATATCCTTCTTTTAGCAAAATCCATACCCCTGGCGCTCCTTCCAGTTTCTTCTTGAGCTCACCCTGATCATTATCGGCCTGTTCCTATCTCTACTGTGAAAAAATGATCGGAATGTCTTTCGTTTCCACGTCTTGTTTAAGGATCCTGCAGACCTCAAACCCGTTTATCCCGGTCATAATGACATCAAGAAGTATCAGATCGGGGTTCAGCCTTTTTGCCGCCTTTATGCATGACGCCCCATCCATTGTGGTCACAATGCCATATGCGTCGTTTTCGAGCATGGTCTCCGCAAACTTGACAGAAATGGGGCGGTCATCCGTTACGATTAGGGTTATGCCTGGACTTTCAGATTGACTCGCCATTTGTCCCCTGATACCTCCTGATGAGAATGCAGGGAACATAATCTGAAGGGATACTGAATGCCCGGTGAAAATGCAAGATATTAAATCGGCATGATATCAATATCCGAAACACCGGATATGGGAAGAGTCATACTGGGTTTCTTCCTGCAGCATCTCCTTGATCGGTCTGCATAATACTATTGAGGAGGCCCCATGGGAGTTCATAACCGTCCCGGATGGGAACTTCATGACGCCTAAACCCCTTCGTGCCATGCTAAAAACAAATCAGATGTCCTGGCTTTTATCAATAATCAAGTAAGGTGTCCCGGGAATTCGCGAATGAGATCCTTATTTAGAATTGCCGGGGGTATAAAGCTTGACAATTACGGCACACCCTCCTTACGATATCAGAAGATCAGATGACGAACTAAAAATGCCCTTGGCGTCTGCACGTGAAGGGGCAGAACGTAAAGGTGGGTCGCAGTAATGAAAAGAAGAACATTTCTAAAAGCATCGGCAGTGAGCCTGGCCTCGGCCGTTCTCCCATTGGGCAAGACAAAAGCCGCACCGGAACCGCCTTCTTTGAAAAAACCGGTCCGATCCGGTCCGGAATCGACGGTCTTTCTGGCCGGAGTGGTTCGCGGGTCTACCGAGAAAGTTTTCAAAAATGCGGTTCGGGAAGCGGCCAATGCTGCCACTGATTTTTCGTGGTTGTCCAAAGGGGATGCCGTATTTATCAAACCGGCCCTCAACTCCGGGAACCGGTACCCGGCCACAACCAGTCCTGCAGCTATCGGGGCCATGGTGGCGCTGCTCATGGAAAAAGGGGCGGGCAGGGTCATTGTGGGAGACATGTCGGGGATTGAGCATGTGAAATTAACCCCGGAAGGGATACGGGGCAGTTCCCGGGATTTGATGAAGGCCTGTGGTATGGCCGATGCCGCCCTGGGGTCGGGAGCGGAACTTCATTTTCCTGAAGAGGCCGGCTGGAACGCCTTTTATCAGGATATGCCGGCATCCGGGTCCAACTGGAAAGGCGGCCTGATGATGCCCAAGATATTGAGGGAGGTGGATCATATCGTGCTCATGCCCAGGTGCTCCCGTCACGTCCTGGCCGGAAGCACCCTGGGACTTAAGGCTGCGGTAGGCTACTGGCGGACCGATACCCGTCTGGAGTACCATCGGGATGCGTCCACGTTCCAGGAAAAAACAGCCGAAGGCAACACCGTAGGGACATTGCTTCAAAAGCAGCGTCTCGTGCTTACAGCGGCGGACAAGATACTCACCTCATTCGGCCCCGATAAGGGGTATGTAATGCAGCCCGAGACCGGACTGGTGATCGCCTCCGAGTCGGTGGTCGCCCATGACATGGCTTCCCTGGCGTGGCTTCTGATGAACAGGGAATCCGTCCCCGAATCGGAGAAGGACACATTCAGCGATCCCTATGAAAGCCAGTTTATTGTCACCATTGGCAATCACTGGGTGGTAGGCAAGCTGGGAGGATGGCTGGAGGCCCTGACGCCGGAAGGCCTCACCCGAAACGATATCAACACCATATGGGACGACCGGGTTCTCAACCGGGCCTACCAGGTATTTGGAGGGAGACCGGAAATCAATGTGAAAACTGCAAACCCTGCTGTTCCCGGGGAAGTGGAAGGACGGCTGGCCGAGATGACGACACCGCCGGTGTTAAAGGGATAAGCCCAAACCGGCACCTGAAACTTTATGCACCATTCCGACATTCGAAACCAATAGGATTGATACTCTTGGTTATTATCGACGAAAGAGGATCCCGGTCTTTGAGCGCTGTCAATAGTTAATATTGAAGATCTGACCCTGATTTCTCATATTTATGATATTCCTGTTTTATGATTCAAGATCTTTTTTCTTTTCAACATATTCTTCTTTTTCTATTTCCCCACTTGCATACCTTCGTTTGAGAATTTCCATCGGGCTTTCCTTTCTTTCAATTCGCTCACTTGATTGAGAGGTAAACCGTTTAACCAGAAGAACTATCACAACGATTACGATAATCCAGAAGATGATCATTCCGATGCCACCTCCCCATCCCATCATGTCATAATTCCAATGCAGCATCTCTTTTTCTCCTTTTCAGCTTGTCGGGGTCAAGTTTTTGCTTGGCGCATAGTCAGAGAAGAATATGACTGCTGGTACGACTTCTTCAGCCTTGAGTCCGTTTGCAATTGACTGCGAGTTCACTTTGTAGCCACAGCATCAACCCGGTCCATCCACCGGCATCACATTCCAGTTCACCAGTTTCTGGTGAAACTGGGTGGTTGGACGATTCGGTTGAAGAAAGGCTTAACTTTTTCCTTTCAAAAAAAGAATGAATCAGCCCTATCGACACATTTTAAATAAGGTGAGTCAAGAGCCGACTTAACCCCTTATCCCGCTAAGGTTCCATGTTCTTTCTCGGCTAACATTCGCCTTCACCCGTTCATCGAGTGCAAGGCGTGGTTGGGACATTTGGTTAAAAAGGCACAGGCTTTCAACTTTGTAGGCCTTACACCCATGCCCTTCCAAGAGTCAACGGCAGATTTGATAATCATATAAAGGGTTTAGGTGTTGCATAGTCCGCGGGGGAAGCCTCTTGTGCTCCGACGAGCTACTTGAGGGCCCATTCTCGCACAGGAGACTTCCCCCGCTACGTGGCTGCTGGCAACAGTCG
>JACNJD010000049.1 GCA_014382715.1 Candidatus Desulfacyla euxinica | reverse complement strand
GCCTTACGCCTCTAACCATATACCAAGAATCAGAGCTAATCAAGCAATTCCGAATCACGCCGGCATTTCTAATTATGGCTTTGATCTGGCCTTTTGATCTTGTGTGAATGGCATCCTGGCACAATTTTGTTCAATATTTACGCCAAGTTTTTCTAATTGACAAAATCCCTGCATGGGCCTATAAAATCATTGGGTTTAGGGAATCCAGCATCTCTCAACTTGTAGCTGCCAATCAAAGGAGTACCCATGGACTTCAGCCTTTCGATGGAACAAGAGATCCTGCGCAATTCGGTGCGTGACTTTGCCGAAAAGGAGATCAAACCGGTTGCAAGGGAGTTGGATGAAAAAGAGGAATTCTCCTATGAAACCATGAAAAAGATGGCCGATCTGGGTCTTTTCGGGATGTTTGTTTCTGAAAAATATGGCGGCCAGGGCATGGATTATGTCTCCTATATTATCGCCACCGAAGAGATTGCCAGGGTGGATGGATCACATGCAGCCACGGTAGCGGCAGGCAATTCTTTAGGGATTGGTCCTCTTTATTATTTCGGAAATGAGGAGCAAAAAGAGAAGTACCTGCCGAAACTATGCAGCGGAGAGGCCCTGTGGGGCTTTGGTTTGACTGAGCCTAATGCCGGTTCTGACGCCGGCAATTCCAAGACCACAGGGATCTTGGACGGAGACGAATGGATTATTAACGGGAGCAAGATCTTCATTACTAATGCCTCTACTACAATTACATCAGGCGTGACTTGTCTCTGCCGCACTGGGGCCCGTGATGATGGCCGGCCTGAGCTTTCGTGTATCCTTGTTGAATCCGGCACCCCTGGATTTGAAGCAAGGGAGATGCATGGCAAGCTCATGTGGCGAGGGTCCAATACCAGCGAACTATATTTTGATGATTGTCGTGTTCCTCGAGAAACCCTTTTAGGTCCAAGAGGTCATGGGTTTTATCAAATGATGCAGACCTTGGATGGAGGACGTCTGTCTATTGGCGCAATGGGTTTGGGTGGAGCCCAGGGATGTTTTGAATTGGCGCTTAAATACAGTAAAGAGCGGGAGCAGTTTGGCAAACCCATATCCCACTTTCAGGTGAATGCGTTCAAATTGGCCGACATGGCCCTTGAGATTGAGTGCGCCCGTCTCATCCTTTACAAGGCCTGCTGGCTAAGAGATAATGACAAGCCTTTTTCCAAGGAAGCGGCCATGGCCAAGCTAAACTGTTCCGAAGTCATGTATCGCTGTGCAAACCACGCTGTCCAACTCCACGGTGGCTACGGTCTGATGAAAGAGTATGACGTGGAAAGGTTCTACAGGGATCAAAAACTCTTAGACATAGGCGAGGGGACCTCTGAGGTACAGCGGATCGTTATCTCAAGACTTATAGGAGCGTTGTAAATTTTGGATTTTGGATTTTGGATTTTAGATTTCGGCCTCCGGCCTGTAGGGGCCTACACCCCGGAGGGATTGCAGAATGAAGAGGATGTGTTAATTTTAAATGCCGCATTCTGCATGCCCCACGCGCCCCACCGCCCATGTTAGATTATATCATTGGCAAAGAGATTGCCTCTTACATTAAGCGCCATCGGGGGATGGTGATCTGTGCATTGGTTCTCATGGCCATCTCATCTTTGTTCGTGGTGGTTCCCGCCTTCCTCCTGCAACCCTTCATAGATGAGGGAATGAAGACAGGGTCGGCTCCTGTTGCCTGGAAAATACCCTGGATACATTTTGATTCCGGCTCATGGTTTTCCTGGAAACGTACCGAACTGACCATCGTGGATGGGATAAGCCCGAACCGCCTTCTCGGGCTCCTGACCTTAATAGCCCTTGTCGGAGTTTTCATCAAATCCATCACCGCCTATTTTGGCGGCCTTGCTGCTGCTGCCTTTTCCAACAGGGCGGTTAAATCGGTCCGAATAGACCTTTTCAGGAAATTCAGTTCTCTTTCAATGGGGTTTTATCACAAAGAGAAATCAGGGGTGCTGATTGCCAGGTCCACGGCTGATCTGGCCGTGCTTCAGAGTCTCATTTCCGAGGTGCTCCTGGGGCTTATCCAGTATCCACTGACGGCGTTGGTGTTTTTGGTCTTTCTCTTTGTGATGAATCTCAAATTGACCCTGCTGGTTTTCTTTGTAGTACCTTTGATTGCTGTTTTAGTCAGACTTTTCGGCAGGAAGGTCAAGAAACACTCTTTCAGGGTCCAGGAAGCCATTGCACAAATAACCTCGGCCTATCATGAAACTCTCCTCTGCCTTAAATTGGTGCAGGGGTTTTTTATGGGAAGAAGCGAGGTGAAGCGGTTCAGTGAGTTGGCTGAAGATCTATACAAAAAGATCATGCACTGGAATCGATGGCAATTAGGGCTTGGTCCGATGATGGACTCAGTTGTCTTTTTAGTAATGCCGGCCGTCCTGATTGTTGGAAAGGTCTACTTTCATAATACCCTTGGAGAGATTCTGGCAATGGCTTACGCCTTTTCAAGGGTTTACAGACCCATAAAGAAATTGGCGCTGGTGAACAACCAGATCAAGACCCTTCAGGGCGCTACAAAGCGTGTTTTTGGCATTATGGGAAAAACGCCTGATATTCGAGATAATTCAGGGGCAGAACCCCTTTCCTTCCATCACCGGTCCATAGAATTTAATAGTGTGAGCTTTGGTTATTCACGCGATGATCTGGTGCTCAAGGATATTTCATTCCGTCTCAAAAGAGGGGAAATGGTGGCCTTTGTGGGATCTACCGGGGCTGGCAAGAGCACCCTCTTAGATCTGGTACCCCGTTTTTATGACGTCATAGAGGGGAGTATCACCATTGACGGAAAAGATGTCCGTAATGTGACCTTGGAATCGCTTCGCAAACAGATAGGGATTGTGAACCAGGAGACCCTCCTTTTTAATCAGACCATTCAATATAACATCAGCTACGGGAGCCCTCAGAAGAGTCAGGATGAGATAATAGAGGCAGCAAAGGCTGCCAATGCCCATGACTTTATCATGGCGCAGCCACAGGGTTACCAGACCATGGTGGGAGATCAGGGGAGTCTTTTGTCAGGCGGGCAGAGGCAGCGCATAGCCATTGCAAGGGCAATACTCATTGACCCCGCTATTCTGATGCTGGATGAAGCGGCCTCTGCCCTCGATGCAGAGAGCGAAAGGCTTGTGCAGGTTGCAATTGAAAGGTTGAAGGGGACGCGAACAATTCTGATTGTGGCCCACAGGTTGAGCACAATCATAAGGGCAGACCGTATCTTTGTCCTGGAAAAGGGAAGAATTGTGGAGACGGGGATGCTTGAAGAGTTGCTGAGTCTGAACGGAAGGTTCAGGCAACTTCACGATATGCAACTTGGAGCGGAGCGAATAGCGCATAGCGCATAGAGCAGGGAGGGGGTTGAAACAATATGACATTGACCAAGAAGGTTATAGTCAAGAGCATTATGGAAACTGTACGTTTCAAACCAAAACGCAAAGGGTCCCAGCTGTTTTTATTTCCAGAGTTGGATTGTACGTTTCTGGACCGGAAAAGAGCAGCTGAAATTGTTGACTCCCTGTTCGAGAAAATCAAGGAGAGCCTGGTTCAAGGCGAAGATGTGCGCATCTTTGGGTTTGGGAAATTTCAAGTCAAGTTCAAATGGGCAAGAAAAGGGAGAAACCCTCAGACGGGTGAGACGATTATCCTCAGATCCAGAAGGGTAGTAACCTTCAAAGTTTCACGGAAGTTAAGGGATAAGATGAACCGAAGTTCTTGAGCTTTTACTCAAAGACCACATTCCCGTCCTTTACATCCACTGTTATATTATCCTCCTCTTTTACCGAGCCCTCTAAGATTTTTACTGCGAGGGGGTCCTGGACATAGCGTTGAATGGCCCTTTTGAGAGGTCTTGCGCCGTAGACCGGATCAAAGCCGGTTTTGGCAAGGAACTCCTCAGCACTCTCAGTAAGTTTCAGGGTTATCTTGTTTGCCTCGAGACGTTTGCTCAAGAGGCTGATCTGGATTCCCACAATTTCCTTGATTTCTTCGGGACCGAGGGCGTTGAATATGACTATGTCATCTATTCGATTCAGGAATTCCGGCTTGAAAGTGCTGCGAAGGACATCCATGACCCTCTTCTCCATTTCATTGCCGTCCCTGTCTCCCATCTCCTGAATAAACTGGCTCCCCACATTGGAAGTCATGATCAGTACGGTATTCTTGAAATCCACCGTACGCCCTTTGCCATCGGTCATGCGGCCGTCATCTAAGATCTGAAGCAGGGCATTGAAGACATCGGGATGGGCCTTTTCGATTTCATCGA
>JACNJD010000331.1 GCA_014382715.1 Candidatus Desulfacyla euxinica | reverse complement strand
AAGTTTGAAGTGCCTAAAGTTAAGGAACTTCGTGACTTTTTTAATGAGGACTGGCTTCACCAAGGCCTTTAAGATAAATCAGGCAAGAAAACGCTGGCAACAAAGAGTCAAAGATTCCGATAATCGTACTCTTCGTCATAATCGTTTTGAGTAAGATTATGATTATGAAATTGGGGAGTTATTTCGTCCAGGTACTATTAAAATGTCAAACAACACCTTTAACTTTAGGCACTTATAATGAAGGAGAATATATGGCGCGTTTAGCGGTCAATGTGGACCATGTGGCTACTGTACGACAGGCAAGGGGGATTGATGAACCCGACCCTGTCTTTGCAGCCGGCCTCGCCGAATTGGCAGGCGCGGAGGGTATAATCTGTCATCTCAGAGAGGACAGACGGCATATCAATGACAGGGACCTCAGGCTGTTACGCCAGACCGTAAAGACAAAATTAAACATGGAAATGGCTGCGGTGGATGAGATGGTGGATATCGCCATTGACACCAAGCCTGATCTGGTCACTCTTGTCCCCGAGAAGAGAGAGGAACTTACTACAGAAGGTGGCCTTGATGTCAGGGCCCAACCGGACCATTACAGAGGGACCGTAGAACGCTTGAAAAGAGAGAGAATTCAGGTCAGTTTTTTTGTTGATCCGGATCCCGGACAGATCAGGGAGGCACGCGAGTGTGGCGCAGACATTGTGGAGATCCATACCGGGCATTACTCTGAGGCAAAATCAGAACCAGAGGCCATTGAACGTTTTGGGCGTATTGTCAGGGCGGTGGAATCTGCCGCTGAGCTGAATCTTGGTATCAGCGCTGGTCATGGACTCAATTACGTGAATGTCAAAAGATTTAAGGACCTCTCCCAGATCGAAGAGTACAGCATTGGTCACAGTATTGTAGCAATGGCGGTATTGATAGGCCTTGAAGAAGCTGTCCGAAAGATGCTCGATCTGGTCAAAAGTTTTTGAAATGATATATGGAACCGGTGTAGACCTTGTCAGCATTGGAAGGATTGAAAAAACAATCCGCAAATGGGGCAGCAGGTTTGTCACAAGGGTATTTACGGCAGAAGAGAGCCGTATCTGTTATAACCGGCCTTCGTCCTACTCGGCCTTTGCCCTGCGGTTTGGTGCCAAAGAGGCCTTTTCCAAGGCCCTGGGTCTGGGCATGAGGAAGGGGATAAGATGGCGGGATATAGAAGTCTTTAACAATCCAGCCGGCAAACCGGGTCTCAGGCTTTATGGTGCAGCATCTGAAATATGTAAAGAGAAGGGGATAAACGGTATCCATCTGAGCCTCTCAGATGATGGTGAATATGGCATCGCTATGGTGGTGTTAGAGATTCTAAGAGATGGGGGCAAAACATGCTGAATGCAAGCGATATTATGACTACCGATGTTATTACAGTCAAGAAAGACACCTCTTTGAAGGATCTGGCTAAGATCCTTTACAAAAACCACATAAATGGGGTTCCTGTGGTTGACGAGGATGGCTCCCTCCTTGGGGTTATCTGTGAAAGTGACCTTATCCGCAAAGACAAGAAACTACACATACCAACAGTGGTGGCCATTTTTGATGCGGTAGTCTATCTCGAAAGCCCGAAAAGCATCGAGAAAGAGTTTAAGAGGATCAGCGCTACTACGGTGGAAGATCTATACACTAAGAAGACTATTACTGTGGACGAAAGAACTCCCATTGATGAAATCGCCACAATTATGACCAAAAAGAAGATTTATACTATCCCTGTCATGGATGGTGATTTAATAGTGGGGGTTATCGGTAAGGCCGACCTTTTAAGGACCATTGTGGGTGGGTAAGGTATTTAGTTTGAAAGAGGAATCTTTCACATGCCGGACATCCTCTGGCGAAGAAACTATAAATCTGGGTCTGAGATTAGGAACGCTCCTTAATGAGGGAGATATTGTTGCCCTGGCAGGGGATTTGGGGAGCGGAAAGACATGGTTTACCAAGGGTGTAGCGCTGGGATTAGAGATCTCTGCTGACACTGTAATTACGAGTCCTTCCTTTTCCCTCATGAATGAATACCAGGGCAGATATGCGCTTTTTCATATAGATGTTTACCGGTTGGAAAATGTCTCTGATTTTCTTGATGCCGGTCTTGATGAATATCTTTATGGAAACGGGATTACGGTGATGGAATGGGCTGATCGATGGCCAGAGATTTTGCCTGGGAGGAGTATAAAGGTCCAACTTGTGATTTTAGATGAGTACTCCCGGGAAATTACCTTGTCCGGTTACCACCCGAAGGCCCTGAGAATTCTGAAACAGATAAGTGAGGAGGTGGAGTGAGAAAAGTATGGCATTAATTGTTCAAAAATATGGTGGCACTTCGGTTGGAAGCATCGAAAAAATAAGGGCGGTTGCCAAGAGAGTCATTGAGACGTCTATTCAGGGCAACAAAATGGTGATTGTCCTCTCAGCCATGGCAGGTCAAACCGACGGGCTTATTAAATTAGCAAAAGATATGACCGAAGAGCCTGATTCAAGGGAACTTGACGTGCTTGTATCCACGGGCGAACAAATAAGCGTAGCGCTTTTTGCAATGGCTGTAAAGGATATGGGTTGCGATGCCCGATCCCTCCTCGGTTTTCAGGTGGCCATCCACACAGATGATTTATTTGGCAAGGCAAGAATTCATGATATTGAAACTGATCGTATCATCAGAAATCTGGATCAAGGCAGGATTGTGACCGTAGCAGGTTTTCAGGGTCTCGATAATCACGGGGACATCACCACATTGGGGAGGGGGGGATCTGACACAACGGCAGTTGCTCTGGCCGCGGCCTTGAAGGCAGATGTGTGCGAAATTTTTACCGATGTAGAGGGCGTTTATACGACTGATCCTAACATCTGTCCAAGGGCCAAAAAGATGGATTTCATCTCCTACGATGAGATGTTGGAGATGGCCAGCTTAGGTGCAAAGGTGCTGGAGATCCGTTCGGTTGAATTTGCCAAAAAATTTGAAGTGCCGATCCATGTAAGATCAACTTTTACCAACGAGAGGGGTACCATGGTGGTTGCTGAAACAAAAGATATGGAAAAAGTCGTAGTGTCAGGAGTCGCTTATAACAAGAACGAAGCCAGGGTGACTATTCGAAAAGTGCCGGATCAGCCAGGGATTGCCTCCAGGATATTTGATCCTGTGTTCAGGGCCGGCATCGTGGTTGATATGATTGTGCAGAACACGAGTCAGGATGGACTTACGGATCTGACGTTCACCGTGCTTAAAACAGACTTCTATAAAACCATGAAGTTAGTAAGCGATATAGCGGCAGAAATCGGGGGCGAACGGGTCTTAGGCGATGAGGATATTGCCAAGGTTTCCATCATCGGTGTGGGGATGAGGGCTCATGCCGGAGTGGCCAAAAAGATGTTTGCGACCTTGGCCAAAGAAAATATAAATATTATGATGATCAGCACCTCCGAAATAAAAATATCCTGCCTCATCGAGGAGAAATATACTGAACTGGCTGTGCGTGTCCTGCACAAGGCCTTTGGTTTGGACGATGAAAAAGAGGAAACTTCATGATAACCCCGCCTTGGCCGGGACTGGCGCCCTTCTTCTTCTTCTTTTCCTGATTGCCACGAATTTCCTGAAAGGTTCAAACAGCCTGCCCGACCCGGGAATAAGTCTTTCGGGTGGGAAGGTGTTTGTCGAGGTATCAGGAGATATAAGGCTCCCGGGCGTTTATCGGTTTGATGGTCCACCCTCTCTAAGAGAGTTGATGGCTCGCTCTGAGGGGTTAATCGCGGAAGAAAAAATCGTTCCGTTTTCTGTGGAGCCCCCCTTCGAATCGGGTTCTTATGTTGAAATCAGGAACAAACCAAAGGAAATCAGCTTGCAAATTGGAGAAATGTCGGCTTTTTACCGGATGACCCTTGGGATACCGATTTCTATAAACAATGAAAGTGCTGATGGGCTTGTCTCTCTTCCAGGAATCGGTTCCAGGACTGCAGAGGCAATCGTAGAGGAGCGAACAAGAAGGGGTGGCTTCGAGAAACTGAGTGATATTCAGTCTATCAGGGGGATCGGCCCCGGGCTGTACCGTAAGATAAGACCCTATCTGGTGTTGAGGTGATAATATTAGGCATAGATACCTCATGTGATGATACCTCAGCAGCAGTGGTTGTTGATGGAAAGTCAGTTCTCTCCAACGTGGTCCATTCTCAGGTCGAGATCCACCATGCCCACGGAGGTGTGGTCCCTGAACTTGCTTCAAGGGAGCACATCAGGAATATCATGCCGGTTGTTGAGGAGGCCCTGTTGAAGGCGGAGACGGGGGTCAGGGATTTAGATGGTATTGCGGTTACTGTTGGGCCGGGACTTGTGGGCGCACTTCTCGTCGGGCTTTATTATGTGAAAGGGCTATCCTATGCCTGCGAGATCCCCCTGGCAGCAGTTAATCATCTCGAAGGTCACCTTCTGTCCATATTCCTGGAGGAAAGAACCCCTCCATTCCCGTTTGTGGCCCTGACTGTTTCAGGCGGCCACACAAATATATATTATGTGGAGGATTATGGTCGATATAACCTGATGGGTCAAACCCTTGATGATGCTGCAGGAGAGGCATTCGACAAAGTAGCCAAAATGTCAGGCCTCGGCTATCCGGGAGGAGTTGCCATAGAAAAAATGGCCCTGGATGGCAGAAATGACAAGATTAAGTTTCCAAGGGCCTATTTGACAAATGAATCCCTCGACTTTAGTTTCAGTGGTCTTAAGACCGCGGTCGCCTTATACATGAAGAAATGGCGTGATGGTAAAGCGGAAGAGAATGAAATCACCCTTGCAGATATTGCAGCCTCGTTTCAGGAGTCGGTTGTGGATGTGCTGGTTCACAAGGTGATGACTGCAAGAAAAAAAATGGGTGTTAAAGCGGTTGTAATGGCCGGGGGCGTGGCATGTAACAAAAGACTGCGGGAGAGGTTGTCAGAGGTCGCCGGGAGTGAGGGCGCAGAGGTCTATTACCCGCGGCCTGAGTATTGTACAGACAACGGGGCCATGATTGCGGCGGCGGGCTATCACTGTCTGTTGCGAGGTGAAACAGCAGATATGTCATTAGATGTAAGATCCAAATTTCCCATTCAGGAGATCAGGATTGATGATTGATTCTGGGTATTGGATACTGGGTATTAGGTACTGGGTATTGGTTGTTGGTTGCGGGTCGGAGCGAAGCGTAGATCCCGCTGAAAGCGGGATTGCAGGTTACGGGTTTGAAACTTGTTGTAGCGGAGAGGCATTAGAGTCTTGAAATTCAGCAGGCAGATCAAATATTATTATATCAGGTTTATCCGTTTAAGGGGCGACCCTCATGAGCTGGCGCTGGGGATGGCCTTCGGGATTTTCACCGGAATGATGCCCATCATGCCCTTCCAGATGGCGCTTTCTGTCGGTTTAGCCCTGTTGTTCAAAGGCAGCAAGATAACAGCGGCCCTGGGCACCTGGGTCAGCAACCCCCTGAACTGGTATTTTCTATACTATTTCAGCTATAAATTAGGGGCATTTGTATTAGGGATACATGGGCATAACGCCATATTTTCATCCATTATGACGGGTATTCGATTGGGGGAAGACTCAATGATCATAGTGGAAAGGATTCTCGCGGCGGGCGGTCTCATGGTTTCCGCTTTTCTCGTAGGTGGTCTGATTATGGGAGTCGCTGTTTCAATTCCCTCCTACTTTATTTTCTTGTATGTCTTCAAACGGATAAGGGTGTGGCGCGAATCAAGAAAGGGGAGGGGAAATTGGCGCGTCACGGAGCATTAAGGCCAAGAGCGGCATTGAGACCCAAAAAAAAGCTGGGGCAGCATTTTCTCACTGATGCAGGGATCATTGAACAAATCATTGCTTTATCAGGATTCCAGCCGTCCGATATAGTTCTGGAAATCGGGCCCGGACAGGGTGCCCTGACCCTCCCCCTTTCAAAGACTGTTTCACATGTTGTAGCAGTCGAAAAGGACATCCGTCTTGCGAATTTACTTAAGAGGAAGCTCTCAAATTTGGGAATTTCCAATGTAACTCTTATAAACCAGGATATCCTGACCTTCGATTTTAGCGGGATCAAGCCCCGACCTTCGGGCAAGATCCAGGTCATTGGGAATATCCCTTACAACATCTCTTCCCCTCTATTAGAAAAAGTGATAAAAAATCGGGAAGTTGTGGCAAGGGCGATTCTTATGTTTCAATTAGAGGTTGCCAGAAGGTTGACCTCGGCTCCCCGTACAAAGGCCTACGGGGCCATGACCCTTCAGGTTCAATACCATGCGAGATCGACCTGCCTGCTGGCGGTATCCAAGAGGGCTTTTTATCCTGTACCAAAAGTCGATTCAATGGTCGTAGAGATTGACCTGGAGCAGCCGTATCCCAATCAGGGAGTGCATAATGATCACTTCAGGAAAGTTGTTAGAGGGGCATTTGCTTACAGGAGAAAGACGATTGTGAATTCTATGAAGGGCTGTTCCCCTTCCTGGACATCTGATATGCTCATGGATGGTATGAAAGCCTGCGGCATCGATCCCAAAAGACGGGCCGAAACCCTCAATATGGATGAGTTCCTGTGCCTGACCTCTGCCCTTGCGATTGACAAGCGGATAACAGAGTGATATTAAATCGATCTTTGCCGCGAAAAATAGGTTGAAATTCTTGAAGGATTTTGCTTGGAAATTATAGAAACAGTTCAGGAGATGCAGCAGAGATCCGAGGCGTTGCGATCGGCTGGGCAGACGATTTCTCTGGTACCGACAATGGGTTTTCTGCATGAAGGCCATCTTGAATTGATGCGTGTGGGGAAAAGGCATTCGGATAAACTGATCATCAGCATTTTCGTCAATCCTGCCCAGTTTGGCCCGGGTGAGGACCTTGACCAGTATCCAAGAGACAAAAAAGGAGACCTGGAAAAGGCCCGTGATGTCGGGGTAAATATCGTTTTTATGCCATCCGTCGGGGAGATGTATCAGGAAGGATATCAGACTAAGATACAGGTAGAGAATCTTCCTCAACACCTCTGCGGCCTCTCGAGACCCGGTCATTTTGATGGGGTTACCACAGTGGTTGCCAAGTTGTTTAATATTACAAAGCCGCATATGGCGGTTTTTGGCCAGAAAGACTACCAGCAGTTAACGGTTATAAGCCGAATGGTTATGGACCTCAGCATGGACATCAAGATCTTAGGCGTTCCTACTGTCAGAGAACCCGACGGGCTGGCCATGAGCTCCCGGAATAACTATCTGGGTCCTGAAGAGAGAAGATCAGCGCTATCCCTCAGAAAATCAATGGATCTCGCAGGAGAGTTGTTTCAGGGAGGAGAGAAAAAGGGGAAAGTCATAAGAGATGCTGTTCGATCCCTGATTCTAAGCCATCCGCTTACAGCCATTGATTATATCGCCATCTGTGATCCTGTAACATTAGACGATGCTGAAGTGCTTGGTGATAAGAACCTTCTTGCCTTAGCCGTTAAGGTGGGGAAGACCAGATTGATAGATAATTACTTGCTTCAAAACGATTCAGAGTAAAATGACCATCTAAAAAAGGAGATTTTCATGAAACCATTAAACTTTCTATTTACCTCAGAGTCAGTAACCGAAGGGCATCCCGATAAGGTTGCAGATCAAATATCTGACAACATCTTAGACAAGATTTTCGAGCAGGATCCTGCGGCACGGGTGGCCTGTGAAACTTTAGTTACCACCGGTATGGCTATGATCTCAGGGGAGATCACTACCACTGCCTATGTGCACATGCCCGAGGTTGTAAGAGACACGATCAAAGATATCGGCTACAAGAACTCCTCCATGGGGTTTGACTGGGAGACATGCGCGGTTCTTTCTACTATTGACAAACAGTCCCCTGATATTGCCGTGGGGGTTGACGATGGCACAGGCCTTTTTAAGGAGCAGGGGGCCGGTGATCAGGGACTTATGTTTGGCTATGCCTGTAAAGATACGCCACCTCTTATGCCGATGCCGATTTATTTGGCTCACGGGCTGACCAAGAGATTGGCCCATGTGAGGAAATCCGGACAGCTCCCCTGGCTCAGACCGGATGGCAAGTCGCAGGTGACTGTGGAATATGTGGATGGAAAGCCATCCAGTATCCACTCGGTGGTTATTGCGGCCCAGCACGATCCGGATGTGGATTACGACACCCTCCGCGAGGCGATTATTGAGAAAGTTATCAGAGAGGTGATACCAGAGAAGATGCTGGTCGATAAAACAGAGTATTTCATAAACACAACCGGCCGTTTCGTGGTGGGCGGTCCTCTGGGGGATTGCGGTCTGACCGGGCGTAAGATCATTATGGATACCTACGGGGGTTTCGGGTACCACGGTGGCGGGGCTTTTTCAGGAAAGGATCCTTCCAAGGTGGACAGGAGCGCCTCATATATGTGCCGGTATATTGTCAAAAACATAGTGGCAGCAGGGTTAGCTGAAAAATGCGAAATACAGGTAGCATATACTATCGGCCGGGCTGAACCGGTTTCGGTGATGGTGGGGGCCTCCAGTACGGGTGTTGTTTCCAGCAGTGAACTTACGGAAATAGTCAAAAAGGAATTCGATCTGAGACCTGCTGCAATTATCGAGCGCCTCGATCTTCTCAGGCCTATTTATGGGAAGACTTGCAACTATGGACATTTCGGGCGGGAGAAACCCGAGTTTACCTGGGAAAAGACTGATGCTGTAGAAGCGCTCAAGAAAGCGGTTAAATAGGGTATTGGGTACTGGGTATTGGGTACTGGATTGCTGGATGTGCTGGATGCTTGATGTTCGTAGTTCGCTTTAAATCCGCATTCCGCATTCCGAAATCTGAAATGGAATAGTGGTCGTCGGTGATTCGTTGTAATTCCGCAATCCGAAATCCGCATTCCGCAATCGAATGATACTGGAGAGTATAACAAAACAAAAAACGAGGATGTAAATAATGGATTATGATATCAAAGATGTTAATTTGGCGGCAAAGGGCCGGTTGAGGATAGAATGGGCCGAGATGAGTATGGCGGTCCTCAGGACCATTAAAGAACGTTTCGCAAAGGAAAAACCTCTTAAAGGGATCAGGCTTTCTGCCTGTCTGCATGTCACAACGGAAACAGCCGCACTTGTCAAGACCCTGAAGGCAGGGGGGGCTGAGGTAGTGGTATGCGCGTCTAATCCTCTATCAACCCAGGACGATGTAGCTGCCTCCCTGGTGGCAGATGACGAGGTCCCGGTTTTTGCCATTAAGGGGGAGGACCACGCGACCTACTACAGTCATATTCTTTCCGCTCTCAAACATGGGCCTCAAATTACCATGGATGACGGCGCTGACCTGGTAAGTTCGCTTCATTTCCTTGCTCTCAAGAAATGGAATGATTTAGAGCCCTCTGTAAGTGAATGGGGGCAGGCCCTGTCTGATGAGGAAAGAGATAGCTTTCTTTCAAATATTATCGGCGGGACAGAAGAGACGACCACCGGTGTCATCCGTTTAAGGAGCATGGAGAATGACGGAGTCCTCCAATTCCCTATCGTTTCTGTAAACGATGCCAATACCAAGCACCTCTTTGATAACCGATACGGAACAGGCCAGAGCACAGTGGATGGCATTATAAGGGCCACCAATCGTCTCGTTGCAGGCGCAACCTTCGTAGTCAGCGGATACGGCTGGTGCGGAAGGGGTGTGGCAACCAGGGCAAAAGGCCATGGAGCTCATGTGATCGTGTGTGAGGTCGATCCCCTGCGGGCCCTTGAAGCGGCCATGGACGGGTTTCAGGTAATGCCGATTGCCAAGGCAGCCCCATTGGGAGACTTCTTCTGTACCCTTACAGGGGATATCAATGTTATCAGGACCGAGCACTTCCTGGTAATGAAGGAAGGGGCCATGATCGCAAATTCGGGCCACTTTGACGTTGAATTAGACCTTAAAGGGCTTGCAGAATCTTCAGAGACCAGACGTCCCATAAGGGAGTTTGTGGAAGAATTTACTCTCAACAACGGGCGGAGGGTTTATCTTTTGGGTGAAGGGAGACTCATCAATCTGGCCGCTGCAGAGGGTCATCCCTCAAGTGTCATGGACATGAGCTTTGCAAATCAGGCCCTCTCTGCCGAATATATGGCAAAAGAACATGCGACACTCAAGAAACAGGTCTACCCGGTACCCCTCGAGATAGACCAGGAGATCGCCCGATTAAAACTGGAGTCCATGGGGATCGAAATAGATACATTGACAGAAGAGCAGGAACGATATCTTTCCTCATGGGAAATAGGGACGTGAGATGAATGCCCCAGATTCTACCCCCTCCCTGGATTTTATCCGGTCCATTATTACAGAAGACTTGAAAGCAAGTAAAAATAAGGGACAGGTCCATACACGTTTCCCGCCGGAACCAAATGGCTATCTGCACATCGGACATGCCAAATCCATCTGCCTTAATTTCGGTATTGCAACGGAATCTGGAGGTCTTTGCAACCTTAGGTTTGATGACACAAATCCAATCAAAGAAGAGGAGGAGTTTGTTGAATCGATCAAAAAGGACGTCCGATGGCTCGGATTTGATTGGGAAGACCGTCTCTACTACGCATCTGATTATTTTGATCAGCTCTATAAATATGCTGTACAGTTAATCAAGAACGGCAAGGCTTATGTTGACGACTTGACTCCGGATGAGATTCGAGAATACCGCGGCACCTTAACTGAGCCTGGCAGGGAAAGCCCCTATCGCACACGATCGGTCGAAGAAAACCTGGACCTGTTCGGACGTATGCGGGCAGGAGAATTCAAAGATGGCTCACGGGTACTTCGTGCAAAGATCCATATGGCATCTCCCAATTTAAACATGCGGGATCCTGTTCTGTATCGAGTTTTACATGCTGTCCATAACAGGACGGGTAAAAACTGGTGTATCTATCCCATGTATGATTTTACCCATGGCCAGTCTGATTCCATCGAAGGGATTACCCACTCCCTTTGCACCCTCGAATTTGAAGATCACAGACCCCTGTACGACTGGTTTATAAATGAACTGAAAATATTTGCTCCACAACAGATCGAATTTGCCAGGCTCAATCTCTCTTACACTGTCATGAGCAAGCGCAAGCTCAAGGAACTGGTTGAAGGGGACCATGTGACCGGCTGGGATGATCCCAGGATGCCCACCATATCCGGTATGCGCAGACGGGGGTACACGGCGGAATCAATCCGCAATTTTTGTGAGCGGATAGGGGTTGCCAAGAGGGGGAGCATGGTTGATATGGCGCTTTTGGAGTATAGCATCCGCGAAGATATGAATAAGCGGGCCCGGCGCGTAATGGCCGTATTACGTCCCATTCGCGTAGTGATTGACAACTATCCCGAAGATGAGACCGAATACTTGGATGCCGAGAATAATCCGGAAGATCCTGGGATGGGGTCCCGTAAGCTTCCCTTTTCACGCGTGCTGTTTATCGAAAGGGATGATTTTCGTGAAGATCCACCGAAAAAGTTTTTCCGTCTGGCGCCCGGTCGTGAGGTACGGCTGAAACACGCATATTACATCAAATGTGGGAGAGTGGTTAAGGATGAAAAAACCGGTGAGCTGATTGAGCTCCACTGCACTTATGATCCAGAGACACGGGGTGGATGGTCCGATGACGGGCGCAAGGTCAGGGGCACATTGCACTGGGTTTCAGCCGCCCACTCAATCGAGGCTGAAGTACGACTCTACGACCATCTTTTTTTGAAACCGAATCCAGGCGACGAAAAAGATGGCTCTGATTTCAAGGATCATTTAAATCCGAACTCATTAGAAACGCTCACCTCCTGCCGGGTTGAACCAGGTCTTGCAGATGCTGTGCCGGGCATGGGTCTTCAATTCCTAAGGCTGGGCTATTTTTGTGTTGACTCCGTTGATTCCTCAGCCGACAGACTTGTATTCAATCGAACGGTGACCCTGCGTGATACGTGGGCCAAGATCGAGAAGACGCAGAAAAAATCTAAAAAGCCGGGTAAAAGGAAAAAGGCTTCATGAAACAGGATGCAGGATGTAGGATGCAGGATGCAAGATGAAAGGGGCGCCATGCTAACTGAGATTACAATATGTGTAAAGGGTGGCGGGGACATTGCCTCGGGTGTTGCATGGAGACTCCACCAGTGTGGGTTCAGGGTCTTGATAACAGAAATCCCGAAACCCATGGCCGTGCGGCGTAAGGTGGCATTTTGCGAGGCCGTCTATGATGGTCATGCAGAGGTGGAAGGGGTAGAGGCTCTGCTCATATCTGAGGCGAATGATAGCCGCCGGGTATGGGATCAGGGGAAAATACCGCTGCTCGTTGATCCGGGGTTTGAGAAGGCAAAGATGATTCAACCTGAGGTGATTGTTGATGCAATCCTGGCCAAGAGAAACATCGGGACCCGCATAGATGATGCGCCCCTTGTTATCGCTCTCGGCCCTGGATTTGAAGCAGGGAGGGATGCACATTTTGTGGTTGAGACCAACCGGGGTCATAATCTTGGCCGGCTCTTGACTGAAGGTTCGGCCGAGCCAAACACCGGTGTACCGGGACCGGTCGCTGGAATATCTTCGGATCGTGTTCTACGGGCGCCCGGAAGAGGTGTCTGGCAAAGCGAGGCAGAGATCGGCGATATGGTTAAGAAGGGAGATACGGTGGGATCGGTGGACGGTCAACCCGTAAAAACCCTCATAGATGGAGTTTTGAGGGGGCTGATCCGTCCGGGAATCCCGGTAACAAAAGGGTTAAAGATCGGAGATATCGATCCCAGGGGAGTGAAGGAGTATTGCTACACCATTTCCGAAAAGGCCCTGGCCATAAGCGGTGGAGTGCTGGAAGGTATAATGAGGTTTGTCCGCTAATTCGCTAACCCCCTCGCTATCTCTGCGGCCTCTCCCATTATCCGGTCAAATAAATCTTTTAATGTAGGAATATCATGGGCCATGCCGATACCCTGGCCGCATGAGATAATCCCTGCATCCAAGTCCCCCTCATTATACATTTTCCTGGCTTTTTCTCCAGCGGCTATATTGAGGATCTCTGGTAAACCTGCCTGGTTTGCCTCTAATTCCGCAACTTTATTGGCTGCCGTGTTGTTCCAGACCCTGTGGGTGGCGCCTATTGAGCGCATGACCAACATGGTGTCGAGCTCACTGGCATTAATGAGGGCCTCCTTGAGTTTTTCGTGGATCGGGGCCTCTTTGGTGGCTAAAAGGCGTGTGCCAATAATGACGCCCTGGGCTCCTAAGGCCAGTACGGCAACGAGTCCCCTGCCATCGGATACGCCTCCGCCTCCAATTACAGGGAGATTCACACTTTCCACAACTTGAGGTACCAAGACCAGAGTGCCCACATCCAGCTTGCCTGTAGCGCCCCCGTTCTCGTAGCCTACTACGGTTATGATGTCGGCGCCCATCTCCTGGACTTTTAGCGCATAACGAACGCCCACGCATTTATGAATCCAGGTCAGACCCGCCTCTTTGAACCGGGCACACAGCTCTTCAGGCGCAGAATGTCCCGAAGTTTCAACGATCTTAACCCCTTTTTCAAGTAAAACATCTAAGTAATCATTATTGTCAATGGGCCGCATCATGGGAAAGAGGTTGAGATTGACGGCAAATGGCTTGTCAGTGAGTTCAATGAGCTGATCTAAGGCCTCTCCAAAGGATTCACGGTTCTGGTAGATTGCCGAAGCGAGCACGCCTAATCCCCCGGCATTGGAAATGGCTGCAGTGAAGGCCGCATCTGTAATGGACATCATGGTCCCGCCGACAATGGGATATTCTATGCTTAAGATTTCCGTGATTTTAGTTTTAAACATTTATAACCTCCTGGGATTCTGGGATTGTTGATTTATGATTTATGATTGAGTATTAAATAACTTAGACGTTCCCTGAGGCCTTCATGGCGGACAGGGGCACCAGGGATTTTCCTCGTTTCTGGGCCAATTCCATCAGGGTGGTCTGGGCATTTTCAGGGGGTTCACGACGTTCCGCATCTGGCTTGGGCTGAAGACTCATCGCCTCTGTTGTACAGGTCGTAACGCAAAGGCCGCAGCCGATACAGCGATCCAGATCAACCACTGCTATGTCATCATCCCCTATGGTGATTGCATCCATCTGGCACCGATCCAGACAGACTTCGCAGGCGGAACACATGTCAGAGTCTACCTCGGCATAATAGTTGGCAACGACCATTTCAACAGGTTTAGGGTGCTTTCTTAACCCCCGGAGCACACCGCAGCAATCTCCACAGCAGTTGCACATCCCCCCCGGGTTCTGCGCATTAAACGGCTGCGGGACCAGGCCTGCTTCCTCGCACCGGTCTAAAATCTCAAAGGCCTCTTCGTGGTTTATCCATCGGCCCATTCCCTTGTCCACATAATAATCGGCGTGTGATCCAGCCATCAGGCAGACTTCCAGGGGTTTGTCGCAGGCCTGCCCCAACAGATCCTGCTGTACCCTGCAGATGCAATCGGCAACCGCGAGGCGGTCTTTTGACTGGACAATGGCCCTGGCATCCTCGTACGGGATTACTTTCCACGCCACGTCAATGGCCTTATTTACCGGGATAGTCCGCATGGGTGCTACATGCTGCGAACTCTGAAGGGTAAAGGCTTCCTCAAAATATTCCTCAAACAATTGGGCCAATTCGTGGTCCATGGTTTTGAGCTGGTATTCATAGATCCCCACCACAAAAGGAGCTGCGCCATAGGCGGCCGACCCCTCTTTGCGTACGCGGAAGATTAGGCCCTTCTCCGCCATCTGTTCCAGAAGAGCGCCTGTCTGTTCAGGATCCTGATTTAACCGTTCGGCAACCGCCTTGGGTGTTTCAAGCATCATACTCAGATTCAGAAACATCTGTGCCTCTTCTTCATTGAAGAGCTTCTCAAGTATCTTCATCTCTACACCCGAGGTTGTTGATGGAAAACCCACAGAGTATTGATCCAACTGTTCCCGCAACTCGTAGAAAACACTTTCTGTCATCTTAGCCTCCCTGTAAAATATGTTCTTGCTTCCGGATTTGGTTTTATTCCCGAGGTATTTGCCACACGTCGGCCCATCTTTTACTATAAATTCCCTGTGCAGACAAGAAGAATCCTGTTTTCACAATTTGCCAGGTATTTACCAGTCAACGGGCGAATCTTGACTATGGTCGGAGCGGTGCCGCTTTCGGATCAGCGATGCGGGACGGGGCTAATTAAATAAGTTGACGATGCCGAAACTGATATGATAGTAGCGGGTTATGCCAAGATCAGCCCGATTAGACGCTCCCGGTGTCCTGCATCACGTTATGATACGGGGCATTGAACGGAAGAAAATATTCAGGGACAGCACCGACCAGGATGACTTTTTATCCCGCCTTGAGGATCTAATTCCCAAAACCAACATGTCGTGTTATGCTTGGGCACTTTTATCCAATCATGCCCATTTTCTACTCCGAACGGGAGATACTCCATTAACCACTTTCATGCGGAGGCTTTTGACCGGATACGCGGGCCGGTTTAATCGTCGTCATAAGCGAAATGGCCCCTTATTCCAAAACCGCTTCAAATCGATCTTGTGTCAAGAAGATGAATACCTGAAGGAATTGGTGCGCTATATCCATCTGAATCCATTGCGGGCAAATATTGTATCTAATACAGAGGATCTGAATAATTATCGATATTGTGGTCATAGCGCTCTTATGGGGAAAAAGGGATTTGAATGGCAGGAAACCGGCTATGTCCTCAGCTATTTTGGTAAACGCGTATCGAATGCCCGCAAATTGTATTGTGAATATGTAAAAGAAGGCATTAGGCTCGGTCGGAGGCCTGAATTGGTGGGAGGGGGTTTAATCAGGAGCCTTGGCGGCTGGGATGCAATTAAGAAATCCAGCTTGAAAAGTATAGGTAGAGTAAAAGGGGATGATAGGATACTTGGTGATAGCGAATTTGTTCTCCAGGTGCTGAAAGAAGCGGATGAGAAATTTGATCGTCATTATGAATTGAAACAACTCGGATATAATCTTCAGGGTGTTGAGAAAAGAGTGTGTAAGATGTTTGATCTATCTGTAGGAGACATCTATTCCAAAAGCCGTGAAAAGGCTAAAACGCAGGCCCGGAGTCTATTTTGTTACTGGTCCGTGAGAGAGCTCGGCTATAGTATGCTGGAGATAGCGAGGCGGCTTGGAATAAGCCAACCTGGGGTAGTGTACGCAGTGAGAAGAGGAGAACGTATAGCGAAGGAAAGAGATGTTAAGTTAACACATTGAGTTGATTACTTTCTTAGCCTCGTCCCACTTCCTCATGATCGCGGCAGATCTCGGAGAGCGGGAATTGGTGGATGTCCTGAAGGGCAACGAATCATGGGACCAGAGCGCACAAACTGTCATCGTAGCCGAGGGTCTTGTGATGTACCTGTCTCCCAAAGCGGTCAAAGATTTGTTTTGTCAATGTGCCCTGATCGCTGGTATCGGCAGCCGGATCGCCTTTACCTATATCCCCACTGGTCCTGATGGTCGGCCCGATGCCGGCCGCAGGACGGGCTTGATGCTGTGGCTTCAGAAAGTTATTGGAGAGCCATGGACCTGGAGCATACATCCCGGGGAACTTGGCCTGTTCCTGGAAGAATCAGGCTGGACAAATACTCCGACGCTGGCTGGGACGAACCGTAAACATGGTGTGGAATTCTTTGCCGTAGCTGGAAAATAGACTTGCCGCGGGCGACAACGAGATCGAGCAAAGCGCTTCTGCAGATAAGCGAAAGACAAGGCAAGACAAAGCGATGCATACGAACGAGGATTCCTGATGCGGGACGGGGCTAATTAAATAAGTTGACAATGCCGAAACTGATATAGAGATCTTCGGGACCTCCTTAAATAGTAAAATTACTTGACAGAAAACATCATGAATAAGGAGAAACTATTTACTATCGGCTTCACGAAGAAATCTGCCGAGGAATTCTTCACCAGGCTGCGCAATGCTGGGGTCAAACGGCTTATTGATGTGCGGCTCAACAATGTGTCTCAGCTCGCGGGATTCGCGAAAAGGGATGACCTTGCTTATTTTTTGAAGGTGATTTGTGATTGTGACTACCGGCACGAACCACTTCTGGCTCCCACAAAAGAAATTCTAGACGCATATAAGAAGAAACAGATGGATTGGGAAGAATATGAACAGCGATTTGGCAAACTGCTCGAAAGAAGGCAGGCCCACCGTCTGGTCACTCCTGATGAACTCCGGAACTCCTGTCTACTGTGCAGTGAATCAACCCCGGAGAAGTGTCACAGACGTCTGGTAGCCGAATTTCTTACAAAAATCTTTGACGGCCTTGAGATATATCATTTATGAACGGTATAGAAGCGGTTTTCGCCGGAATACCTCTCAAACCCTCACCGTTTTGTTTGGCATATCCCTCAGCTGTAGATTTCACTTGTATGAGGTCGATATTGAATTTGAATGTTGGAAAAATATCTAAGTTTCAGAGATGCCCATAATTAGGGAAAAACAATGACAGACTACTCCGTCAAGCGGCATTTTGGTTTTGATCATTTTATGAATGGCCAAAAGGAGGTGATAGGCAAAATTGTTGCGGGTGAATCAGCTGCCGCTATTTTTCCCACCGGGGGCGGAAAATCACTCTGTTACCAACTGCCCGCCATGCATCTGCCGGGAATCACGCTGGTTGTTTCCCCTCTCCTGTCCCTGATGAAAGACCAGATCGAGTTCTTGAAATCAAAACAGATACCAGCCGCGAAACTGGACTCAGGTATCTCCCGAAAGGAATATCAGGCGACCCTTCAGGACGGAGTTCAGAACAGGATTAAAATTCTCATGGTTTCAGTGGAGCGTTTCAAGAATGAGCGTTTCCGGACCCAGCTGAAAAGAATGAACGTGTCGCTCCTGGTTGTAGATGAGGCACACTGCATATCTGAATGGGGGCACAACTTCAGGCCCGACTATCTGAAGATCCTCCTTTACCAGAAGGAGTTCGATATCCCCCAGGTATTGCTCCTTACGGCTACTGCAACACCGCAGGTGGTCGAAGACATGTGCGATAAATTTGCTATTTCTCGCCGCAATGTTATCGTCACTGGGTTTTTCAGGAAAAATCTCCACATAAGAGTAGAGTCTGTGCCTGAAAACAAAAAAAAGCTTGCCCTGGTTGAAGCGCTGAAGACAGACCCTGTTGGCCCTTCCATCGTTTATGTAACCCTTCAGAAGACCTCGGAAACAGTAGCGCAATACCTGGCCTCAAAGGGGTTGAACGCCCGGGCATACCACGCCGGCATGAAAACCCTTTCGCGGGAAGAGGTTCAGAACCGGTTTATGCATGGGAACTTGAATACGGTTGTGGCAACCATTGCCTTCGGTATGGGAATAGACAAGAGGAACATCCGCAAGGTGGTCCATTACGACCTGCCCAAATCGATCGAGAACTACAGCCAGGAGATCGGTCGAGCAGGCAGGGACGGTCTGACATCAATCTGCACGCTTATCGGCAATGGCGGCAACGTTCCCGTTCTTGAAAATTTCGTTTACGGGGATACGCCGGAAATTTCCGGAATACGCTCCGTGCTGGATATCATACGGAAAAACAATGGCAGCATGTTTGAGGTCCGATCGAACAGGCTTTCAATGGATACCGATATTCGTCTGCTGCCTCTCAAAACACTCTTTGTTTACCTTGAAATAGACGGTATCCTGAAACCCAGGTACACATATTTCGAAAATTATCCATTCAAGTTACTGAAGACGGAAGATGAGATACTTGATTTTTTCTCCGGTGAACGAAGGGGGTTTGTAGAAACCATTTTCAGGCATACGCGTAAGGCAAAAGTCTGGGCTTATCCTGAAATCAACGAAGTGATGGAAGCGTCGGGATCAAACCGGGCCCGGGTGCTTGCCGCGCTTGAGTATTTTGATGAAAAGGGGTGGATCGAGTTACAAGCCAAATCCGGCGTAGAGGTTTTCGAAATCATAAACCGGGATTTTGATGTCGGGGAAACTTCAAAGCGCCTCTCTGAGCTGTTCAGAAATAAGGAAACCATGGACGTGGAGCGAATCCACAAGATGATATCTCTTTTTGAAAGCAGCAGGTGTCTGGCGATGAAACTTTCTGAACATTTTGGAGAAACCATTCCCCAACCCTGCGGAAATTGCTCTTTCTGCCTGACAGACGGTCCATCGGCCCTTTGGGCTGAGCCGCTACCCGGCATCCCCGGATCTGAGGTTAAGGAAGCACTTCGCGCACTCAAAGATGTATCCGAAACCCCGGTTTCCGATGATCTTGCCACACGATTTCTCTGCGGTATTGTCAGCCCAAGATTGATTCAGTTAAAGGCAAAACAACTCCCTAGGTTTGGGTGTCTTGAAAAACACCCGTATAAAGAAGTCAAAAGCCGGCTTTAGGGTAAGCATATGTTTGATCAGGCAAAAGAACTCCAAGGTAAACTTAATAATATCCATACCTTACCCCTGTGCTCTCTGCGAGCTCTGTGAGAAATCAGACTTTTTGCATGGGTATCATATTCGATGGACTCGTAAAAAGTGCCTAAGGCCGTCACTCCTGGGGGGGCTACCCCCGCGAAACCGGGGAAGGGGAGTTCAATCATGACCCTTAAAACCAAGTGGATTGATATCTTGTATAATGCTGCAACTGGCAGTAGGCGGGTCCGCAATTTTTTTACACCAATAGGGGCAATCTTCTATGGTCTGTTAATATTTGTTTTTGTTATCATTGCCCTGTATTTAGATCGACTATTGGGCCTTACCGACATATTTCCAGGGAAGCTAAATATCATCTTATCTCTACCTGTTTTTTTGGTTGCCTTTATTTTGATCGGATGGTCGGTTCAAAACTTTCTTAAAGTAAAGGGGACTCCGGTTCCCTTCAATCCCCCGCCTCAATTGGTCACGAGCGGTCCATACGCTTATACAAGGAATCCAATGCTGACTGGCGTATTTGCCCTGCTCTTTGGTTTTGGCGTATTATTCGGATCTGTCTCTCTTCTTGTTGTATTCACACCTATTTTTATTCTCATTAATGTCTGGGAGTTAAAAGCTATTGAGGAACCGGAACTTCTGAAACGGCTGGGTCAGGATTATTCTGAATATCGACAAAGTACCCCCATGTTTTTTCCAGGCATTGGGAAAATATTTAAGAGGAGAAAATAGCAATTCGTGTGATATGATTATGGAGATGGGTGACCCCATTTAGTCGCTATTTTTATATTTTAATATCCGCGATTATGCAACTATTATTCCAGCGTTTTGGCATATTTAGAATTGATATATGAAAAACGCCATTTGAGATAGGAAATTAAAGTTTTGGTTGAGTGTGTAATTTCAAGCGCTTACCGATACCGATTCTTGTTAAGAATTTAAGTGAGGTAGCAAATAGGTAACAAAAAAAGCCGGATTTGAAGACATCCGGCATCAACGTAAATTTTTGGCTGGTCGGGGCGAGAGGATTTGAACCTCCGACATCCTGCTCCCAAAGCAGGTGCGCTACCAGGCTGCGCCACGCCCCGTTGTTTTGATCAGGCAATCTGCAATGTAGTCATTTGCCGCGGCAAAAGCAAGTCAATATTTATTCTTTAATTTCTTGACCCGTAAACAGCTTTACCTTATAATATCAATCCAATCGGGGGGTCACGTCCAAATCGTTTTTGAATGCTGTGATTGTCCCCGGTCAAATTATCAGAAAAACTTCAGGAGGCCTTGTATGGACCTTTTCAGAAAGATTGGTATCGGAATTGTCTCAATGATCCCCGCATTTGTGCTGGGGGGCCTTGTATGGGAATGGTTTGGGTCCTGGCTGGCTGTGCTTGGTGTGGTGCTACTGGTAGCGATATTTTCCGGCTCTATAATCTCGGGGAAACTCTCTACCCAATAAAACGGTTATAGGGGATCGGGATTTTAGTCCGACCCCCTATCCATTTCTCTTAAGCAATTCCGAGTTTGAACTTTAGGGCTTTCAACGTATTTTTCATGAGCATGGTGATGGTCATGGGACCTACGCCACCGGGTACCGGCGTTATCCAGCCCGCAATCTCCTTGGCTGCATCAAAGTCCACATCCCCTTTCAGTATAGCAATCTTCTTGCCGGTTTTTTCGCTGATCTTCTCCCCCACTCGGTTGACACCCACATCAATAACACAGGCGCCAGGTTTGATCCATTCGGGTTTAACGAGCCCTGGAACGCCTGCTGCAACAATCAGAATATCTGCACGTTTGCAGTGAGATTCCATATCCTTGGTGCGTGTGTGAACCACTGTAACGGTGGAATTAGCCCCTTCCGCCTTTTGAAACATCATGTTGGCGATAGGCTTCCCAACGATGTTGGAACGACCGACTACAACGGTTTCTGCGCCGCTGGTTTCCACACCGGCCCTGATAATCATCTCCTGGATACCTGCCGGCGTACAGGGCGGAAATTTGACCTCATCGCCCCCGATCATCAATCGTCCGACATTAACCGGATGGAAACCGTCCACGTCTTTGTCCGGATCGATAGCGTTAAGGATCTTTTTTTCATCGATCTGTTTGGGAAGCGGCAGCTGCACTAAAATGCCATTAATTGCATCATCATTATTGTATTTGTCAATCAGGGCAAGAAGCGCCTTTTCAGAGATGTCTTCAGGCAGGTTGTCCTGAATCTCTTTGAATCCCAGCCGATTGGCGGTTTTGATCTTGAGCGTTACGTAAGATATGGACGCAGGACTCTCACCGACCAGAATGGTTACCAGGCCCGGAACGACGCCATGCTTTTCTTTGATCTGTTTGACTTCCTTTTCGATTTCCTCGAGAATTACCTCCCTGATTTCGGTTCCTTTGATTAGTTTTGCTGTCATCTTGAATCTCCTTTGGAGACCTTTGAAAAACGCCCCCTTTTACTCAATCTCTGCGTCAGGCTCAAATTTTAATCCTCGAAATATTTAATATATTCCTGTGGTTAAAATTATCGCCTTCCTTGATCTTGACCAAAATTGAGCATTTTTCAAAGGCCTCCTTTGTTAAAAAGTTTGTGCTCATCAAATAAACTTAGTAAACTTGAGAAAAAAATTACAGAATTTGCGAATCTGCATACCATATTCTCTGGTTTATATCAAATGTTTTGTCAAAAAATTCGTAACCGGCCACAGGGGTGGCGATTCTGGTCTGAGGAAGTCTGCCCCGGCCGTTAACACGTTGTGCGGAAGGCTTTTTCTACGCTTCTGACGAAGCCGTACAGCGATATATGGGAGGAAAACCATGGAAACAAATCTTATTTACATCACTGCCGGTAGTATGGATGAGGCTAAGGCGATCGGGAAAGAGCTGGTTTCGAGCAGATTGGCTGCCTGTGCCAATATTATTGATAACATGAACTCCATATACTGGTGGGAGGGAAAGGTCCAGGATGAAAAAGAGGTGATCGTTTTGGCCAAGACCAAAGAATCACTTGTTTCCGAGTTGATTGACAAGGTGAAATCGAT
>JACNJD010000303.1 GCA_014382715.1 Candidatus Desulfacyla euxinica | reverse complement strand
GGAGCGGAGCGGAGATCCCGCGGGACGCGGGATTGTTCGTTGGTTTTGGTGCTAGGAGCTTGTCCGAGAATGAGAGATTTTTTGCAAGGTCAAGGAAGGCGAAGATTTTAACCGCAAGAATACATTGAAGTATTTTGAGGATTCAAATCTGAGCCTGACGTAGAGATTGCGGAAAATAGCCATTCTCGGACAGCCTCCTACAACTTCATTCCCGGCAGATTCAGCGACGCCGTATTACCGCCGTCAACCGGGAGGGCCTGCCCTGTAACATAGCTGGCCTCGTCGCTTGCCAGGAAAAGGATGGCCCTTGCCACCTCCTCGGGGTCCCCATACCTCCTCAACTCACAGCGGTATCCCAACTTCTCCTCTTTCCCCTTACTCCTCGCATAATCAAAGACCGGCTTGGTCATACCCGTCTCAATAAGCCCTGGGCAGACAGCGTTTACCCTCACATTATATCCCCCGAGATCGCAGGCAGCGGTCTGGGTGAGATTGATTATCGCAGCCTTGCTGGCGCTGTATGCGTTACCGCCGGCTCCCGACCGGATACCTGCGACCGACGCCGTATTCACAATGGCTCCATATCTCCGATCCTGCATATGCTTAGCAACATGCTTTATCCCGAATACCGCCCCCAAGACATTGACCCCGAAAACCGTGCGCCACTCATCCGCATCCAGCTCTTCCAGCTTAGATAATCCACCGGAAATCCCGGCATTATTGCAGAGTATATCTATTTGTGAATATGTCTCGATGGCAAATTCCATCAGATTCCTGACGTCCTCCTCTACTGCCACATCTACAATCTTTGTGACAGCATCCCCTCCCTCTTCTTTTACCCGTTTCAGGGTCTCGCTCAAACCCTCTTCATTGACATCCGCAATAACCATCTTTGCCCCTTCTCCGGCAAATATTCCTGCGGTTGCACGACCGATACCGCTCGCCGCCCCTGTAATGACCGCAACCCTGCCGTCCAAACGCCCCTTTTCTCTCATAATACCCCCCATCTCAGATATGAATTCAAGCAAATCGCACTGGTTTGTTGATTTAATCAATCCGAAATCCGAAATCGTGTCTGAATCACGCCTTGGCGTGATTCAGACACTATATACATCTTGTGGAGGGCTTAGTAAACCCCATACGACCAAGACCGATAAGATTCACGCTTTTAGTTGAAGACCTGCACTCACACCCGGTTCTCACCTCAATTCTAATTGCCGGGTCTTATGTCGTTTTTCAGTAAACCATGCCACCCAATGGCAATAAGAGCTCGAGAGATTTCCATTACCGATTTATCTTGACTTTTTGCCCCCTTTGTCGTTCCATAAAGTGTGATATTCTTGTAAAACATTTAACCCCCCTATGTTTAGGTCTCTCACATGAAACAACAATTTAAAGCGCGTAGGCTTTGCTCTCCGTCTCAAACATTATAGCTTGTGGGGAATGGGATTTCACCATTGCCAAAGGAGGATCAAATGCTGGGAAAAGATAAAAACATTAAGACCAGGGACGAATCCATTGTTACCTATGGAGGAGCAGTTTCTTCGGAAGAAAAGACGGTCATTGGGAAACAAATCACCATTGAGGGCACCGTCCGGGGAAAAGAAGATTTGCTCGTCGAGGGTTCAGTGAAGGGCAGCATTGAGCTGGCGGGAAATCATCTCACAGTGGGGCTCAATGGCCAGGTAGAGGCCGACATCCAGGCCGAAAACGTGACAATAAGGGGCCATGTAACTGGTAATGTTGATGCTCTTGCCAAGGTCTCGATCACAAAGGAGGCCGACTTTAACGGCGAGATCCACGCCAAGAGCATTTCAGTAGAAGACGGCGCTTACCTTAAGGCGGTGATCGAGCTGGAGAAAGAGCCTCAGATGAAAAACATACGACCCGTCAAGTTAGGCGACAAAGCTGCCTCTGATACGAGCGCGAAACCGGCTATCCTGACCTCTGAAGCCGATAAAGCGAAGTGATCTTTGGGAGCCCCGTTCCAACACTTGCTGGGCAATTCCCAGTCTGGATCTCATCTTCCTGGTTATACCAGTAACGCCCTTCGCCTTTTTTTGGAAGGTCTTGAGCAAGTCCGGGAAAGCCAGGTTCTCGACGTGGGATCGATCTGCGGTGATAACATCACGTTTTTCGCCCGGCGTATCAAAAGGCTTTATATCTGCGATATGTTCTTCCATCTAAGCCGAGACTCGCGTGGAATTCTCCCTCCTAACCAGATTTGGAAACACCTGGACTATCCTCCCCATAGCTTTGACGGCATCTTATTGTGGAATCTGATCGATTATTTGAATGACTCACAGGTCGGTAGGATAGCCGCATTATGTCACGACATGCTGAAGCCTGAAGGAATGGTATTAGCATCCCTTGCAGGAAAGAGTATGTCCGGAACGGTCCCATGCTACTTTGCTATAAAGGATCGTTTTCGCCTGGAAATAAACCCCAAACCGGAAATAGGTCTATCCCTGCACATTCGCAGCAATCGCGAAGTTCTGGAGCTTCTTTCCCTGTTTACACCGGAAAAGTCTTACCTCTATCAAAACGGAATTAGAGAATACCTCTTACGGAACAATTGAGATCTTCCTTTTTGTCATCCCGTAAAGGTTGCCACGATGAAAGAAAAAATTGAGTCCGACCGCGTCAAGGCCATTTCGCTGTTCATATGGGCTATAGGCACGCTTTTTTATTCCTATGAGATGCTGATCAAATCCTCTGTCGCATCCATGTCCTTCATCTTCATGCAAGACTATCATCTCGACGCTTCAGACCTCTCCTTGGTCGGGTCCATGTTCTACTGTATCTATGTGATCATGCAGATCCCCGCTGGCGTCCTGGCTGACCGTTTCGGGGTAAAAAAATGCCTGTCAGTGGCCACCCTGTTTGCCGCCGGCGGCACATTGCTGTATTCGCGTAGTTCAGAATTTCACATGTTTCTCATTGCCCGAGGTATCATGGGAATCGGCGGATCTTTCGGTTTTGTTTGTGCCTTGAAACTGGCAAGTGAATGGTTCCCCTCGCGCTATTTTCCTTTATTTGCCGGCCTCACACAGCTTCTGGGTTATTTTGGGGGCGCGTTCTCCGGGCATCCGCTGGCAACACTTGTGCATAATCGAAACTGGTCGTCTGTTTTTATGGGGATCGCGCTCATTGGATTCGGACTCACCGTCCTCACCATTCTTTTCGTCAAAAACAGGCCGGACCGGCCCGGTCTGGCCCCTGCGGAAAGGACCTCAATCAAGGCTATACTTTATCAGCTCTGGGAATTGTTGAAACAGCCCCAGATCCTGCTTAACGGTCTGTACTGCGCCTGCACGGTGGGCGTTACCTTCACCCTCACGGATCTGTGGGGCAAACCCGCTTTGATGACCATAGACCAGCTCTCTGAAGGCACGGCATCGGCAGCATCTAACTCTCTGGTATTTATAGGAATCGCCGTCTGCAGCCCTTTGTGGGGTGCGTTTGCATCGGCTGTGGGAACAAACAAGAAACTCCTGATCTTAGGGGCTCTGATGGGGAGTGTCTCAACCCTCATGATGCTCTACGTCCCCATGCATGTGGTAGGGCTCTACACCACAGGGGTCCTCATCGGAGCCGCGCAATCGGCTCACGTGCTCAACTTTGATGTGGTCCGGAGCCTGGTTGATGAGAAACATACGGCAACGGCCATGGCATTTCTCAATATTTTCGGTATCGGCGGTGCCGCCATCGTGCAGATCCTGACCGGTATTTGTATCGAAGCCGCAGCAACGACGGAGCCGTACGTGGCCTCCGACTACAAAAAGGGTCTCGTCATTATCCCGGCACTTTTTATCTTAGCTTTTCTCCTTTCTTTCGTTATGAAGGACAAAGAACCAGCCGCCCGGGGGTCAAATAGCGCAAAGAGGTTCCATTGAAAGCCTTTGCAAAATATGTTGACGGGGGATACTTGAAGGATCCACAGGAATACCGGCCCTGCGGACAGATTCCATGGGCTTATGGTACCGGACAATGGCCACAACCGGGTTTTTCAACTCAGGATGTCCTTCCCTTCTTTGAGATAACCTGCCGGCCCACAGCAGCCAGAAAGGGGACGTATTCGCCATGTGATCTGGCTGTCTCCGAACTGGCAATACCATCGAGCCCCCGTTTGTATACACCCTGAACAATACCGGCCAAACGGAAAAAACTGAAGGCCAAGAAAAATTCCCAACCGGCGATCCCGTCACGGCCTGTGCGGCGGCAGTATGCATCAACATAATCAATTTCCAGCGGGATACCCAATTCGCTCAGATTAAGACCCTTATATCCGGAAAGCCTGCTCTCGGTG
>JACNJD010000050.1 GCA_014382715.1 Candidatus Desulfacyla euxinica | reverse complement strand
AAAATGAAAAGAACCAAATCACACAACATAAACTAACCGGCAACATAACGTGCATGATACTTCTGTCTCATATTGGCCGCATATTGTCAAGAGTGGGATATGTAACCTTCTGTTTTTATGAGGTAACTCAAAATTCCAGTATCATATAGGTAAGCCAGCATCGAGAATTTCACCATATCAGCCATATCATTCCAGGTAATCCCATGCCGACAGACATCTCAGCGGGCAACCTCCAGAGCCTGTTTTCCGATGCATACCAGTGGCTCTGCCGAAGCAGAAAAAGGTATCCCCCTTCATCGGATATCTGGCAATTCCGCCGTGATTGGAAACACCAGGCCCAAAGGGTGATGGACCGCTTTATCCAGGGAAGACATCAATTCGCCGTTCAGCAAAGGGTCACACTGAGTCAAGGGGATACGGTAGCCGATATAGGCAAATATAGACACATGGGCAGAAAGCAAGACCCTCTTAAAGCTCGTATTGGTCTGGTCAGCAACCCGAGGAGGCGCAGTACAGGTAACTGGATCACGTTCAGACGATTTGAGCCTTTTCCTTCCTCTGGGCGATCTTTTGAGGGTCCAGTTCTAAGGTAACGGAGGCGGGACGCATCTTCTGTTCCTTTTCGCCAGGGTTTCTATAGTTTCTCACAAGATATTGTCGGACGCTCAGGGTATTGGGTATCGGGTATTTACTCACCGGCTGTGTGGCGGGTTGAGTGCTGGATTCTCGATACTGGATGCTGGATGAACCCGCATGCTGCGGGATCTCTGCTTTGCTACGACCCGCAACCATCAATCCTTAAAAAACTGCGGATACAATTTTGTTGCACATTCAGGGCAGATGCCGTGACTGAACTCGGCCTGTGAATGCTCTGTGATATAGGCCTCTATCTGATTCCATGATCCCTTGTCGTCGCGTATTTTTTTGCAGTTGGCACATATGGGGAGTATTCCATGAAGGATGTTGATGGTATCGAGGGCCTCTTTCAGTTCTTTGTTCGTTCTCTCCAATTCATGTTTTTGCTGGAGACTGTTCTGGTAGGTGGAAAAAAGGAGATCAAGTATCTGGATGCGGTCTGAATTGACAAAATGCTTTTTCCCTGCAAAAAAGACTTCCAAACCCATTTCGGTATGCAGAGTTGTTCTCATGGTTCGGTTTATGAGAATATACTCGATCTGGGAGAAGAGCAGTTCTGGATCGTAGGGCTTTGTAACAAAGTTGTCTGCCCCGGAGTCAAGACCCTTGATAATATCCTCCGGCTCGGTCAACTGGGTAAGGAGAAGGACCGGAATCCCCCTGAGGTCACCATCTCCCTTTATCTTCCTGCACAGCTCATAACCGTCCATCACCGGCATAAGAATATCACTGATAACCAGGTCTGGGGTATGCTCCACCAAATGGGAGAGGGCATCTGCTCCATTTGTTTGAACCGATACCTTATAACCGCTTTCCTCCAAGAGATACTTCAACTGGATAGCCTGTGAGGGACTGTCTTCAACAATTAATATCTTCGAGTTTTTCTCTTGCTTATCGCCTGTGACCGCCATTGTATGTTCCCTCCATTTCTCTTTTCACCACTGAAAACGAATTGATAACTGTCAAATCCCATCCTTCGTGCATGATGGTAGCAAAGCACACCCTCGAAAACTGCGCAAGGCTGCCAGAGCTAAGTTACACCTTTTGCCTGGAATTTCCAACAGATGGATGATATAGCAGGCATTCTTCAATCGAGTTGGAGGCCAAAATCTGCCTATTTCTCCAGTTCTTCCTTAACGGCAAGGCCGACCTTTGACAAAGTGTACGGCTTCTTTATGTATTTTCCCGCCCCTAACTCTTGGGCAAGGTCCACCTCTCTTGTTTTGGCATATCCACTGGCTATGATGGCCTTCTGGGCGGGACGGATCTTTATTATTTCCTCATAGGTCTTCCGCCCATTGATCCCTTTAGGCATGACCATATCAAGGAGAATCAGGTCCACGGGGTGCTCCTTCACATATTCAATGGCCTCTTCCCCGCTTGAAACAGCTTCAGCCTTATAACCCAGCCTGGTCAATATCCCGCTCGCAATCTCTCTCTGTCTCTCTTCATCGTCAATCACCAGGATCTTCTCTCCATGTCCAAGGTAGTCTTCCAGCGGGACCCCTTCCTGTTCAGCGACCATTTCTTCTCTTGTCACCGGAAAATAGAGTTCAAATACCGTTCCTTTCTCACTGGTATTTACGTTGATATACCCGTTATGGTCCTGAACGGTATTCCACACAACGGCCAGACCCAATCCTGTACCGCTTCTGCCCATTACTTTCTTGGTATAGAAGGGCTCAAAGATCCTATCAAGATCTTTCTGAGATATGCCGGTCCCTTCGTCTGAAATGCTCAGCAGGGCATATTCTCCCTGATGTACATCCTCATAGCCCTTAACTGGTTCATCCATATATCGGTTCTCGGTAGATAGGGTAACAGTACCGCTGACCTCAATGGCTTCCGAAGCGTTTGTGACGAGATTCGTCAAAACTTTTTTGATGTGGGTGGGGGAACCGCTCATGTTCAAAAGGTCGGGGTCCAATTCGGTCTTGAAATCAACAAATGAGTGGGTCTTTTCCAGTTCCTGGAATTCAGGAGTTCCCAAATACTCCGAGAGAATGGTATTGAGGTTCAGGGTTTCTTTTCCCGTTGCTATCCCTCTGGCGATGGTCAGCAGGTCTTCCACCACATCGGCGGCCCGCATTCCGGATTCCTGTATTGTTTCTAAGGGCTTCCTGAGAGGGCTCTCTTCAGGTAGATCCATTAGGAGTAACTCGGGATAACTTACAATCCCTGACAGGATGTTGTTCAGGTCATGGGCAACTCCTCCTGCCATGAGACCCATCGCTTCCATCTTTTGAGCACGGTGGAGTCGGTCTTCAAGCTTTTTTCGCTCTTCTTTCGCCAGTTTACTTTCGGTTATGTCTTCCATCAAACCTTCGTAAATGGTTTTCTCTTCCTCCCTTATTACCTTCGTGTGAATTTTGCCCCACAGGCTTTTCCCATCCTTTTTTCTAAACTCTAACGTTTTTCCAGATACAGAGCCCTTCGCGTCAATATCCTTCAGAATCACGGGCCTTTCTTCTGGACGGGCATACAGATTGGCTATGTTATCTACCGATGCTATCAAACTTTCAGGAGAGTCATAACCAAACATTTCAGCCATCTTCCTGTTAGCCATGATGAATTTCCCGCCTTCTTCAATCTGATACACTCCAACCAAAGCATTCTCTACAAGTCTCCTAAATTTTTCCTCACTCTCCCGCAGCGCCGCCTCAGCCCGTATCCGATCGGTGAAATCACTGGCTACCGCATAAACCAACTGATCATCTAATGAAGCTATGGCTGACCATGCCAAGAATCGGTAAGAGCCATTTTTGTGTCGATATCTGTTCTCAAAATAAAAAGTCGTCACACCCTTCCCGAGTTTTCCCATCTCTTTAATGGTAGAATCCAGATCATCCGGATGTACCAGGTCGTAGAAAAACGTGCCTTCAATTTCCTCATTAGAATAGCCCAGAAAAGTTCCCCATCCTCTGTTCACACGGTGTATTTTTCCGTCAAGTCCCGCAATGATATGCAAATTCATTGGTTGTTCAAAGAACTTCTCTATGACATCTTCTGCCCGTTTCGAATCAGAGACCTCTTTTTCTAATCCCTTTACCTTTTTTCCCAATTCTTCGTGGGTCGGTTTTACGGCCATCGGAAGATCCTCCAAATATCCTCAAAATGAAAAAGCCCATACTCATTTGTATCGGACATTATGTATGAGCCTTTGAAATCCGCATTAGTTCTCCCCTTCTTGGTTTAGGTCATTCTTTGAAGGCCATTGTCTTCATCACCAAAGATATCACATCAGTTTAGCATGATTTCCACTCAAATCTGGAAATTTGATTAAGGGGCATCGATGCTATAGTACATAGAATAGCGTTTTATCAATCGTTGCAGTCAGAATATACTCTGTTATTGTTTTCTGCGCAAGGGTTACATGTCAACATATTGCAATGATTGATAAAATGTTGAACTGAACCGGCTATGGCTGAGAGGACGTATTCTTGAGGAGTCTATGGGGATTGTATAGGTTTTAATGGGACAATCTTATGGAAGGAACCTGCCTTATGGAAGGAACCTGCCAATGCAAACATGATAGAGTTCGTGTTTAGAGGATTGAATGACAGCTGACTGGTAATTTTTGTCATAAATACCCCCAAATTTAATGGCTGCGATTCAAAAAAGCTTACGTTGGACAAACGTCTCCCTTTGCGCCCGGACGGCACTTTTTCGGTAATGAAG
>JACNJD010000051.1 GCA_014382715.1 Candidatus Desulfacyla euxinica | reverse complement strand
GTAATGGCCACCATTGCCAACCGGTATTCACGTCCCCAGATGGCCACTGTTCGCCCCGGGGTAATGGAAGCATTGAAAAGGCAGAAGAATAGGGGAGAGGTTATCAGACATAAGGTTTCGATGACACAAAAAGAGATAGGGACTAAAGTACTTGATATAGTAAGAGAAGCTAAGCGGGCGGTCAACCTTTCCGAGGCCAGGCTGATCGTTGCCGGTGGAAGGGGCGTTGGCGATGCCAAGGGGTTCAAGGTTTTGAAAAAACTGGCCGGCCTTGTTGGTGGTGAGGTGGCCGGAACACGTGTTGCAGTTGAAGAGGGTTGGATTCCGGCTGATCGACAGATAGGTCAAACAGGGCAAGCGGTCAAGCCGGAGGTTTATATTGCATGCGGTATTTCAGGGGCAATTCAACACCGGGCCGGTATGATGAACTCCAGATACATTATTGCAATCAATAAGGACCCCAGAGCTCCCATCTTTCAGGTGGCCGATTGGGGTATTGTGGGAGATCTTCATAAACTGGTTCCCGAGATGATCAAGCAACTGAAGAGCGGGATTTGAGGGAGGGATGAATGCTTAGATCAGACGCCGAAAAATTAGTCAGAAAGAATATGGCCAGATTTGTGGATAACGAAGTAATCCCCAGGGCCAAGGAGATCGATGAGACGGGCGAGTTTCCCATAGCTATGTTTCGGGAAATGGCAAAGATGGGTGTTTTCGGGACCAGATATCCTAAAAATAAGGGGGGATCAGGTGGGAACACCACTCTTTTTTGTATTAATTGCGAAGAGATAGCCAGGGGACTCATGAGCCTTGGAGCGATTACAGCCATGCAGTGTCTCATGGGGACCAATTTTCTGTTTCATTTTGGTACAGAAAAAATGCGAAAGGAATTTTTCCTCCCTGCCATGAGGGGTGAAAAAGTTGCCTGCTTCTGTCTTACAGAGCCTGAAGCCGGTTCAGATCTCGGGAATGTGAGCGCGTCAGCTTCCAGAACCAATGATGGGTACCTGATAAACGGTATGAAAACTTGGGTCACTAACGGTCCAGTTGCCGATTTTTTTACGGTATTGCTGCAAACAGATCCTGCAAAAAAATTCAGGGGCCTCAATTTTTTCTTCGTTCCAAGAGATACACCCGGGTTTTCCAGCAGCAAGCCCTTTGATCTGTTAGGGACAAGGACAACACCAATCTCGGAAGTTTCGTTCACAAACTGTCATATCCCTCTCGAGTATAGATTAGGGGATGAGGGCCGTGGAATGAGTAACCTGATGACGATCTTAGCCGAAATCCGGACCATGACAGCGGCCTTGGCTATCGGTCTGCAGCGGGCGGCCTTAGATGATTCTATCCAATATGCCCATGAGCGGGCCCAATTCGGCAAGACCATAAGCAATTACCAGCTTATTCAGGCCAAGATCGCCAATATGGCAGTGGATCTGGAAGCATCCAACCTTCTTACCTACAAGGCCACGCATATGGTTGACAAGAAGATGGAAGCCATCAAAGAAGCCTCCATGGCCAAGTACTTTGCAACCGAAGCAGCATGCAGGGCCGGAGACCAGGCAACCCGTATCCTTGGGGCGTATGCCTATTCCATGGAATACTCAGCCCAGAGGTACTACAGGGATAATCGATTTCTCCTGTATGGGGGAGGAACCCATGAAATTCTTCAGCCCAATATTGCAAGATGGGTGGGGCTTTGAGATTGATGATTGATGATTGACGATTGATAAATCCTTAAAAAAGCGCAGAATTCACAGAAAATGAAATTGAAATGCAGCGATAGGCTTTTTCCCCAACTCAATCCCGCCTGAGGCGGGACTCAACCGCTTAACTATTTGACGATCTCCAAAGGTCTTAATGGGGAGATGATCGGAATGACCGTAGCGCTAAAAGGCAATGACCACGATTTCAAGGCGCTGAAATCTTTGCCAGTGAGAAGATCATTAGGTCGGTCTGTCTTTGAAAATCTGAAAAGGGCCATTGTCAAAGGAGATTTGACCCCTGACAGCCGTGTGGTGGAAAGCCGCGTGGCTGAGGCATTGGGTATCAGCCGAACCCCGGTAAGGGAGGCGATTCACAAGCTGGAAAGAGAGGGACTGGTTCGCCAGGGCCCCAAAGGCGGTTTTTTCGTGGCCGGCCTTACATCCGAGGATATGGAAGAGACCTTTGGCATCCGAAGTGTTCTGGAAAGTTACGCTGCAAAATTAGCGGCCATCAGGCATTTTGAAGGGGAACTTCGACCCTTAGAGGAAAAACTTGGGGCCTATCAGGAGAGCCTGGACCGGGGTGATTTAGATGCATTACCGAGGATCAACACTGAGTTCCACGATCTTCTCTATGGGCTTAGCCGCAGCCCGAAGTTAATCAAGATGATCAACGGTCTTAGGGACCACATATTACGTTTCAGACTGGTCATACTGAAGATAGAGGAGATGGCAAAGTTAAGCAACGAGGATCACCGTTTGATGCTGAAGGCCATGAAGGTAAGGGATGCCGAGGGAGTAGAAAGATTGGTAAGAGAGCATATTTTGCGCGGACAGGATATTATTCTGCGGGAATTTGATATGGAAGGGGATTAAAAGATGAACGTCGAACATCGAACATCGAATGAAAAAACAAAGATCCAATAAAGAACGCAGAGTTTACAGGCTGCTTTGAAAGATGAATCCCGCTACGGCGGGACTGCCAACGGGACCAAGGCGTGAAAAAATAAACATCAACTTTAGGCACTTAGGTATCGTGAGGAGTTTTTGAGCTATGGCAGAAAAAAGAATACGAATCCTATTGGCCAAGCCAGGGCTGGATGGTCACGATCGGGGGGCCAAGGTGATTGCGCATGCAATGCGGGAGGCCGGGATGGAAGTTGTCTACACAGGTCTTCACCAGACCGTACCCAGTATTGTGAACCAGGCTTTGCAGGAAGATGTGGATGTGATCGGGCTTTCAATCATGTCCGGTGCCCACCTCCCCATTTGCAAGAAACTCATGGGTATGGTAAAAGATCAGGGTCTTGATGATAAGCTGATCCTTGTGGGAGGAGTCATTCCCAATAAGGATTTCCCCCTTTTGAAGGAAATGGGTATAGGAGGGATATTCCCAGGCGGATCCTATTTTGATGACATTGTTGAATTTATTAAAGAAAACGTAACCAGCAGATGAAAAGTCAATGGGATCAATCAAGGAAGTTTTAAATAATGAGTAATTTACAATATGGGATCAGAGGGACAAAATGGGTGTAGCAACATATATAAAAGATGAGAAGGATGGGATCAAAGAGGTTATTCTGCAGTCGGGCATCAAAGTCAAACCGGTATATGGTCCTGATGATCTTGAAAGGGTTGGTTTTGATTATAAGGAAGATCTCGGTGATACAGGTGAATTTCCCTTCACGAGAAGCATCCACCCTTTGGGTTTCAGGAGTCGAAACTGGACTACCCGCCAGTATACCGGGTTTGGCACTCCCGAGGAGACCAATGAACGGTTCAAGCTGATGATCTCGCACGGCCAGACAGGACTTAATGTGGCCTTTGACCTCCCGACACAGATGGGCTACGATTCTGACGATGAGATGTCCGAAGGAGAAGTGGGACGGGTAGGTATGGCCGTCGATTCCCTGAGAGATTTTGAGATTGCCTTCAAGGACATTCAACTCAACCGTATTGGGAGTGGTTTGACCATCAACGCGGTCGCATCAATCATGTTGGCCATGTATCAGACCGTGGCCGAAAAATTCGGATATACTAAAACGGAGATATCAGCAACTCCCCAGAACGATATCTTAAAAGAGATTGTCGGGAGGGGGGCATGGATATACCCGGTGGAACCGGCGGTGAGGCTGATCGGAGATACCATTGAATACGCCATGAAAGAGCTCCCGAGGTGCAACCCGGTTTCGGTCTGCGGCTATCATATCAGGGAGTCAGGCTGCACACCGGCGCAGGAAATTTCATATGCGTTTATGATTGCATTTGCTTATATCGATAATGTGGTTGCGCGCGGATACAAGGCCGAGGATTTTGTCGGTAGATTTTCCTTTAATCTGAATATCTTCGGCAATCTCTGGGAGACCGTTGCCAAGTTCAGGTCGGCTCGGAAACTGTGGGCTAAACTCCTCCGGGAGCGATATGACGTGCAGAATAAGAAGGCCCTTTTCCTCCGCGGCATATTCGGTGGTGGAGGCTCGGGCATGACCAAACAGCAGCCTGAAAATAACATCATGCGTGGGTCATATTATGCTCTGGCGGCAGCCCTTTCAGGCGCTCAAACCACCGCTCTCTGCTCCTTTGACGAGGCGTACACCATCCCAACGGAGAGGGCCGCACTTTTATCCTT
>JACNJD010000258.1 GCA_014382715.1 Candidatus Desulfacyla euxinica | reverse complement strand
GTATATACAGAGTTCACGGTTTTCATCAGCCTCAATCAATCCGCCCATTACATCAAGGTAGGGTTCAAACATCCATTGCATAGATTCTTCCTGTTTTGATACGGACGTCTTAAGATAGCTCTGGGCATGTGCTATTATGTCTATGTCCAAATCCAATTTTCTTCCAAAATCAAACTCTCTAAATTGTATTTGACTCTGTGCTTCCATCTATTCCGTACCTCCAACCCTTATTTTTCAATCTGTTCAATGAAGGCTTCACAACGTGTTCTTAATCTTCCTTCATCTCCACCTCCATACTCTTGTATCAGAGGTTCTGATATAGGGACTCCAATATCATTTTCACGTGATTTTAAAAGGAAGCCATCGGTTCCATAAAAATCGCAAGATTGAATTCTGTTGAAAATAATGCCATCGACATTGTATTCATCTACCATCATTTTTATGTAATTTAACCTGTCAGAAAAACCATCCGCCATACGTGGACATGGTATTCTCTGTAAGTAGGATTTTGCAATACTGTCTAAAGGATGGCTGTCAATTTCCACTAAATTCCAATAATCTTTCGTGCCAAAACAGCAGTTATCAGTTACCACCAGCGCCCCGAGGCCTTCTATTTCATTTCGAAGTGTCGTGTCATCGCCGCACCACCCGCATACCATAATTCTGGCCCTATAATTGGAGGGCGGTTCCCTTTCGTGTATTTCTTCCAACAATCTCGTTAATAGCTTATTGTATTCCTCCGGTGTCGTCGAAACGCCTGCAATGAAAATTTTATGCAGATCAGACCCTCTGAGAACAGGATGTTTTTCCTTCTGAAGTTCATGTAGTTGTCTTAGTAATATTCGGTTCTTGTTGAACATGTTTATGGAATTCAAAAGTGCATCAGATGTTATTAGGACATGAAAGTAATTTTCCAGATCATTTTTAAACCTTCGGAGTTCTTCCCTGTACCAATCCAGGGCCAGTTCACCTTGAATCTTGTTGGGAATGTCGATAAATTCATCAAACGGTATACCGATTTTTTCCACCCACAATTCATGTGCCCGACGATTGTGATCACATTGATTCGATCCCACCAAACCATCAAGGAAATCATACTCACCTTCATATGCGAGCTCGAGAATTGAGCGAGACCACATACAATTGAAAGGACTCATATATACGTCGGCTTTGGAGGTCGTCTTCGCACTTAATCCTTTGACTTTATATGGAAATAATTTCCCTGCATGTATTATTTCGGAGGGTATATAGGAGCACCAATAGCCAACAATCTTGCCGCCCTCTTCCTTCCACACTTTGACGGCACTGTTGAGATTCGATGAAGATAATTCAAGTAACTCTTCCAATGCACCCATATCAGGCTCCTTTCTTAATTGACAATTAGTGGCTATGTTCTCTGAATTGGAAAGCTTCCCCTATTGGGTATAATGCCACGTCGATGTTGACTTCCTTCACACCGGGGATTTTTCTTGTAATCTTCCTGACCTGGTCTGCCAGTTTATCTCTTTCCTCTTGTGATTTACTTGACACAGTCTCAAGAACAGTTTTCACGGTCACCAAACCATCAAGGCAAGATACTTCAGCATGAGGATTCAGATCAATTAAAGCCCATTTTACCTCTGCCGCAAGTAGCAGATTGTCCAGTGTTTGCTGGGATCTCGGAGTTGTCTGAAATGACTCAAGCTCAACTGCCCGGCAAATCATGTCCGCCGCAAAATCAACAGGAATTTGTTTGGTATGGATAACAAGATCATAGAGTTTTGAGTCCCACGGGTGCACCCCATAGAGATGACGGCCCCATTCAATTATTGGCTCGTCGCTTCTTTTCAGCGAGATCAATGCGTCTTTCCTGGATAAGCCTTCCAGTTCCATAGAGATCCTCATCCTATCTTCTATATCTTCAATTATTAGGGCCTTTAGTCCGTGTTCTATGCCTCTTACAAAGAAGTGACCGGCAACACCATGATGAACAACGTCATCCTTCTGGAAGTCCCTTAACAGGACTAACTGAACGTAGGCAAGACATTTTTCTTTTTGCGAGCTGGTGAGTTCAAGCCTGGTGGGACCTTTTTCAAAGGATAGGAAATGCTCTATTTCCGGGATGTTGAACTCTTCTGAAACCGTGAGGAGTGTTTCTCGTGAGATGCACCTGAAGCCCAGTCTCCTGGCCACCGTTTCCGCCACTTCTTCGCCCCGGCTATATGAACCCCTTGTAATCGTAATGATGGACATCTTAAACTCCATTTAAAGACTGTTATCGGTGATCCATCTCCCGAAACCTTATACAGACCCGAAGATAAGTTTAGGCAGAAGAAGGCTTATGGATGGGATATAAGTGATCAGCACCAGAGCTGCGCCGATGATGAGCATCGCGGGAATAGCCGCTTTCATTACATCGTACAGGGGCAGTTTTGAAAGGGAACTCCCCACATAAAGATTAAACCCTACCGGCGGCGTGATCAAACCGATCTCCAGGTTCATCGTCACAACGATGCCTATATGTACCAGGTTGATGCCCAAAGTAGTTGCTAAAGCAACAATTAGCGGCGTGAAGATGATCATAATGGAACCGGGGTCCATGAAATCTCCTGCAAAAAAGAGGATTATATTGATCCATAACAGAAACATCAGCGGTCCCATTCCTGAATCCAGCATCATTTGACTCAGGTTATCCGGGACCTCAAACAGGGCCAAAAGCCAGCCAAATGAATAGGCAAAACCGAAAATCAGGAGAATCATCGCGGACATCTCAGCAGAGCGCACAAAGATGTCCAGAAGATGTTTGATCTTCAATTCCCTGTAAAGGAAAAACCCGATAAAAAGACCCAGGAAGACCGCCAGGACAGCCGCTTCAGTAGGGGTCACGATGCCACTGTAAATACCGCCTAAGATAATGATTGGAACAGACAGGGATGGGAAATTCCTGACAACTGTTATGGCTCTCTTTTTAAAGGACATCTGAGGGGATTTGGGGTATTTTCTTTTCTTAGAGATGATGTAGACGTAAATCATAAGAAAAATGGTCAGCAAAACACCGGGAAGCATCCCGGCTGCGAAAAGCTTGCCAATAGATACATCTGCAAGCACACCGAACACAATCATCAGGATGCTTGGCGGTATAAGTATCCCAAGGGATCCGGAGCATGCAATCAATGCGGTGGCAAATCTCTTATCGTATCCTGCCTCCACCATCCCGGGTATGAGTATGGCCCCTATGGCAATAACCGTGGCCGCACTGGAGCCGGAAATAGCCGCAAAAATCGCGCAGGCCATGACGCCGGCCATTCCGAGCCCCCCTGTAATACCGGCAGTAAAGGCCTCCGCAAGCTCCATCAATCTCTTTGAAATACCCGCGGCCACCATAATGTTGCTGGCAAGGATAAAGAAAGGGACGGCCAATATGGCATAATTGTTCAAGGCCGAATACATGTTCTGAGCTATGAAAATAAATCTCATATCGGTGAAAATGATGAGATTTATGGTCGTAGAGATGCCTAAGGCAATGACAATGGGCACACCCATGAAGATTAAGACCAACATGATCACCAGGAGCGATATGATGACAAGCACGCTTGTTTCCATTTAGTTTGTCACTCTTTTCCTATGTGTGTACTATTGTCGAGTCTCCGGTAGTTTTTCTGCTTTTGATCGCTCCCACAGGGATTCAGTATGATGAACTGCCATCAGGAAGAAACCAACAGGCATATAGCAGATCATAACCCATATGGGGAATCCTGTAATGATGGAAAGTTGCCCCATCTTCTTGAAGTAAAGGATAAATTGCAGGCTGATATAGGACATGAAGAGATAAAGGACCAGACCGCAAAAATCAGCAAATACATCAGAGTACCTTTGAAATCTGACAGGGAGGAGTTTTACGATCACATCCACTCCGATATGAACACCGCTCTTCACACCCGTACTGGCTCCTATATACGTCAGGGTGATACAGGCAAGGACGGCCGTCTCGGGCACCCAGGCCCAGCCGGTATTAAAAAAATACCTTGCAATAACCTGAGCAAAAGTAACCGTGAACATAAATGTGAACAGTATGACAATGAGGCATTTCTCAAATCCCAAAATAATACGATTTATCTTCATGTATAGATCACCTAAATTGATCAGGGGTTATGAATTAGGTTTAAAAGGGTGAAAGGTTTTCCACCTTCCACCCTTCACACATACGTCACAATCATTTTGAACGGGTTGTTTCCACAGCATCCCAATATTCCTTTGGAATCGTCTTTTTGTATTTATCAAGAAGCGGTTTTACCTGCTCTTTGAGTTTTCCTCTTTCCTTTTGTGACAACCATTTGAATTGCAGGGAAGGCTTCTGTGACATCATAATCCAGGGCATCATCTGCTCCATTGAAGTGGAAGCTTTAAAAAGAAACTCGACAGATTCTTCCACAGTCTCATTAAGAATTTTTTTCAGATCTTCAGGGAGGCCGTTATACCAATCAAGATTCGCTATCATGGTTCCACTAAGAAGCGAATGCCTGGATATGGTGATGTAATCGCCCGTCTCATGCCATTTCAATGCAAAGATAAGATACAAAGGGCATTCAGACGCATCCACGGTTTTGAGAGACAATGCGGTGTAAGCCTCCATAAAGGGGATGGCCATGGCGCTTCCTCCAAAGGCTTCCGTAATTTCCGCTGCCAGCTTTGACTGCCTGATTCTGAACTTAACACCCTTGAAGTCCTCAGGTTTGGCCAAGAACCCCTTGCTGCTTACGTAATTTTGAAAAGAGGTAGACAAAAAAGTAATGAATTTATAGCCGTTTTTTTCAAAAAGCTGCTCATAAAGCTTTGATCCTGGACCGCCAACAGGTTTAAACCCTTTGGGTCCATAGGCAAATCGCCGAAAATGCTCCATATCTTCAAAAACAAACGGTAGCGAGTAAAGAATCACTTCAGGCATCTCACCTGCCATCCGCGCTCCAGCCGGAATTGCCATCTGGACGATATTGTCCTTGAGGGCCGCATAGCAAGTTGCATCATCCCTGTACAAGGATCCCCCCCAATAGATCTTCACTTTAAACCGTCCATCGGAATTTGCCTCCAACTGCTTGGCAAAGAATGCAAGCATTCGTGACGTGGGGGCCCTTGAGGGGGGAGATTTAGGCATCAAGGTAGGAATTTTAACGATAATTGGCTTATCCTTGGCTAAAGTTTCAGCTGGTAGTGTTATCAGACCGACCATGAGGGTCACGGCGAATAGCAGGACCATTAAAACGGGCATCCATTTCTTTTGCATAGTAGCCTCCTTTTCTTCCAAAAAAGTGTATCCATCTTAGTTAACCAATTCTTAGGTACGTGCTCGTTTCCTTATTTTCTATCACCCCCCCCCTTTTTTCATTTTAGCCGTATTCGAGTTCGCTAAATGGCTAATTCACGGATAGCTGCAGCGATGTGATTATATCGCAAAGCAAAGTCTGTTTTCGGCCGACCCGAGAGATATATGAAATAGAACAACTCGGGTATTCACTTAACGTTCACTATTAGCCGGCCAGATACCGATACCTCGAAACGAGATAATCAAACCTCTGTCCAGAGGAGCATCCCTAAGTCTCTCTAAATGACTTCAGGGTTCTGATAATCCCCTTGTTTGTCTGCGCCCAAAACTCGTTTGAGCCCGGCATTTCGTAACTATAAAAGCCTTTCCCGGTCTTAACGCCCAATTCGCCCTTATTCACTTTCTCCCGAATGACTTCAGGTGGCTTATACCCTGGATTCCTGGTTATTTCATGCAGGTACTTCAGGACGTTGTGCACCGTGTCCAATCCACACATATCAAGAAACTGTATGGGACCAACACTTGCCAACCGCAATCCGAACCCATTCCTGACCACACTGTCTATATCCTCAGGCGAAGCAGCCTTCTGTTCTATCAGGGCCAATGCCGCATTGATCAGGGCAAATTGCAGGTAATTGTGGATAAAGCCAGGAGTATCCTTACAGAGTACCGGATGCTTTCCGGTCGCCTTCAACAACTCAAAAGCCAACCCCTTTGTCTCGGCAGACGTTTTTTCACCGCAAACAGTTTCGACCATGGGGCTCAGGTGAGCCGGGATCGTCCAGTGGGCGGTTATAGCCCTTTCCGGCTGCTTCATTTTGGAGGCTATCCGGGTGATACTCATTGAAGATGTATTGGATGCAATAATAATGTCCTTAGAACAAAGCGCATCGCATCTCGAAAAAACATCCTGCTTGGTCTCCATGTCTTCAGGAACGGCTTCCATAATGAAGTCTGCGCTCGAGACTGATTCCTTCCATTCCAGGGTTCGGGTGATACGGTTTTGAGCACTGACTGCCTCTTGTTCCGTCAGAATACCTCCCTCCACCATTTGCTGACAGTTTAGCGAGGTCTTCTTTGCTGCACGTTCGAGAGGTTCCTCAAGGATGTCCACGGCCGTCACTTCGTAACCGGACAGTGCAAACGAGAGCGCTATGTCTGGACCCATTACGCCCTGTCCCAATACAGTGACTCTTTTGATATTATCGAGAGAAGACATTTGATTATCCCCTACGGTATTTGCCAATCGGTGCCATCACAGTCCCTGTGTTTTAAACATGCATTATTTCTTGAAATGGTCACCCGGCATGACGGCCCCTCTCTTCAAGACGTCTCTTACCCCAGTCGATCATATTTTCGGCCATTTCATCCCGATCCGATTCCGGTCTATCAACAAGTATGATTGACTCTGAAGGACATGTTACCACACAGACTCCACAGCCGATACAGCGTTCGCCCTCAACCCGATATTCGCCATCATCTTCAACTATCGCATCCATCGGACAACGCTCATCACGGCATATGCCACAGGATTCGCAGCTATCCAGATCTATTGTGGCCACATACCGGCTCCTGGCCAATATGTACGGTGCGTTGAATTCCTTTAAACAGCGCAAAAGGCCACAGCAACAGGGGCAGCAATTGCAGATAAATCCGCCTATTGCTTCCTCTACATTGTATGTGTTATGAACCAATCCTTCTTTTTCAGTTTCATCGATTATTATTAACGCCTCCTCTTTGGAAATAATGTCCCCGTCCAGCTTGAAATAGTCGTAGGCGCCTTCCTCCATGGAATATTGAAGGCAATTCTTCAAAGTATACTCGCAGCGGTTTCCAAGAAGGGCCTGCTCCCTCCGGCAAATGCAATCCTGCACCCTGAATGATTTCGCTTTCTCAATGATTTGACGAACATCCTCGTGTTGTAGTATTTGAAGATCCGCCTTGATCCCCGTGTTGATGGGAACTACCCGGGTCAGGTGGGGTCCGTGACCGCCCAGCTTTTTGCTGAGCAAGGGCAGGTACTCTTCAAACAATTCCGCCAGTTCCCTGGTGAGTCGGTCCCCCCGCTGATACTCGTATATGCCAACAACGAATGGGACCAGTCTGTACACCTGACGTCCGTCCATTTTCAAAGAGCCGATTTGCCCTTTCCGAACCATATCATCGAGAAGGGTTCCCATCTCGACCACCGGTTTGCCAAGACGCTCGGCAATGTCTTCGGCCGTTTCGGGACCAGGTCGCATCATCAGGGCCATCTCGGCTTCGTCAGGTGAAAAAATTTCCCTAAGGATTTTGAGTTCGACACCGCTTTCTGTAGCAGGAAAACCCTCCGGTAACTCGTCAAGCTTTCTTGCCAATTGTTCGAATATATCCATTCTCTACACCACCCTTTTTGAAATGTGTTTCACTTGATAATGATTTTTCTGAATACGAGCTGATCATCCATAGTTCTTCTCTGCCTGTTACGGGTGTACGTGGGTTGGGAAATGCAAAAAGGCAATATCTCAGAGTGCGTTTCCTGTTTTGAGAATCCCAGATTGCTTCAGCATGTCAGTCACGCTGACATAGCTTGCGGCATCGGCCGGCAATTCGGCTATGGTTCTGCCGCTCATGTCCATCTCAAAGACATATTCATCCTCGGGAACAGCTGTCAGCAGGTCAAGGCCGGTCTGTTCCTTAGCGCGGTCAAGGAACGACCGATTTTCCTTGTACCGATTGATGACCAAGCCGGTCTTTTCAGGGAGAATCATATCGGCATCACCATGGGCGATGATTTCAGCAACCTGCCGCGCCGTCTTCACACCCCTCGCGGTCATGTCCGAGATGACTAACAGGACGTTAATAGAGTGTAGAACACGCCGCTTCATCTGCTCCAGACCGGCCTCACAGTCGATTACCATCGCGTCATAGTCCCTGGCGATGGCCCCAATACCGTACTTCAACACATTATTGATTCCGCAGAAACAGCCGGTGCCCTCGTCCTTGCCCATGATCAGCATGCCTGTCCCGTCATCCAAATGGATTAAGGCCTCCTGAACAAGAATATCCTTTACCCGCCCTGATTCAAGTTCCCGTTTGGCTTTAGGATTTTTTCGCAACTGGTCGCAATACCCGCCGATGGTCTTGCCGGTGTCTGTACCGAAAAGGTAGGCAAGACCCATCGCCGGATCTCCGTCTACGAGAAGGACTCTCATTCCCTTTTCCCTGAGGTGGCGGCCGACCATAGCAGCGATGACGGTCTTGCCCACCCCGCCTTTTCCCGTGACCGCAAGCCTGAAATCACACTTTGGGAAAAAGTCATTGTCTTTTTCTAAATCACCCATGACGTTTTCATGGTATTAGCCATGCCTCTTACTGTTGTTGCCTGAGAGCGTCCATCGCAAGCACGGCCGCGCCCAGGGCACCTATGATCAACGGGTCCTCCGTCAACTCCCAGATTGTAACCCTCAACCGCCGCTGGAGGGCCTGCCGCACGCCTATATTCTTGGCTACCCCGCCCGACATATAGACTTTTTCCCGCAGGCCGACACGGGGTACAAGGACTGAGACCCGAGCGGCCACAGCGTCGCAGATGCCGGCGATGATCTGTTCAATCTCATGCCCCTGGGCGATGAGACAGACGACCTCGCTTTCGGCAAAGACCGTGCATTGGCTCGAGATCCCGAGGATCCGTTCCGCTTTCAGCGCACGCTCCCCGAACTCCTCTATCGGGAGTTCAAAGACTCCGGCCATGACTTCCAGGAAGCGCCCCGTGCCGGCCGCGCATTTGTCGTTCATGGAAAAATCCATGACCCTTCCGTGGCCGTCCGATGCAAGGGAGATGACTTTGCAATCCTGTCCACCGACGTCGATCAATGTGGCTACGTCGCTGCATGACCATGCGGCCCCTTTGGCGTGGCACGCAATTTCGGATACGGTCTTCTTCGCATTGGGCACGTTTACCCGCCCATAGCCTGTACCCACCACGTATTCAATATCTCCCATGGACACGCCGGCCTTATTGGCTGCCTTTTCCAATACCTTTTCAGCGGTCTTGGCCGGAAAAGGTGATGAGGGAATAACCGCGCTGGCGAGGATTTCTTTCCCATCGAAAATAACCGCCTTGGCCCAGATCGACCCGACATCACATCCCGCCACGATAGGCTGACTCATGAAACTCCTCTTCCGAAACCCTACAATGCACGCTGCGCAATAGCCATTTTTGCCAGCACGTGCGCTACAGGCCCAGCCTCTTATGGTTTGATGCCCTTCTTTTCCGCCAGCATTTCCAGGAAAGGCTCCAGCCGAGATACCATCTGTTCTGCTGAAACGACGCGGGGGTCCAGCTGGTCCACCGTCATGATGAGCATGGGAATACCCAGCTCTTCCATGAGCTTTTCCTTGGTGATCTGGGCCGCGGCCCAGTTGGCCTGACATTGCCAATGACCGGCGAAAATGGCGCCGTCAGCACTGAACTCCCGGCACCACTTCAGGGTATCGTTTACGAAGGTCATGAAGTGCCCGCGGCCTTGCCGCCCCATGGCATGATTGTTGTTGCGCAGCGCCAAAGCCCTGAGCAGTTCCTCATAGGAGGCCTTGCCGTAGTCGATGTCGGGGGGCTGATAGAAGGGCTCCGCCGAATGGTAGGCCACGGCGATAGCGCCAAAGGTTTCCTCCATCCAATCGTACACACCGTAGTCAAAGATAGGCCAGGACAGGTTCCAGACAACCCGCATCTTTTCCTCACGCCAGCCGCCGGTGCCTTTCTCGTATCGCTCTTTGGTGTCGGCCAGGTGCTTTTCGAGCCACCCTACCAGCCCTTCCGTGCCTGTGAGGGCGTAAAATGCCACACTGATCGGCCGGAGGATGGAACTCGTGGGAATCGGGCACGGGATGGCTTTCTTATACTCGTTGATCTCATACATGAGCCGATACGCCTCGGCCGATTTGGCCATGACCTCCCGGAACCTGTCAAGATCCAGCCGCTTGCCCGTCATGCGTTCAAGATAATTAAAGCCTTCTCGAAGCTGTTCAGCAGCGAACCGGACCCCCTCTTCATCATCGCCATACGGATTGTCCAGGATGAACATTTCCGTATCCGGAAAGCTTTCGGCCAACACGGATCCCCACGCCACGCTGTTGTCGCAGGGCTGGTTGCAGTGCAGGATGGCCTTTGGCTTGGGCAGACGGCCGGTGAGAAGAGGGGCCGTGACCCCGCCCAGAAAGCCACAGAAATGATCCGGTACATCCATCTCGCGCCCTTCGTCCACAAGTGCGCACAGATACTCCGTGGGCATCATGAAGGTAAGGGCCTCGGGCACATAGGAAATGCAGTCCATAGCATAGACGATCTCCGGCGCAAAGGTGAAATGGCGGTACACGAGCTTATCCGGATTTTCCCTTAAGGCAGCAAGTTCGTCGAGGTACTGCTGAACCGGTTCGAAAAGCCAACGCACATTCTCCGGTCGTTTTTTGAGGTCTGCACCTATGGTGTTGTGGAGCAGATCGATGAGATCGATGTGGGTGTCCAGCTGTTTGGAAAAGTCGTAGGTCTTGAATTGAAATCCCTTATAATCCGACATATGTTCCTCCTCGGAGCAGCAGCAAACCGATCACTGCTGGAGTTGTTCGATGAATGCCTCCATACGGGTTCGAACGCGACCCTCGTCCTGTCCGATGTAGTCGAGCACCATGGGGGCGCTCATCGGGACGCCCAGTTGCTCTTTCCGTTTGTGGAAAAACACGTTTTCGACACCATGCAGGTCGCAAAACTGCAATCGCGTCCGGACAATGCCATCCACCCTGTAGTCCCCCACCGCTTGCTGAAACATACCGTAGCGCTCGTTGAAGGTCGCAAACATGCGAGGACAGCCAGTACGGTCGAGATAGGACCGGCCCAGCGAGGCCAGCGGATGTTTCGAATCAAAAACCACAGGATCCCAGAATGCCCTCGCCCCGAAGCAGCAGTTGTCCATGACCACCAGACCGCCTGATTCTTCAATGATCCGGTGCAGCATCGTGTCGTCGCCCACCCAACCCACGATCATGAGGCGCGCCTTGTCATCCTCCGGACCGTCGAGGTCTTTTACCTCTTCGAGGAGTTCACGCAGCAAGAGGTTAAGACGGACAGGCGAAATACTCACGGACGCGTTGATTATATGATGAAATTGCGTGCCGGTGAGAGGAGGCCGGTCTTTCTTGAACAGTTCCTGCACCTGCTTGAGTAAAGTCCGGTTATCATTGTAGAGGTCTACGGATTGCTGTAAGGCTTCGCCGGTGATCTCGGTCCCAAGATATTTCTCCAGGCCGGTCTTCAATTTCTCCAGTTCCTGCGCGTATTTTTCTACGGAGACCTGCTTCCTGGTCCTTGGGACATACACAAAGTGGCTGAAAGTCGGTTGCAGCCTCTCGACCCACAGTTCAAAGGCACGGCGAGTGTGGTCACACCCGTTCATGCCGAGGATCCCGTCAAGGAAGTCATATTTACCCCTGTGAGCAAGGTCCAGGACAGCCCGTGGGAAGGAGCAGTTGCAAACCGGGGACATGTCGTGATCCGCTTTATCCGTACCCGTGGCCCCCATACCCCTCAGGCGGTATGGCAAAGCCCCGGCAGCGTGGATAATCTCCGGCGGAATGTACGAGCACCAGTAGCCAAGGACCTTGTTTCCCGTCTTCTTCCACTCCTCGACTTCGACATTCGGGTTGCTCTCGCCGTACTCAATCAATCTTTCCAAAACACTCATAAAATAAACCTCCTGTTGTGGATTCGATCATCCAGCGTACCTTTGCAGCCATTTACGGAACTCAGTGATGAAGACGTGTGTGTAGTGGTGTATGATCGATCGAAACAAAGTCTACATGCACCCCCTATCACCAGCGGGTGGAGACAAATTTCCCCGTCACAGCCGCATTGATGAGGTCAGGAATGGCACCAAAAATCCACCCCTGGCCCTGGCCGCCGAAAAGCTTGATGCCCTTGAAGCTGTTGGTGGCAATATTGAGGTCGTTGCCCCAATCGCGAAGTGGCAGCAGGCCAAAGCAGGTGGAATGGTAAATCTTGCCGCCGGCCTTCTCGATGACCTGGGCTTCACCGTGGTGGTGGGCCATGTAGTAGGTGGGTGTATCTGTCTGCGCCCAGAAGTACACGTTATCGTTCACCTTTTTCCCCTCGATTAGCCCGGCAATCTGTCGGATCTCGTTGTAAGTCAAGTGGGGACATCCCACATGAACGATATCGACCTTGTCGCTCTTGGCGGAGTACAACTTTTCATAGGTTTCCTTCATATCGGCCAGGGTAATAGTGAACTTCTCCACATCTTTGGGGATCGTTCCCCCGAAGGCGGCCTCCAGGGTGGGGGATTCAGGGCTGATGCCGACAAGGTGCAGCATGGGGTCGTTCATGCCCGGGGAGGTGCATGCTGTCAGAAGTTTGGCGGCCTCATTGCTAATGGGCTTGGGCAGATTCAGGATGGCTGGGATTCGGTTATCGGACTTGATGGCTATGGCTGCACCCATAGCGGCCCAGTCGGCCGAGTAAACCATATTCTCCTTGACTTCATCGTCGATCTCAAAGATCACCCTGGCAGAACGGTTTTCATCGAGCATGGTCCCGTACTTGGGGTGTACACCTGTGATCGCCGCATAAATCAACGTCACTGTGTTCTCCCGGTTGGCTCTGGCGCCTAAAATGGAGTTGATGTAAGCCGCGTAGCTGGATTCAACCGTGACCACGAACTCACCCATCTTGGGGATGACGGTGTTGAAATGCGGCGTGCAAGACATCGGAAGCACCCAGCCCATCCGTTTGCACTCCTCGTAGCCTTTAACCACGGCGTCGTAGATAACCTTGGGCATTTTGTACCAGCGATGGTTCCAGGGATAGCCCTCTTCCTCATATTTGTCGTGTTGGAGGAACAGGGGGTCGGTGGAACAGATGCAGTTCGGGTTATCGGTCACCGTGGCGCCCATTTCGATGAACTGTTCGAACAGAGGGCTTTGCCCCAGTTCATACTTGGAGTATTCTGGGGTGGACCGTGGCATGAGGACACATGTGCCATGGTGTACGTTGGATAGTTGCACCATCTCCTCCGCATCGACTGCTACGCCGAAGTCCACCAGCTTTTCCATAGAAATGCGCTTTGCATCGCCGTGTTGGCCATCAAGCATTTCCTGCTCATATGTAGTCAGTCTCATCTTGTTCTCTCCTTATTAAATAGTCTGTTTGTATTGATCTGGACAAAAGATCATGCCTTCCGAGTGACCGTTACAACGGCTTCCTTTCCCACCTGATCTGCCTGGATCTCAACCCAATCTCCAGTCTGGATTTCATCGACGGGATCTGCATCCAGGCTGTCCACGGCGGGAATTTCAGCCGCGATAGCCCCGCCTATGTCTATAGGGTGTACTTGGCGACAAATGATGGCCTTGGGACCCACTTTCGACTCCTTAACCTTAAAGAAGAGCCCCATCGATCCCGTGGTGGACCCGTAAACAGTAGGGTAGACGACGATTCTATCTTTGACGCACTGACCGTTAAGCTTGTGCTCAAAGATACTTATAATCCCGGTGTCGTTTGGAATGGTAAAGGGCGCCCAGCTAATGGGTTGTTCGCTGACCAGGGCCTCGCCTGACGCAAAGCCTTTGGATCGAGCAATGCCCTTAAAAACTTTTTGATCCTCCATGATTGCCTCCTTAATTTGAGTGAAGTTAAAATAGCAGCACCTTATATCAAACTGCAGATATAGTCTGTCCCATTACCCTCCGGACCAAGACGGTTATCTCCCTGTTACATTTAAAAACCGCTATTCTCTTTTATCCCTTCAAGAAGTCGGACTTGGCGTATTCAGGGTCAGGATAGGTATAGAAGCCTTTTCCCGTTTTCACGCCCAACTCTTTCCGTTCAACCATATCCTTGAGAGCCACGGGTGGTTTATCTCTTGTGTCTTTGGTATCCTTATAATAGGAATTTTCAACGTTATAGGTGACATCTATGCCGATCATATCCATCAACCCGAAAGGTCCGCTGTCCATCCCGAAAGAAACCATCCAGGCCCGGTCGATATCCCTGAGATCAACAAACCCTTCGGCCCACATGTGCAGGACCTCCCGTTTGACCGATCTCCAGACGCGGTTGAAACAAAAACCGAAAATTTCTTTTTTGACGGTGAGGGGAATACAGCCGATAGAACGTATCCACTGTTTGCCAGCTTCCATGGTTGAGTCCGTCGTTTGACTCCCCCCCATGATGTCGACCAGGTTATTTCCCGCAACCGGCATATAGAAATGCAGATTCAGGCAATGTTCCGGTCTTTGAGTGACATCTTCGATCTTTGAAATGGGAATGGAGGAGCTGTTGGTAGCGAGGATAGCCTTCAGTGGAGTCAGAGCATCGATCTGAGTGAAGACCCGGCGTTTGAGTTCCAGGTCCTCCGGAACGGCCTCAATGACCAGGTCAGCATCAATAAGGGCCTCTTCCATGCTCGTGACTATCCTTACTTTCTTGATAGACTGCTCCCAATCCTCAAGAGAAACGACCGGCCCTTTTCCCAAAACGGACATAATAGATTTGAAGTTTTGCACCGCCTTGTCAAAGGCCTGTTCATCGGGATCGTAAACAGAAACGCTGAAATCAAAGCAGGCGGTCTGAATGGCAATCTGCGCCCCCAGCACACCACCGCCTATCACCGCGACTTTTGAAATATCAACAGACATTGCGTCTTTCAACCTCCTTTCATCGCTTGTTAAATAAGGTCTTATGGAATCATTCCACGTTTTATCTCGCCAGGAAATCGGGCCTGGACGGCTTTTGGGCCTGATGTCAACGCTTGACACCCAGCTTTTCTACAGCTTCGTCAACTGTGGCGATTTCCCGGCCCAGTTCCCTTGCTATCCGAACCATTCTCTCCACCAACTGGGCATTGCTTTTTACCGGTTCGCCCTTGGCGTAATAGACGTTGTCTTCCATGCCCGTTCTAATATTAGCTCCCTGACACATGGCCATGACGGTGGAGGGGACCTGCTGTTTGCTGATGGTTATCACTTGCCACGAAGAGCCCTCCGGTATCACATCCACCATGGTGCTGATCATCTGGGGGCTTGCGGGGATCCCCCCTTTGATTCCCAGAACCAGGCTGTAATGAACGGGCTCTTTCAGAACCCCCCGTCGAACCATTTCCTTTACATTTTCAATATGGCTGATGTCGTAGCATTCGCATTCAATGGCGATCTCTCTTTCATAGCATTTTTTGATGAACTCCAGGTTCCACTCGAGAGGATTGGGGAAAGTGACATCCGGAATATATCCAAATTGAAAAGTACCGCAGTTGATGGTAAGCATATCCGGTTTGGGGGTTATCGTGGTCAATGCCATCCTTTCATCCTGGGTGGCCACATCAAAACTTCCGTCATCACGGAAAACCCCTCCGATACCATTGCCGATCTGCGTAATAATCGGGCATTTGGCCCTGACCTTGCTGATGACCTCGTTGTAGACGTTCAAATCTCCCGTTGTCCTTCCCAGTTTGTCACGCACGTGGATGTGGTGAATAGCGGCCCCGGCGTTATAGCAGTCATATGCTTCCTGTGCCATTTCGTCCGGCTGTTCAGGCAGGTTGGGGTTGACGCTTTTGTCGTGGATCCCTCCCGTCGTGGCCACCGTGATGATCAGTTTTTCCATCTTGTCAATTTCCAGAGTTACTTTCATTTCTAATCTCTCCTTTCATTCATGGTCGTAGTAAATTGTGTTTCCAAATTGACGACGGGTTTACCCAGCATATTCTCAATGGGTTTCAGGTACAGCCTTCAAACCCGCATGCTTCCCAAAAAAAATCCAAACGAGACCCAAAGCACAGGACGTTAGAAACGCCAACAAAAAATAATTTGAATGGCAAATCAAATATACCGTTCCAAAAGAGCCTGAAATGACAGCGCCCAAACGTTCAACAAAATTGAGGGGGCTGCGGAAATGCCCCACCAATCCCATGCCTAAAACCACCTGGACCAGAAACGTCAGACCCAGGACAAAAAGACCATGTCCGGAAATATGGGGAAATTCTAGAAGCCTGGGATTATAAACGAACACAAACGGTGTGATGAATGTGGGCCCGACAATCTTCATGGCCTCCAGGCTTGTCTTGAAAAAGCTGCCTCCGGATATCTTGCAGGCAGCCAGACATCCCAGTGCCACGGGGGGAGACACGGTTGAGAAGATAGCAAAATAAAATACGAAAAAATGTGCAATCAACGCAGGTATACCAAGTTCCTGGAGAAAAGGCCCCACAGTAAGCGCCACCAGAAGATAAGCCACCGGCGTAGGCAATCCCATACCCGCAATAATGCATATAATCATGGTAATAACCAGAAGCAGGATCATATTGCTGGGAAGCACCATGCCGAAATAGGTGCCCAGGTTTGAAGCAATTTGGGTAATACCGACCACCTGGGCAAAGCCCCCGACCCCGATGCCCAGCAGACTCAACAAAACCACCAACCGAAGTCCCCCCCGTATGTGGCCCACCAGTTCCTTGAGTTTGGGACGGTGTTTTCTTCCCTGGAACAGAGACAGCACAAGAACGAATGGTATACCTATAAGACCCGCCAGAGAAGGACTGTAATAGAGCATAAGAAGGGTCAGCACCAGAGCAAAAGGCAGCAGAAAAGTCGGCAGCAATCTGATGATGAGATGCCAGTCCACCTCCTCCCGCAGATAACCGATATGTTGAATTCTTGACACCATCAAAATGGCCACAGTTGTAGTGGCGATATAGAGTACCGCGGGATATACCGCATTGAGGGCCACTTCAATGTATGGGATATTGAGGACAGCCGCAATCATAAAGGCTGCAAGCCCCAGAATCGGAGGGACAAGCTGGCCGCTTGTAGACGCAACGGTTTCGATGGCGCCTGCCGTGGATTTTCTGAAACCGTATTTGATCATCATGGGGATGGTGAGCTGCCCGGTGAGGGCGATGTTAGCTACCGCCTGCCCCATGACACTGCCCACGGCGGTGCTCCCCATGATGGCCGGAAAGGCCGCCCCCCCTCTCACACGTTTTCCAAAGGCTTTGCCCAACTCCATCAGCAGAGAAAGCAACCCCACCCCCAACAAGAAGGTTGCAAAGAGTACAAGAAAATAAATCTTATCCGTCAGCAGGCCGATGAATCTGAAAAAACCTTCAGTGGCGTTCATCCCCAGGTAGCTGATCACAAAGGGGATGCTGTATGGGGGATGCGCCAGAAGCTCGTTGGGAATTAGATGGCCCCAGAGAAAGTAGACAATGGAAATGCCGATGATGGCCCCAAACAGCACGCCCCAGTGGACCGTGATGAGAAAAACCATGATACCTACGAGAAGCCACCCAATGAAAACGTCCAATTCCGTAATAAACGGCTGCACCATTTGAAGTCTGCCTGCATTGAAGGCAATGTAGACGGTAACGCAAATGGAAACAACCAGCGCCATCCACGCTAAAAGGGTTCGGAATGTGCTCCCCAATGAGGGCACCACCTCTCCTTTTTCCACGGCATTCTTGAGATGGTCTACTGCGCTGATGACCACCACAAATACCAGAAACGTCGCATAAAATACGGAAACATCCTGAAAGAGATAGAGAACGGAGATCCCCACATACACGGTGAGGACAACGCTCATCCCGGCAGATATCTTTTCCAATATTCCTGACAGGTTGTGGGCAAACATCATGCATTTCCTTTGGGGAACTTTTTGCGGAAAGCCGGAAGCGGGCTGACCGGTTGAATCAAGGGTAGGCAGCTTCTCAGCCTGATTTCAAGCCCCCTGACCGAGATTCATTAGAGTGGGATCCTCTATTTCGGCATAATGAAGGGAGGGTAATTCTTTCGTTTATCCCATACTCCCAATTCTTTAAGAGCGCGAATAGCGCCGGGATGGGTATTTTCCTCGGTGAGGCCGGATACCATCCCCTCCAGGCTCCACACATATTTCCAGAGGGCATGGTATTCCTTGATCTGAGGGACTGTTTTGGCCACGGCCATCACATACCTGTAGGCCAGATCCTCTGGGAGACTTGAATGACATGAGATAAAGACACGATCAGCCCCCACTGTCAATTCGCCCTGCTGGTCCTTCAATCTACCAGCCGTAACCTTTTCCACCTGGTAGGTCGTGCCGTATTTCTGGTTGATCTTCTCTATGGCCCATGGATCGATTGAGATATAGTACAGTTTTCGTCCCGAGGCCTTGAGTTTCAAATATACACTGGAAGGGAGCCACTTTTTTGTGCCGGGAGCATTCCCCGCAACCATCCCCATGCAGATGGCATCCACCTTCCTGTCCAAAAGGGAGTCCGTCATTTTGGCGGGTCCAAGATAGAATAGCTTGGTGTTCTTACTGTTGATGCCATAGGCCACATTCAGGAACAGTGTTGCGTCCATACCCCAATCCGACTGGGTTCTTAGCCCAAGTCCCAGTTTTTTCCCTTTGAGATCGGCAATGGTTTTCAAGTCAGGGTCGAGGGTGATGTACCACATGCCCTGGGAGGCGATTCCCTCGGACCAGAGCATTTTCCAGGCAATGGGAATTTTTACAGGCAGAAATTCTTTGAGCTCCGGTGTGCCACCGGCCACAAAGGCCAAAGTAATGATGGTTTCTTCAGTCCCGAACACCGTATTCTTCCATCTTGCCTTGTTCTGTCCCATTTCCCTGATGTTGTAAAGGAACCCGGGCGTTTCCTGGGGTCTCAGAATAAACCCCCATTTATCGGCCTTGGCGATGAAATTACCCAGAATGGTGAAGGCCATGAGGCTGCCGTGACCCATTGGCGCTTCCAGCTGAGTCAAAACGTCCAGCTTTTGAGCGGCGGTTGTTGTTCCCGAAAAAGCGGAAAGGCAAAAAAAGCCAACCAGCAAAACAGCTCCCAATTTTTTCTTCCTGGAAATCATGTCATCTCCTCCTGTCTTGTCAGACGGTCGTTTGAATTGATTTATCAATCTCTTCCTATTGTCCGGCGCCTTCCGGCAGCAGCCTGTCCTATCTCACCCCCTTTCCCTCTGAAATTCCAAAATGCCCCTGGCCTCATCGGGCGAGGCGATGTCTCGGCCATACTCTCGAGCGATTCGAACAATACGCTCCACAAATTGCGCATTACTCTCGGCAAGCTCCCCTTTTTTGTAAAATACATGATCTTCCATCCCGACCCGGATGTGTCCTCCCATAGCCAATGCCATCATTGACATGGGCAAATGGGCTCTTCCGATTCCGGTAACCGACCAGATGGCGTTCTCCGGGACAATTTCACTCAAATATACCAGAGACTTTGGTGTCGCGGGTGCCCCGTAAGGAGTCCCTAAGACGAATTCGAAAAATAGGGGGTCTGCAAGTTTCCCTTCGTTTCGCATCTGAACAGCCGTCACGATCATACCGGAGTCAAACACCTCTATTTCAGGTTTGACCTTCAATCTCTTCATAGTTTCAGCCGCCAGATCGAGAAAATCCGGTGGATTGACGAAAACGCCTTTGCCTAAATTTATGGATCCCGCATCAAAGGATGCCAGTTCGGGTCTTAGTTCCAATGACTTCAGACGATCTTCGAAAGAGAGATTACGCGCAGCAATTCCAGAAGTTGTCAGATTTATGACAACATCCGTCTCTTCCCTCAATGGTTCTACAACCTGCCGGAAAAGCTCCAGATCCTGTGTCCCAAGTCCGGTCTCGGGGTCACGCACATGAATATGCACAATGGACGCACCCGCATTCCAACATTCAAGAGCCGACCCAGCAATCTCTTCCGGGGTATATGGGATATAAGGAGTAGTATCTCTTAATATACGGCTGCCGGTTATGGCAGCTGTTATGATTAACTTGTCTTTAAATTTCCGATCCATTTCTTCCCTTCTTGACTATATTTTATATTCTTTAAGATAGCAAAATTTACGTAATAAGGGTAAACTGGGTAATTCTCTCACGGTCTTATTGGCCAAAAAATCTAACAAAGTTCCAATAAGAAGTCGTCCTTCTCGATACAAACACTCGCCGTATTTTTCCGCTTCGTGAGTTCACTCACCAAAGCCAGAATAGGTTTATCCCCTCTTGGGTAGTCATAACTCTTCGGGCCGGCACCCAATACTTTATCGACCGCCTTTTGGTTTGAGCTCAATACCCGGAGCAGGAAGTCTTGGTCGGAGAGATCCGTACCATACTCATGACGGAGTTCTTCTATTGATTTTTGAGGCGGTTCCCAATTCAGCAACTCCTTGGTCCGTGGCATCCGCATAATTCGCTCCAGGACGTCTGCATCAACAGGAGCGGCAAGTTCGCCGTAATGCCCTATGACATACTTGATGACTTCATCTGTGACAATCTTATATCGCTCTCCTGCGGTGTGGTTCAATATGGCCTGTGCCCCAATATACTGTGAAAGAGGTGTAACCATGATGGGATACCCGAGGTCCTTGCGTATTTGAGCAATCTCATTCAAGAGCTCTTCCAAGCGATGATCCAAACCCCTCCTTTTAAGTTCGGCCTTGTAGTTTGACATCATCCCCCCGGGGACCTGATGCTCGTACTGGAAGAGATCGTATTCAACGGGAATTCCAATGGGGAAGCCTTCTCTTTTGGCAACGTATCGAAAATGATCGCTCATGGCCTCCAGCGCTTTCTCATCCAAATCTGTCGAAAAACCCCAATGGCGTGCATTTTCCAGAATGTTTTCCATGGACGGCTGTGAGGGACCATTGGCGAGAGGTGATACCGCGGTATGTACTGACTGAACACCGAGTTTGACTGCCTCGAGATAACAGAGAGGTGCAAGTCCTGTGGTGCAATGCCCGTGGATCTCAAGGGGAATCCCGTCAATATTTTTCAGTACAGCTGGAACCAGCGTCCGGGTCCGTTCCGGGGTCAGGAGACCACCCACGTCCTTGATGAATATCCTGTCAGCCCCTGCCGTTGCCATTTCCAAAGCCTTCCCGGCATAGTATTCATCGGTATGGGCCGGACTGTATGAAAAGATTAAAGCCACCATAGTCGTTAATCCAGCTGCATTTGACCATTTTATCGCCTTTTTGATCTCGGTCATATCATGGCACGGATCGTTAATTCTGATCCGTCTTGCACCGGCGGCCGCGATTGTTTTAGCCCAGAATTCCGTTACGGAATCAGGCACATCTCCGAAATTGCGCAGAACACCACCAACGATCAGGGGTGTATTGGGCATGGCTTCTGCCATGAGACGCAACCTGTCCCAGGGGTTTTCCTGCTGATTGCGAATACACCAGTCCATACTGATGAGGGCCATAAAATCAAGCGATTCGAATCCCACCTGATCGATAACCGGAGCAATGGGAAGCATCATGGCCGTTGTCATCTGGCCGTTCCACAGGCTTTGGTGCGCATCCCGTAATGTTGTGTCGACAAAGGTTATCGTTTTCATGTTATCTCCTTGTCAACCAAAAAAAGGACCTGGTCGTACTCCACCAGCTGGCCATCCTCGACACACACTTTGCTAATTTTTCCGCGTAGTCCCGCATGAATGGTACTGAAAAGTTTCATCACCTCTATGATACATATGGCAGTTTCTTCACTTACCTTTGCACCAGTTTCCACAAATGGGGTGGCTCCGGGTTTTGGGGATCGATAGAATGTTCCTAACATCGGAGATTTAACAGGGATAAGCCCTTGTTCGGCAATTTCCTTTTCAATGGCGCTTGCCGTATCCTGGGTCTCTATTGCAGTCACAGAAGGAAGGAGAACAGAATTTTCAGGTTTTAATCTAGTAACAGTTTCCTCCACGGCCAATGACCCAGCATCGCTTTCTGACATCACGTGATTTGCTTCGGAGAGACCCTTTTCTCCACGCTTGTTGACAACTATTTTCAGATCACCCGTTTCCAGGCGAAGCTCGTTATAATCTGACTCGTCCATGAGCCTCAGTATTTGAATAACATCGTCCTGACTCAAAACCATTGCTGACCTCCTTGAACTCTAAATCATGCCGAGTAATAACCATCACCACGGAAAGGATTGAACACCAAGCAAGAACATACCCATCCCATTGATTAGGTCTGTAGCGAAGGCTGATCGTCTCACCCTGAATTCAGCACTTATTGGCACAAGACAGTCTCTGCCCTTGGGAGAAAATAATATTAACTGACAATCACTATCAGCAAGTAATATGCCAAATCAAAAAATGGACTTAATTTCAACATGTTAACAAGATGAAGATAAAACGACTTCAAGCAGACATCCTCTTTATGTGCAAATATTTGGACACATTGACGGAAATAGTGTTCTGTATTTGGACATAGCAGCTGAGAATTTACATTCTCCGACTTTGAAACGGCCTTCAAAGACCCAAATGGTGAACCGTTCTTATTTGACAAATGCCTGGCTTGAGTGTACAGTTAATGGACAGTCTGATTTGAAAGGGGTTTATAAGAGAAATATAGAGGCTGAAAAGGAAAGAGAGGAATCATTATGCCTATGGCTT
>JACNJD010000072.1 GCA_014382715.1 Candidatus Desulfacyla euxinica | reverse complement strand
TAGCGGTTGCTCAGTCTCCAACTCATCCGGTCAAAGAAAAAGCGTACGTGCATAAGCCCAGCATGGCACATCCGCCAAGAATATTCAAGAGTGGGAGATGTAAGTTAGCATTTTTTGCATGGAGAATCCACCAGATGATTAACATATCAATTGTTGTATAGATAACCCTCGCCTGATCTCCGATATATTCATCACATATTAAATGCGGTCGAAGACAAGAGACCTATGGCAGATTTTTTCCACCCCTCAACTCAACCTGCAATTTTCCTCTACCCATCTTTCCGCATCTGATCAACGATTTCTCCCATACGCCGTTCCCAATCCTCAATCGGCACCTGGCACGTGCCGACTTTCTCATGGCCGCCACCGCCATACGTGAGCATCAGCTTGCCTACATTTGTCCGGCTTGTACGGTTGAGAATACTGTGTCCGACGGTAAACACAACGTTCTGCTTGCTTTTCCCCCAAATAACCCGGATCTCAATATTTTGATTCGGAAAGAGCGCATAAACCAGAAATCGATTTCCGCTGTAAACGGTTTCCTCGTTTATCAAATTCGTAATTATTACATTATCCTTAACCATACAGCACCGATTCAGCATATCCTTGAAGAGGTCCTGCTGGTCAAAATAAAGCTTCACCCTTTCCTGGACGTCCGGGATCTGCAGGATTTCATCCACTGTCTTCGTCCGGCAGTACTGGACCATCTCTTCCATCAACTGATAATTGCTGATTCGATAATCGCCAAACCGTCCCAGGCCCGTGCGGGGGTCCATGATAAAGGAAAGCAAAACCCATCCCTTCGGGTTCAGGACCTCCTCACGGGTTAAATTTCCTGAATCACTCTTGTTTACTGCCTCCAATTGGGGGAGTAGATCTTTTCCAAATGATTCCTCTCCACCATAGTAGTCCCAAATGACCTGTGCACAGCTTGGCGCGGGACGGGTCTCCCCCTCGAAGTCAAGATTCTCGATCTCCAAACGCTCACTCTCACTCGTATGGTGATCAAACCAGAGCCCGCATCCGGAAACATATGGCACATTGGCCAGCACATCATTGGAAGTTACCTCTATCTTACCGTCCTGAATGTCTTTCGGGTGGACAAATTTGTATTCATCCACAATTCCCTTTTCCACAAGAAATACCCCACAAGCCAGACCATCAAAATCGGAACGTGTCAAGAGCCTCATAAAAATCCCTCCTTTTGTGTAGGTTTACAAGTTGTGCAGATTATTCCTTCTCCTCCAAAGTTTCCTCGGACTGTTTTCGTTTTCGGGGTGGGTTAAAATTCATCTATAATCCTGCATTGAGGATGAGGTCAAAAACCGCCTATTTTTCCAATTCTTCCTTAACGGCAACCCCAACCTTTCCCAGGGTGTATGGTTTCTTTATGTATTTTCCGGCTCCCAAGTCCTGGGCCAAGTCCACCTCTTTTGTTTTGGCGTAACCGCTCGCAATGATCGCCTTCTGTCCGGGATGATTTCCCTAATAAATAACCTTTTCCTGTTCCAGCGTCTTTATTTCCTCGGGCGACATCCCCAGAAGCTCGCCAAACACATACTCATTATGTTCCCCGAGGAGGGGGGCGTGCCGGTTGATCTGTGCCGGGGTTTCAGAAAGCCGCCAGGGCGGGGCTATGACCCAGTCATTGCCGATGACGGGATGTTCCACCTCGAGGAAAACACCCCGGTCGCGAACATGGGGGTCTTTGAAAAGCCCTTCACTGCTCAGGGTAGACGCGGCCGCAACACCCGCCGTTTGAAGGAGTGTCATCAATGCATAGCTCTCTTTGTCTCTGGTCCATTCCGAAACAATCCGGTCAAGATCAGCCTGGTTGTTATAGCGGTCATCAGACCCGGCAAACCGTTTGTCCATGATAAGGTCGGGTCGGTCCATGGTTCGGCAAAGACCCTCCCATTCCTGATCGGTGGCCACGGCGATGCTGATCCATTTATCTTCACCCGAACACCGATAGCAGTTGTGGGGGGCAATCCGGTACCCTTTGTTGCCCTTACGGGTCTGAACCCTCTGGTTCATGACATAATCCAGCATAACATCCCCGATGAGCACGGCAATGCTTTCCTGAGAGGCCATGTCAATATACTGCCCCCTGCCGGTACGCTGTTTCTGCACCAGGGCGGTAAGCATGGACGCGGCGGCAGTGGTCGCGCTCCTGAGGTCAATAGCGCCCATGAAATTGCTGGGGGGCCAGTCCTCGTAGCCGGTGATATAAGAGACCCCGCCTAAGGCCGCAAAGGTAGGGGCATACCCCACATATTCCCGCTCCGGCCCCTCCTGTCCGCAGGCCGAAGAGGAGAGATAGATCAGGTCGGGTTTGATTTTCTCCAGCGCCTCATATCCCAGCCCGAGCCTGGGCATTACACCGGGCCGCATATTCTCCATGACCACATCACTCACCCCGACCACCTTTTTTGCAAGCTCTACGGCCCGGGGCTCTTTCAAATTAAGAGTGATACTCTTTTTGTTGAGATTCAGGTTGTTGAAGACCTCGGATTCATCAGGCCCGGAGAACCGGTTCCCGGTACTGAAGGAGAGATTTCGAGAATGGTCCAGCCGCATCCTGCTCTCCACCTTGATTATTTCGGCACCGAGAAAACCGAGGAGGCAGGTGGCGTAGGGCCCTGCCCAGGCCGATGTAAATTCGGTAAGTCTCACACCCTCTAAGGGTCCGGGCTTCATATCAAATAACTCCTTTTGTCTTGAGTATTTCAAGTTCTTCTTCTTTATACCCCAGCCGTTCAACGTAGATCTCTTCATTGGATTCGCCGAGAAGCGGGGCCGGACGTTCAAACAGCCAGGGGCTTTCGGCAAATCGGGATGCGGAGGTGGGCATCTTTAAAGAACCTAAAAACGGATGGGTTACTTCTGCAAAGAAACCTCTGTGTTTTAACTGCTCCGAGTTCATGAGATCCTCGGCCGATTTGCTGGGTGAGACAGGGCAGCTCAGGGCCTGACCTTTGCGGAATATCTCCTCTTTTGTGTGCTGTTTGGTCCATTCAATCAATAACTTGTTGATGTCATCGGCATGCTCGGAGCGGCCCTCCCGGTCCCTGCACCAGGGCTCTTTGGACCACGCCGGATTCCCGATAAGTGTCATAAGGGCATTCCACTGGTGCTCTTCCGGTGTTATGATGACGATGTGCCCGTCCCTGCACGGGAGAACTCCTCCCGGCATGCGTGTCTTGTTGCCTGTACGGGTCATGACAATCTGGTCGTTGGCATAGGTGACGCTTTCCACCCGCTGCATTGAAATCAGAGACTCCTGTTTGCTCATGTCGATGTGCTGACCCTGACCGGATATGCCCTTCCAGTAAAGTGCGGCCAGGACAGCAACCACAGCCACCAGGCCGGGGTCGTAATCGCTGGTGTTGCCACCTACTTTGACTGGCGGTCTGTTCGCGTGGGGTGAAAGGAGAGGGAGCAGAAAGGCCTGTCCGCTGGCGTGCGACATATTCAGTGCGCGGCCCTTATACTGCCGGTAAGGACCCGTAAGCCCGAAGGGTGTAATGGACATGACGATGAGGCCCTTGTTGATTGTCCTCAGATCGTCGTATCCGAGTCCCATCCGTTCCATGTCCCCGGGCGGTAGGTCTTCCACAAGAATATCCGCTTCTTTGGCCAGGTCCAGAAAGATCTGTTTTCCTTCAGGCTTTTCAGGATCAAGGGTGATTCCCTGTTTGTTAGTGTTGAGATAGAAAAAGAGACCGCTTTTTTCCCGATGGGGTTTATCCTCAGGAAATGGGGGCATTCGTCTGGCCGGGTCCCCATCCACCGGCGGCTCGATCTTGATCACCTCGGCCCCCAGATCGGCCATTGTTTTTGTACAGTAAGGGCCGCTCACAAGGGAGCAGTATTCCAGGACTTTTACGCCATCCAGGGCGCGTTCAGGTAGACCTTTGGTGTTTTTGTTGACTTCCGAGGTATTAATGGTTTCATCCTCCATATTCTTATACACCTTATAGCTGAAACGATGTTTAGTTTGAGGGATAACCTGCTGTCCGGAATCAAAATTTCCTCGCTTACCAGGCGCAGAGGACGCAGAGTTTTCTGTTTGATTTGTTTTCCTTTGAGGGGGGCAGGAAAACAAATAACTACATGCCGAACCCAACACAACCATCTTATCCAAATTTACGTTATCATATGCCCAGCTATTGTCTTATCTATCATTATGGCGGAAATCTTTTCTTTTCTGCCCTCTCAGCAGAAAAGAAAACATATTTTCTCTCTGCGCACTCTGCGTCTGGAGCGAAGCGGGCGGTGATAAACACTACCGGCGGACCCGGTACCGGTACATCAGCGAAAGAATCTGTGCAATTTCATCAAGCCGGT
>JACNJD010000052.1 GCA_014382715.1 Candidatus Desulfacyla euxinica | reverse complement strand
CGTCTGCCGTTATGAATAATTCAAGGGCCACAAAATGTCAAGATTTCGTGCATTACTCTTGACCGTCAACAGGCTGATTTTCAGTGAAGTATTGAGTTCGTAACCATGAATGCACGATGTTTTTGTTAGAATCAAAACTCTACGTTTTCACATAAATGCCCTTTCCGCTATTCTCGATTTTACCCTCTTTTCTAAACCTCTGAACGATATAACCGATTTTCCGGCTATCAAAACCAGTTCTCTTGCTTAGAGTGGCAATGGCAACGCCTTTCCTGCTCCTTTCGATAATTGCCAGGACAGTTGCAGCTGCGGAAACCTTGACCGGCTTTTTGGTGACTTTGGGCCTGGCTTTAGCTTTGACTTTAGCCTTTGACTTCTTGACAGGCTTAGGTTTTTCAAGTTTCTCCAGTTTTTTAGCAATCTTTTCCGTTCTCAGCGTGAGCTGTTTCAGGCTTTTCGATACCGCCTGCAGGTCCTTTTTCAGTTGCTTCATGAATTTCCTCCTTTGGCTTCGTTCACTTTTTAGATATCCACCCTCCCTTTCAGTTCCTTACCACATTTGAAGAATTTCAGCAATTTTGGGTTTACCTTGTATGCTGCCCTAACCTTTCGAAAACAAGTGGTTTTATGCTGCCGAGACGGGGTATTGTCATGGCCTAAATGGTTCTTGATTTCCGTGATTATCCGACAGCGGAAGCTGAGAATCCGGATACAGTTCATACCGCGTCATGACCCCGTGTAGTTTCATTGCGGGAAGCTTATGGAACTGAACAAACGCGGGAACAAGTTTTTTGATCAGGGCGAATATCTTAATTAAGATGTTCGACGAGGATATTTCTTCAAGTCCGTAAAAGATCGCATTTCCCACGATGCCCTCTTTTCTAAATATAGCCTCCACATCAACGACTTCCATATACCCTGCCCGGAGGGTTAAAAGTCGAAGCCCTTTTGTCTTGGATTCAGAGAAATACCATGAAATGCCGAACGGATCCGTTGTGTTTTCTATGGAAACGATCACGTTGTCTTCATAAATGATATTGTTGTTGAACATCGTGCGCACAATATAAGGAGAAATAATCGTTACATCCCTGGAAAAGAACAACGCCGTTCCATTGATGTTTGCGCCCTCCTGATATTTCTTGCGGAATGTTTTTTTGAAACTGCTTAACGGCACGAACTCGAAGGTTTTGTACAGCTTTTTCTTGCCATAATCGTAAACCAGGATAATGGCCAAAGGGAAGGCCGCAATGACCAGCGACCAATAGCCGCCATGCGGGAATTTATGAATATGTGAAAAAAGAAATACTATATTGACCAGTGTAATGATGAATGCGATTATCATGTGAGTTTTCTTGTTCTTGAGATAAAAAATCCAGACCATCATAATGCAGGTTATGGTCATAGTTCCTGTAACGGCCAAGCCGTATGCCGCGGCAATTCGGCTCGACTGCTGAAAGAAAAACATTATTAACAGAACGGCCAATAACAATATCCAGTTGATGAATCCAACATAGATTTGGGACTGCCTGTGCCGGGATGTATAATCCACGTGCAACCTCGGAAGGACGCCGGTGGTGATCGCCTGGTAGACAATGGAAAACACGCCGCTGATCATCGCCTGTGACGCAACTGCGGTTGCCATGATGCTCAGAATCAGGAATGGCACATAGAGCAGGTGACTCTGGTCGTAGAACATTTCAAACAGCACATATTTTGCCTTGGGATGGTCAAACATAAAAGCACCCTGCCCAAGATAATTAATAATCAATGCAGGAATAACAATATAGGATGCATTAATGATCGGCTTTCTTCCCAAATGGCCCATATCCGCATACAGTGCTTCGCCCCCTGTTGCACAGAGGATAACTTCGGACAACACAATGAACGCCACAATCCCGTTGTGGCTCATAAAGTAAAACGCATGATAGGGATTAATGGCGTTTAAAATGGCCGGCGCTTTTGAGATGGAAGCAAGACCGGAAACGGTCAGGCACAGAAACCAGCAGACCATTATGGGGCCAAATGCGCCGGAGATTTTCTCTGTTCCTTTCTTCTGAAATGCGAAAAGGACGATGGCAATAACAGCGGCAATGATAAGCAATGCTGAGGTGTGGTTCCCGATTCCAGATATCTGCGGGATCAGGTGCAGGCCTTCAACCGCACTGAGAATACTGATTGCCGGAGTAATGACGCCGTCGCCGAAAAAGAGCGCAACACCGATGAAGGAAAGGATGGAAATAATACGAATCTTTTTTTTTGATTTTACCATAGGGCTCAGGATTTCATACAACACAATGGTGCCGCCCTCACCCTTCTTGCCCAGGCTCATGGCAAGCCAGGCATACTGAACCCCTACAAGAAGAATAATGGTCCATATAATCAGGGACAGCACACCGATGGTTTGAATCTCTGTTGGAGTGGTAATGAGGAATATAACAGTAAGGGTATAAATCGGGCTGGTGCCGATATCACCGAACACAAGGCCCAAAGACTGGAGAACCCGTTTCGGCATTCCGGCTTGTGCGTTGTTTGTATCCATATTCACGTCTTGAAGGTCATTGTTTTCATCAATAGAGATATCACATCAGTTTAGTACAATTTCCACTAAAATCTGGAGACTTGGTTAAGGTTCATCAACATAAGTGTGCATCAAATCAACTTAGCACGTCCGCCAAATCTATGCAAGAATGCCAGATCATTTGGCCCGTTTCCCCGGGCAGGAGGGGTTAATATTTGTCTATTCAGGTTTGTTATGATATCTTTGATAGAATGAAAACCGATCTTAAGGGGCTTAATGCCCGTGAAACAGAAGAGTGGGCCACAAGTCATGGTCTTGAACCATACAGGGGGAGGCAGATCCGGCACTGGCTTCTCACAAGGCTTGCCAATTCATCTGATGAGATGACCAATATGCCCAAAGCAATCCGGGCCCTTGTCAGAGAAAACGCGATCATCAACCCCCTGCGAGTGGTCAAGACCTTGGTGTCAGAAGACGGTACCCGAAAGTATCTGTTCATATTGCAGGACGGTCATCTTATTGAATCGGTGCTCATCCCGGAAAGGGATCATTTCACCCTCTGCATCTCTTCCCAGGCAGGCTGCGCCATGGGCTGCAGCTTCTGTCTGACTGGAAAACAGGGTCTTAAAAGGGACCTGAGCGCCTCGGAGATCATGGAGCAGGTGATAGTTGTGAAACGATCTTTGGAAGAGCCTGAGCGCATGAGAAATATCGTGCTCATGGGTATGGGAGAGCCCCTCGCCAATTATGACGCGGTTATGAAGGCCCTCGGGAGCCTGATTGCCGACGATGGGATGAATTTCTCTCACAGGAAGATTACACTTTCCACATGCGGCCTGGTCCCCGAGATAAAAAGGATGGGGCGGGATATTACGGTCAACCTGGCCGTGTCTCTCAATGCTGCGGACGATGAGACCCGAAGTTTTCTCATGCCGATCAACCGAAAATATCCCCTGAATAGTCTGATCGAGGCATGCAGGGGATTCCCCCTCCCCAACAGACGGATGATTACCTTTGAATATATCCTTATCAATAAGGTAAACGATCGAAACCAGGACATACTAAAGCTTTCGAGGCTCCTCTCGGACATGAGGGCCAAGATCAACCTGATTCCCTTAAATCCCTCCCCCGACTCTGACATGTCACCCCCTCCCATGAACAGGATTCTTCATTTTCAGGACGTTCTGGTAAAGCACCATTTCACGGCCATTATCAGAAAGAGCAAGGGACAGGATATCTTAGCCGCATGCGGGCAGCTGACGGGGGCTTTTCCGGACCTGTGAACCGGGGTTCGGCTATGTCCCGGGCTCCTCTTTAACAGAGTTTACCGTCGCACGCACTGATAGAACCGGGCATGGCGCCTGCCTCACAACACGATCCGTGGTTGATCCCACGAACAACGTCTCAACCAGGCTATGACCTCTGACCCCCAGGACGATCAGATCGATGTCATGAACCACCGCATATTTTGTCAATTCTTCGTGGGGATGCCCGGCTAAAAGAGCTGTTTTTGGAGTACACCAGTTACCCGCCTCTTCGGGAACCATTCCCCTGAGCTTATCGCGTAACTTCTTTCGCAGATCCTGCTGAAGATCCTCCTTCTCCTCTTTTGCCGGCTTGAGCAGGTCTTTGTAGACCGCCGGTTCAATCACGTGGGCGAGGTGTACTTCGGATTGGAATTCCTGGGCCAGGCCAAGGCCGTATTGAAATGCTAAGGCAGAGTCGGAGGAAAAATCGCATCCTACAAGGATACTATGGAAGCCGAGGTCTTCATTCACATCTGCCGTGTAATCCCGCTCTAAGCCGCGTACAACAAATAATGGGCAGGGAAGCGTCCGCATC
>JACNJD010000245.1 GCA_014382715.1 Candidatus Desulfacyla euxinica | reverse complement strand
GATGGTGGAAGATATAAAAACAGGGACACATATTTTTTCCAGGGGAATTCCCAACATAAAGCTGGTCAAAACAAGGAATAATCAGCTACTGCTTTTTGATGGTCATCATTCAATGCTCGCCTATATGGCTGCAGGAAGGATTTATCTGGAAGAGATCCCTCATATGATCATTTTTGACAAAGAAAAAGGATACGTTGAGGATAAAGATATTATTGTCTTTTATGGGGAACATGCGGCAGATATTGAAGATTATAACTGGAAAGAAAAGGCGATAAACTGGCAAGCAGCAAAAGACAGGCAACTTTCCAAAAGAGTCCAAAAAAATATGGGGCAACTATTTTGTTCTATCAAAAAAAGAATGGATTTTGCTTGATCAATTAATAATACCATGGTGATCTCAGCAACATATATCTGCCCGATTAGGGGTTTGGCAAGTTTTGAACCGCCTGAACCGGTTCGATTAGGCCAGGCGGCCAGGGTGGCAAAAGGCCCAGAAGAATACCAGACAGATCCACAACCCCATCTTTTCAGACTATGGGAACATTCCAGAGAATCAAAGTGAGTTTACACCCCATTCAGAATGATTGCTTACCATTCAATACTAATTCATAGGAGATTCCATGGTTAAGGAAAAAACAGAAACTGACTCTTTTTCCTCACAAAGGATATTAACCCCAGACAAACACCCAAAACATGCCGGGGTTACAAATTCCAACCGTCCATTTGAAAAGAAAGAGTTGTCTGCTTTATCATTATTGGAAGAAGCCAGTTCGCAAGTACCTGTTATTGCACCCGAGCTTGAAACACAGAAGATGGTTGCTACTGACCCTGACCGCCTGTTAGAAGATCGGCTTGAAGCCTATGAAGATATTATAGATTCAGAGGTGGGTGACACGACATTGGCAAGATCCCGCAATGTGGAAAGGGAAGTGGGATTGCGCCAGATTTATCTCAAATTTGAAGGAAGCAATCCAACGGGAACTCAAAAAGACAGGATCGCGTTCGCACTTGCCATGGACGCCATGCGCCGGGGCTTTGACACCATCACGGTCGCTACATGCGGCAACTATGGCGCTGCGATGGCGCTTGCCGCATCTATGGCCGGTCTAAGATGTGTCATCTACATTCCTCAAATGTATCAAAACAGGAGAGTGAAGGAAATAGAAGGTTTCGGCGCCCGGATTATCCGCGTTCTAGGTGATTATGAGACCGCAGTGAACGCCTCACAAGAAAGGGCTGAAGCCGATGAAATCTATGACGCCAATCCTGGTGGAACCAACACCGCTTTGCAGTTGAAGGCCTATGGTGAGATTGCCTATGAAATCTACGATGAGCTTCGGGATGCTCCAGCAGCAGTGGCCGTCCCGGTTTCCAACGGCACCACCATCGCAGGGATCTACAAAGGGTTTCAAAGTCTCTACAGGCGAGGGAAGACATCTAAAATCCCCATGATGGTAGCCGGATCCTCCCATAGAAAAAACCCCGTTATCAGCGCATTCATGAAGAATGCTTCTCACTGCGAAGACTTAGAGCCCAATAAAATTCGAGAGACAGCAGTCAATGAGCCGCTGATTAATTGGCATTCCATCGATGGCGATCACGCGCTGGAAGCGGTTAGAATCACAAATGGCTGGGCATCGTACGCCACCGACAAAATGATGTTATCTTACTCTCGCCTGCTAAGAGAGAGGGAAGGATTGAGTGTTCTCCCTGCTTCGACTGCCGGTTTAATCGTTCTGCTTGATCGGCACCGCAAAGAATCACTACCGGGAGATCGTTATGTGGTGATACTTACAGGGAGGAAAACATGAGCTCTCTACCCGAAGGCAATGCCGTAGTTTACTGCCAGGGGGCGTTTGGTACCCCGAACGGAAAAACGGCGCACGGTCTTGTGCGCCGAACGAATCGTTACCGTGTCTTATCCGTGATTGATTCACGCCATGCGGGCGAGGATGCAGGTTCCATCCTGGACGGGACACCGAAGGGCATCGCAATTTATGGAGACATTCAGGAAGCCTTAGGGTCCAGTCGCTCAGATGGAAATAACCCCACGCATTTTGTTATCGGATTGGCCCCTGACGGGGGCCGTATCAGCCAGGAAGTCCGGCGCGGTGTAATTGAAGCCATTCGTTCGGGGCTTAATGTGGATTCAGGTCTCCACGATTTTCTCAGCGAGGACATTGAGATCTCTGACCTGGCTTTAGCCCATGGGGTCCGCATTCGCGATGTGAGAAAGACCCCACCACGAAAAGAACTCCATTTCTTCGAGGGAAAAATTGAAGAGGCCACGTCGTTAAAGGTTGCCGTCCTCGGAACGGACTCTGCCATCGGCAAGCGCACCACTGCATGGATTCTTCTGGATGCCTTCAGATCTGCCGGATATTCGGCCGAGTTAGTGGGAACGGGTCAGACCGCGTGGATGCAGGGAGTGCAATACTGCATCATCCTCGATTCCCTTATCAACGATTTTGTTTCCGGAGAAATTGAACATGCTGTTTGGACTGCCTGGCAAGAGACACGACCTGATATAATTATTATTGAGGGTCAGGGGAGTTTGATGAATCCTGCCTATCCAGGGGGTTTCGAGATCTTAGCAGCAGGCCGGCCTGATGTGGTCATACTTCAACATGCTCCAGCAAGGAAGGAATATGATGGGTTCCCCGGCTACCCGATCCATCCCCTTGAGAAACAGATCAAGGCCATCGAGTTCCTTTCCGGGAAAGAGGTCGTGGCCATTACCATTAACCACGAAAACCTGTTAATAAAAGATATCCCTGAGGTCTGTGAGGATATTAAGAAGGCCACCGGGCTTCCGGTCCTGGACGTCTTCCTGGACAGCGCTGAAGAACTGGTGAAGGTCCTGACCTCAACCATCAGAAAAGAGCGATGAGGGAAAAGTGGCGAAAGAAATAGAGACACCTTTAACGAGATCTGAAGATGACCCGCTTCAGGTTCTTGGGGTCATCCAACGGTTGGAAGTAGGTCCTGTCCGATTAGAGAAGCGGCGTGTGACAGCCAGTTACCGCATCATTCAGAACGGCCGGACAGATTCGACGGAACTGATATACAAATTCGAAGAGGACGTTTTTGAACCGGATGAACCAGCATCACATAATCTTGCAAGCATGCTCTCCATACAGGTTGCCCTCAACTATGGGCTTTTCTGTGACGAGATCGCCTTTCTCGGCCGATTTGACAAACACGACAGGAAGTTCATCCAGCAAATGGCGCGTCATACGGCACGTGAAATCTTCGTGAAGAAGTTCCTGGAGCACAACCCCTTCATTACCGGACCGGCAGGAGAACTCCCCCCAGTCAAACGGGATAACTTCCTCCGGGCTCAACTCCTCTTTGATGAAAAAGATCCATATCAGGTTGACATCCCTGGAAACCGGGGTAGTTTGAACTCATGGGCAGTTGACCCGTCCCGTTACGCCGTTCTCTCCAGCGGCGGGAAAGACAGTCTGTTGAGTTTTGGACTCCTGCGGGAGATGGGCCATGATGTTCATCCTGTTTTTCTTAATGAATCGGGAAGGCACTGGTTCACGGCCCTGAATGCCTATCGTTATTTCAGCGCCAATATCCCCAATACTTCAAGGGTATGGACAAACTCGGACAGGCTTTTCAACTGGATGCTGGGGCATCTTCCCTTTGTCCGTAAGGATGCCTCGCATATCCGTTCCGACCAATATCCCATCCGCCTCTGGACCGTGGCGGTCTTCCTTTTCGGGGCCCTGCCCCTGCTGCGAAAGCGAGGCGTGGGAAGGCTGGTGATCGGGGATGAATTCGACACCACCTGCAGGCTCTCCCATAAAGGGATCACCCATTATGACGGTCTCTATGACCAGAGCCGCTATTTCGACAATGCCATGACCCGCTATTTTCATCGCAAGCCATGGGGAGTCAGCCAGTTCTCCCTTCTGCGGCCCCTTTCAGAGCTTTTGATCGAAAAGATCCTGATTGAACGTTACCCTGAACTGCAGCGCCACCAGATCTCATGCCATGCCACCCACAAGGACGGGGACCGGGTCGGGCCGTGTGGGCAATGTGAAAAGTGCAGACGAATTGTCGGAATGCTGACGGCCATCGGTGCGGACCCTGCCCAGTGCAGCTACAAGCCGCACCAGATAGCACGTTGTCTGAAAAGCCTGACCGCAAAAGGAATCCATCAGGAAAAGGGGGGCGTTGAACATCTTGGATTTCTTCTGGAAAAGAAGGGCGTTATCCACGAAAAAAAGATTGGGACCGTGCAGGCCGGAGAACGGCCCCAGATCATGAAGCTCAGGTTTGATCGTGAGCGGTCTCCGGTGGAAGGGATTCCCATGGAACTTCGCAAACCTCTGTACCGGATCTATCTGTCCCATGCAGAAGGATCTGCCAGGCCACACGGACGTTCCTGGGTCGACTTTCAGCTGTGGTCAGATCCTGCCCTCAAGAGACCTTATCCCTTTGAAATTCCCAGCTCTGCCCCACGAAACAGACCTCCGGCCTCGGGTGAGACGAAAGAGAAGAAAGTGGATTATTTGCTCGGTGAACTCACGTGGCCTGAGGCGAAAATCCGTTTTCAGGAAGTGGACATCGCGCTTCTGCCTGTGGGGGCTATCGAGCAGCACGGGCCGCACCTTCCCCTGGACTGTGATGCTTTTGATGCCGGATATATGGCGCAAAAAGTGGCCGAGGGCTGTACCCCCCCTCGACCCCTGGTCCTCCCTCTGATCCCCTATGGTGTTTCTTATCACCATGAAGATTTCAGCGGCACCATCAGCATTAGCCCAGAGACCCTGTCCCAGATGGTTTATAATATCGGCATGAGCGCCTTCCGTCACGGCATCACAAAGCTGGTAATCATCAATGGCCACGGAGGAAACGGTCCGGCCCTCCATTTTGCCGCCCAGATGATCAACCGGGACGCGCATATTTTCACCTGCGTGGATTCGGGAGAGACCAGCGACCCTGACATTTATGCCATGGCCGAAACGCCCAACGATGTCCATTCGGGCGAGATTGAGACCAGCACCTCTATGGCGACCCGGCCTCACCTGGTGCAACTGGCCAAGGCCCGGAAGTTCATACCCCGTTTTTCCAGCCGGTATCTCGACTTCACCTCCAAGCGAAGCGTGGGGTGGTACGCATACACCTCCAAGATCTCACCAACCGGCGTCTTAGGCGATCCCACCAAAGGGAGCCGCGAGAAGGGCGAAAGGATGTGGCAGGTGATGATCAAGCATCTGGTGGAGTTTGTTGAAGACCTCAAAAGTCTGAGCCTGGACGAGATCTATCAGAAAAGGTATTAACCCATCATGAAGATTACGCGAATTGAGGCATGGCCGGTCACCCTGCAATTGGCCGAACCGTATACCATTGCCTATGAAACCGTTGAGGAGGCCGCCAATATCTTTATCCGTGTTGAAACCAGTACAGGTATCAACGGGTATGGATGCGCCGCTCCCAGCGAGCGCCTTACAGGGGAAAGGGCCGCAGATCTGCTTAGGTCTGTGGATGCTACCATTCTTCCCGTCGTCAAGGGCGCTGACCCGCTCCGGAGCGCCATGCTCATGGAAAGACTCAAACCTCATTTGAAAAGCCAACCTTCCATCTTAGCCGCTGTTGATATGGCGCTTTTCGATATTTTAGGCAAGGCGGGCAACCTCCCGCTCTGGAAGCTCCTGGGCGGTTTTCGGGACTGCATGAAGACCAGCGTCACCATCGCTATCCTCCCGGAAAGGGAGACCGTTGACCGAGCGCTCCGCTGGAAAGGCGAGGGCTTTAAATGCCTGAAGCTGAAAGGCGGGTGTGACGTGGATTCGGATATCTCCCGGGTGATACAGGTGCGAGAGGCGGTAGGAAAGGATATGGAACTCCGTTTCGATGCCAACCAGGGATTCACGGTGGATGATTCCCTCAGGTTTGTGAAAGAGACCCGCACCGCACGTCTCGAATTAATCGAGCAGCCTACCCCGAAAGACCAGCCTGATCTGCTGGGCCGCGTCACAAAAGGGGTCGCCATACCGGTCATGGCCGACGAGAGTCTCATGACGTTGCGAGACGCCTTCCGGATCGCCCGGCGCGGCCTGGCCGATATGGTGAACGTCAAGCTCATGAAGGTAGGAGGGATATCAGAGGCCCTCCAGATCAACGCGGTTGCCCGGTCGGCCGGCCTGGAGGTCATGGTGGGCTGCTTGGATGAGTCGGCCCTGGCCATTGCGGCGGGCCTTCATTTTGCTCTGTCCCGCCCGAATGTGGCCTATGTCGATCTGGATGGCCATTTAGGCTTTATAGGCGACCCATCCGCAGGCGCTGTCATCCTCCGCAAAGGCACCCTATACCCGACTAACAAGCCAGGGTTGGGTTTTGAACTAAAGGAGTGAACGAGCCAACAACATTGTGGCTTGATCAAAAACGCAAATTAACTTGGGCCATACATCCTGGTTGTTCCGCTTTTAAATTGAGATTTAAGAGCAATATGATACAGAGAAAGAGGCGGTTGTGATGCTAAAAGAGTCCTGGAAGTCCAGGATGGAATCATTGAGACAGATAGCCTGGAACCTGGGCCTTATTGCCTTGGGCAGCGCCCTTTGCAGCGTGGCCATCAATGGAATCCTGCTCCCCCAACGTTTTTATGGCGCGGGATTTACCGGAGTGGCCTTGCTCATCCATTACATGTTCTCTTCCCTGCCGGTTGCGGTATTGTATTTCATTCTCAACGTACCTGTCTTTTGCTTAGGGTGGATATATGCAGGCCGCCGATTTTTTCTCTACAGCATTGCCGGCATGTTTATCTTCACCGGCACACTGGAATGGATCCACGTTTCAGTGCCTGTTCATGACAAAATGCTAAGTGCTATTCTGGCAGGTATCATCGTAGGTGTGGGATCGGGGATCATTTTACGATCCCTTGGGTCGGCCGGAGGGTTAGACATCCTCTCGGTCATCTTTTTAAAACGTTTTTCCATCCGTCTGGGCAGTACCATCCTGGCCTTTAACACTGTTTTACTTGGAGCTGGGGCCGTGCTTTTTTCCTTAGAGGATGCGCTTTATACTTTGATCTATATATTTGTCTGCTCCTACATGGTCAATCTCGTGGTTACGGGATTGAGCCAGAGGAAGGCGGTTCATATCATTTCTCCCCACTGGGAGGAAATTTCTCACGAGATTATAGGTAAGATCAAGCGGGGGGTTACTGTTATTAGAGGCCGGGGAGGGTACACCGGCAGGGATGAACAGATCCTGTACACGGTCATAAGTTTCCGGGAGCTGCCACAACTCAAACAGTTGATCCGCGGTGTCGATCCAGATGCATTCGTTGTGATTACCGACACCCTGGAGGTAATGGGGCAACGCATAGGGAACCAGCCCCACTGGTAAACCTTATTTCCCTTCCGGGAACAGTCAAAAGTACCGAATTTTTTAGATGAAATCATCCAAATGGATCATACGGGATTAAAATTACGGAGGAGGGGAAGTCTTTCTTGTTTTTTACTGATCATGAGCTGGATTTCATACACGAGAGGAGCTTAGACATAGACCGCTACATTGATTTTTGCAAAGGTGCTGATCTCCTTTTGCATGACGCACAGTATACGGATGAGGAATACCGGTTAACCATAGGCTGGGGCCACTCGACTTTTAACTCGGCAACAGATTTCAGTATTAAAGCAGAAGTTAGAAGGTTCGGCATATTCCATCATGATCCTGACCACACGGACGAGCAAATAGATATGTACGAAAGCCTTTGCCAAGAAAGAATACTCGAAGCAAATAGCACGGTGGATTGTTTTGCTGTGCAAGAAGGGATGGAATTATTGGTCTGAAAGATGGTCATAGACGATCAAGTCCATTATCTTGGCCTCTGACATGACTTCAATTATTTCCGATTAGTTGGCTGGAAACTGCATTTTGAGAACAGGGCGACGGATTATCTAAAGAGGCGCTTTTCCTGAAAGGGAAGATCTGCTTTTGTGTAAGGCGGGGTTAGATGAAATATAAGCACTCACCTCTTTTTGTAAATCCTATCACAAAGTGAAATTCCCATAAAGACTTTTCCCATGGCGCCGTGGTTTGGGAGCGAGCGGAACAATGAATTCCTGAATCCAAAATATCGGAACCCCCAATTCCCTTTCCCGATTTTCTTCTATATTTCAAAGAGTTAAAGAATGGAAAAAGCATTCGTGCGGATCAAACTCCTGTTTCCTGCGGAATTATCGGAATCTCGAGTTCCGATGATAACGTGCCTGTAATCAAACAAACCTTTAGATATCAACAGGTTATAGCTCTGGCACGGGTGTTGCTTTAGGATGTGGCAGGTGATGGGCCATCGCATTGGAAACCAGCCACACTGGTAAATTTTTTCGGACGGCCGCTGGGTCTCGATCGCAATACCGTCCTTCAATTGGGCATCAACCCTGAAGAAGAACATTCAGGCTCTAATATGACTGGTTTCGCAATCGGGATGTCGGGATATCGTAATGGCGTTAGCAAACGGCATAGGGAGGTGGTCTGTCTTTACGTTTCTATACAGACTGTATAGTTATTGTTCGGTGGCGACAAAATCGAAAGAGGCGAAGGAAATGAAAAATTCACAGAATCAGTCTAATGAAGTATTCAAATCTCTTTCTGAACCTGAAATCACAAGACAGCTTCCGAAGGAAATTACCAATGATGCATTCAGCATTCTTATTGATGCAATCAATTCAACTGTTGGTGGGGTGATTATTACAGACCTGGAAGGCTTCATTCGTTTTGTGAATCCATCCTTCTGCAAAATGTTTGATTATTCATCGGCCGACATTATTGGTAAGAATGCTACAGAGTTGTTTGCGACTAAAGAAGTAAGAAAGTTTACGGATGTTATCACAATAATTGATATTAGCAGGAACGATACCGAAGAATTTGTTGTTGAAATGAAAGATGGTAAAAATTTTGTAGTTGAGGTTTCTGCTTCAAATGTCACATCCGCTTCAGGTGAACTTGTTGGAAGAATTGCGTCTTTCGTTGACATTACCAAACGTAAGCAAATCGAAGCCGATCGAGAAGAACTTATTAAGAAACTGCAAGATGCACTCGACAAAATAAGGGTCCTGAGAGGAATTCTCCCCATATGCGCCTCATGTAAAAAAATTCGGGACGACAGCGGGTACTGGTGCCAAATAGAGAGTTATATAAAAGAACATTCAGAAGCAGTTTTCAGCCATGGAATATGCCCGGATTGTGCTAAAAAGCTCTACCCTGAATTCTACAAATAGACAAAAACGAACCAGTGGTTGAAGAAGGACTTGCAAATTCGCTGCGCGCCTTTGCCAGCCTATGCATTGAAAAGAAAGCAGGAAGCCATAGAGAAAATCAAAGGATTATAAATCAGACAATCCTCGGAAGTTGAATATGAAGGAAATATCTTCTACACACATTTCGAACTCGAAAGTGTCAGCACCCATGGCAAGCAACCGGATTTCGGGATATGATCTTGCCAGGGCGCTGGCATTTTTTGGAATGCTGATAATAAATTATTGGGTTCTGATGGAGGATTACAATCCTTTCCCTCCATGGGTGGCCTTTGTACTGGATTCCATTCAAGGGCGCGCAGCCGCAACATTTGTTGTTTTAGCCGGAATTGGTCTGTCCCTCCTGTCAAGGCGCGCTTATCTGAACAGGGACGCTGTTTCCATGAGGATAATTCGTCACAGGATGTGGAGACGGGCAATATTTCTTTTTGTTATCGGAGGACTGAACAGTATGATATGGGGGGCCGATATATTGCACTTCTACGCAATCTACTTCGCAGCCGGGGCCGTTTTTCTGAATTTCTCCAATCAGCGCCTGTTTGTCTTAGCCACTATTTCTGTTACCATTTTTTCTCTTCTTATGTTTATATTTGATTTCGATCTGGGATGGGAGCGGGGCTCAATTTCCTACGAAGATTGGCCTAACATGCCGCGACTGGCGGGGCATTTGTTTTTCAACGGCCATTATCCTTTCTTTCCCTGGGTTGCCTTCATGGTACTGGGTCTGTGGCTCGGTCGGCAGGATTTGACTGATAACGCAATGAGAAATGCGATCTTGCTGGCTGGAATCGGTGCAATGTTTTTCTCGGAATTCATCTCCTGGCTGGCATTGAACATCCGTTCATTTGACAGCAGTGATTTATATCTGGACGCTGTTCTTCCATGGTTTTATATAGACCCGTGGGAACCGATGCCCCTTTTCTTGATCTCAGCAGGGGGAACTGCACTGGTGGTAATCGGCTACTGCATGGTGTTGACAGAAAAACTGGGCAACGCTCAATGGATATCCCCCTTCATCGCCGTAGGCCAGTCAACCCTGACGCTTTATGTGGCCCATACCCTTATCGGCAGCATTCTCCTTAAGGGAATGGAATTGTGCAAGATAGAGCCCTATTTTTTTCCCATTTGGGGTGCTATTCTATTTTTCATCAGCGCACTTCTCATTTCATCTTTGTGGAAAAAACATTTGCACAGGGGTCCATTGGAATGGCTGATGCGTGGATTTCTCAACTTCACTCTCCCGCTGAAAGCGAAAACCGTTTAAATAAGCAATCGCCGTTTATCTTTAGAAGATTTGGGTAGTGCAAAGCGTATCACCTTGGACAAGGACAACACCACCATCGTCGATGGCGGTGGTACCAGAGAGGCCCTCATTCAAAGGCTGGATGAACTTTTCGCAAGGGCAAATAAGGAGGGGTAAAAGATCTGCGGAAAAACACAGCATCTCTTCTTGCAAAGATTCTGTTATCTTCTCCTGATTCTTACCCTTATTTAAGGAGGAAAAAATGTACCTTTCACTAATCATAGCGTTCTTGCTTCTTTTGGGGATAATAGCGGCCAGCATACAAAACAGTATGTCCTTAGAATTTAAGTTTATCACATGGAAACTTCAGATCTCCCTTACGGCCCTGATCTTTTATTCTTCCATAGTAGGGGCAGCCATTGTCGCCCTTCTTACTTTACCCAGGCTGGTCAGTAAATACCTTAAGGTAAGAAGCCTGAAAAGGGAGATCATAGAATTGAAAAAAGAAATTGTGGAGTTGAAAAAGTGAAGCGAAAAGAGTCCTGGGGAAAATGACCCAATGCGGTAATGGCCCCGGCATATTTTGAAGAAAGGAGGCGGTTATGAAAATTATCGTACCCTCCGCTGGGCCTGTGCCTGATCAGAGGACAGCGGGCTATGTTATCAATATCGCAAAACGGCTCAATGCCCAGTTGGTTGTTTTGCGGGTCCTTATGGAGAAAGAGACAGAGGCAGTGGGAGAACAAAGCCTGAGTCTGTTTATTGAAAAAGGCAAAAAAGAGAAAGTGCCGGTAATCGGAATCTTAAGGAGAGGGGATATTGCCTCTGTCATCATTGAGGTTGCCGAAGAAAAGTCCGTAGATTTGATTATTTTGGGTGTCAGCCGCGGAGAGATCGTAGCTGAATGGCTGAACGCAGAAGCGATGGAAAAAACGGATATTCCGGTTCTTATAATTCCTAAATGGGTACCGCCTGCAGACAGATCGTAGCCGAATGGCTGAGCGTACGCCGGAGCGGAAGTTGGAGGAAAGGTCGATGATGATGAGTAGAACCAATAATTCAATAAGACCCCCACGTTCTGATGAAGACTTGGCCCGGATGGTTGTCAGCGTAGCAAAGGCAACACAAGTAGACGGTATCATTTGTGTCACTGAAACCGGGGCGCTGGCCCAACATCTTTATCGCCTGTCAGGCGAGTTCCGGGTCATTGCCACGACGACCAATAGTGAAACATACGATACCCTGACAAAGGCAGGCTTGGAGGTAATACCCCTGCCGCTTCACACGGCTGACAAGTACACTCAGATCCGCCATGCGATCTCTGTCGTGCTTCAGTCATCCAGCGTTTCGATTGGAGATCTCGTCGTCTGCGCAATAGGTCATGATGTTTATCAGGAAGAGGGGAATCTTGTTGTCCTAACCGAAATGGAAGCGAGTATTGAAAAACTTGCCGTGTCCGATCTTATCAAACTCACCGATGGTATTCAGCCAAAAGTTCTGGAGGCTGCTGTCACAGTCGCTTGTAAGATCGGACTCGCAGCGCAGCGCGGAAAACGTATTGGAGCCATCTTTATGCTGGGAGACTCCCTCAACGTCCTCGAGGGAAGCAAGCAACTTATTCCCAATCCTTTTCAGGGTCACGACAAGGAGAACCGTATGCTGACAAACCCTGACATTCACGATGCCCTTGTTGAATTGTCGAAATTGGATGGCGCCTTTGTTGTCCGTGGCGATGGTTTTATACAGGCGGCGGGAGTTTTTTTGACTTCCCCTCCCACGAAAACTGAACTGGTTAGTGGTCTTGGAGCACGACATGCTGCTGCTGCCGCAGTCACGATGCATACGTCGGCGACAGCAATCGTTGTTTCAGCCACCGATGGTCAAGTTCGAGCGTTTTCAGGTGGGAAGCTGGTGCTCCAAATAGATCCAGAGATTGCGCATGGGCACATCAGCATGAATGAGTAAGATTGTTTATGATTTTATCGCTGTGATGAAGCCCCGGGATTTCTTGTCCCAAACCTTTATGAGATAATCCTTCTGAGACTCAAATTCCTAGCCTGCTCTTCAACCAAGGCCTCCGCCTCTTCGGAGGACATCTCCCAGCTACGCCGCACAAAAGAGGCTACCTGGCCAAAATAGAGAGGGGTCATCATGTCGAGCAATTTGTTCCGATTAACACTCCAAAGGTGATAGGTGGCTGCCAACTCATAGAGGATCCTGACCCATGTATCGGTAGGAATGTGAAACTGGCTTGAATCCATCTGGCTTGTCTCGGTGACCTGATCGAAGGACTCCTTGCTGAGGATGTCTTTCCAGAGAGGTGAGAATTGTTGATATCCTGTCATGAAAAGTTCTATCAGCAAATCCAAGGTCACATGCACGGGCTCAGGCTCTAATGTTCCTTCGAACCCAAAGGTCTCCAGGGATTCGCTTCCTTCCACTTTCTTCCAGTAGCTTTCATAATGTTCCATGAGGGAAAAAAGAGCTGAAAGGACTTGGCGGAACATAGGCCCTAAATGCTGTCCAGGGTCCTTAACATCATGGATTTTCACGCCCAGATTGGACTGACAGATGCGGAAACCCTGGGTTATCGCGCTTGTGGTCATCCAGATGTCGATGCCGAAACGGGCCACATCGGTGTCCCACACATCCTGCTCTGTGTAAAACTTGGCACATCCCTTGAAATAGCAAAGTCCCCTCCTATCGGCTGGCGAATACTCTTTCCATATAAAGCCCTGGTGAGATTGTATACGATGTTATTGGTGATGGTTCCGTCATACTTGTGCCTGACATAGACGGGGGAGACGTACTGATACCCTTTTTCCAGAACGGAATCCAAGAGATATTTCACCCAGTCTGCAGTAATGCTCCGGAGATCAGAATCCACCATTGCACAGACCTTAACCTTGAGGCGATTCGCTGTCTCAAAAACAGCCCTTAAGGCTGTTCCCTTGCCCGCTGGACCCCGATAGATGGAAACGATCTTTTCCTGCCATGGCTTTATCTCGAACTCCCTGGCCGCCTCACGCGTATCATCTGTTGAGCCCCCATCGACAATAAAGATTACGCTTCTTCGGTCCTTGTAGTGCTTCGCCAGCCCATGGGTGACCATCCGGATCACATGAGCAATCGTCTTGTCGTTATTATAGCACGGGACTCCTAGAAGCATATCTGCCGTTTCGATCTCCTCCAGCCGTTTGGATGCATAGCCCCTCAGGGCGGTGTCATAAGCCATCTCTGCTCCTCCTTTCTATGGTTGATTCCGATTTCTCAATGAGATGGGAATCTAACAAAATTTCAATTTAACGGCACCTCCTATCCCGATAACTTTGGAAGAAGAGCCGAAGCAAAACTCAATACAAAAAAGAAACCGCACATATCGGTAATTGTCGTCAATAACGGTCCGGATGCTAAGGCCGGATCGGCTCCTATACGCCGCAAAATAAGGGGAACCATTCCTCCGAAACTGACTGCGACCAAGGTGTTGGCGGCCAAAGATACCCCTACCACCAGGCCGAGATAAAGATTCCCCTTCCAAAGAAGAGCAGCCCCTCCCAACAACATTCCGAGCACCAAACCGTTGACGATACCAATGGTGGATTCCTTAAATAAGACCCTCAACAGCTCTTTTGCTCTCACAAGCCCCAAAGTCAATTCCCGTATGCTGACAGCCACTGCCTGATTGCCGGAACAGCCGCTCATGTCCGATATGATCGGCAGAAAAACCGCCAGCACGATGGCTTTCTCAAGTGTGTCCTGGTACAGGGCGATCACACTGGCTGCGACGATATTCAACAGGATATTGATGCTCAACCATGACAAGCGTCTTGAAGACCGTTTAAACAAGGGCATGGTCCTGAATTCCTCGCCACCCACAATGCCCGAAACTTTAAGAAAAATCTGGTTGCTTCGCTTATTCACTGCGTCCTTTACCGTGGCGCTGAGAACCACTCCCAAAAGTCTATCTCCAGAATTAACCACCGGTACACCTAAGTAGTTATATTGTTTAAAAAATTCCCTCAGATCCCGCAAGGTCGTATCCACCCGGATCTTTTGTGGGTCCTTTATCATTATATCAGTGACCGGTTTGTTCGTGGGGGCCAGTAACAGATCCCTCAAACGCAGCACGCCCAACAACTCGCCCCCTTCCGAGACGACATAGGCGTATTGAATGACATAATCGGAATAAACCTCTCCCTGCTCCCGTAAATCATCCAAAACATCCTTTACCAGCATCCCGCTGGAAAAAGCGAGATACTCGGGAATCATCAGCCCTCCGGCGCTATCCTCCGGGTAAGCTATCAACTGTCTTAATTCTTCGGCCTTGGGCTGTGAAAATTCCCCGATAATCTGCTTTGCATCCTTCTCTTTGAGCTCTCGAAGAATGTCAACCTGCTGCCGGCTGGGCATCTGTTCAAAGATGCCTGCTGCCTGCTCCAGGGGCATCTGCTCAACGAGGTCAACAGATCCCCTTCCAGCAATTTTCCGTAGCAGTTCGGCAGACTTTTCTGGCGCAAGCAACTCCAACAGGCGTGTCTGCTGCCCCTTGTTCAACTCCGCAACAGCCCGGGCCTCATCACCCGGCTTCAGACCTGAAAGAAATGCCTCTATTTGTGAGGTATCCTCAGTTTCAATAATATTTGGGAGAGATTTTTCAATAACCTCTTCCCCTTGAGAGAGGTCTTGCATGAATTCTTCCTTTCATGATGAAGATTTCGAGAAAGATGCGGCGGTCGCGGGAAAGGCTTTGCATCTGTTACTAAACGGATACTTGGGCAGCGGCCTTCTGAGCGGCTTTTTCGTCCCAGACTTTGATGAGATATTCCTTGTTTTCTTCGAATTTAACAGCTTGATCTTCCACAAGGGCCTCGGCCTCCTGGGAGGACATCTCCCAGCTTTGCCGCACAAAAGAGGCCACGCGGGCGTAATAGAGAGGGGTCATCACATCCAGGAGTTTCATTCGGTTCACATCCCACAGGTGAAAGGTGGCGGCCAGTTCGTAGAGGATCTGCACCCACGAATCGGTGGGCAGGTGAAAATGGGCGGAATCCATTTTTGCGACCTTCTCAATTTCGGCGAAACAATCTTTTGAAAATAGGGTTTTCCACAGGGGAGAGAACTGGCCATAGCCCGTCCGAAAGAGTTCAATCATCCCATCTAAATTTACCTGGACCGGCTCCGGTTCCATATAGCCCTCAAAGCCGAAGGTCTCCACCGGTTCACTGCCTTGGATCCGCTTCCAATAGGTCTCATAACGCTCCATTTGAGAAAAGAGCGCAGAGAGGACCTGACGAAACATGGGCCCCAGATGCTGGCCCGGGTCCTTGGCGTCGTGGATTTTTGCGCCCAGGTTGGACTGGCACACGCGAAACCCCTGGGTGATGGCACTGGTGGTCATCCAGATGTCGATGCCGAACCGGGCCACATCCGTGTCCCACACGTCCTGCTCGATATAAAACCGTGCCAGATCTTTTGAAATGGCGAAGTCCCCCCCGATGGGCTGGCGGATCCTCTTGCCGTAAAGAGCTCGGGTCAGATTGTAGACGATATTGTTGGTAATTGTCCCGTCGTATTTATGTCTCACATAGATGGGGGCTACAAATTGGTACCCCTTTTCCAACACCGGATCCAACAGAAATTTAACCCATTCCGGTGTGATGCTGCGAAGATCTGAATCTACCATGGCACAGACACGAACATCGAGCCGCTCCGCCGCCTCAAAGAGGGATCGCAAAGCCGTGCCCTTTCCCCCCGGCCCCCGGTATATGGATACCAGTTTCTCCTGCCAGGGCTTGAGCTGAAACTCCTTGGCCACCTCCCTGCTGTCGTCGGTGGACCCGCCGTCCGCCACAAAGATCACGCTTCGCATTCCCTTGTAAAGGGTGGCCAGACCGTGACTGACCATCCGGATCACGTGGGTGATGGTGGCCTCGTTGTTGAAGCAGGGAATGCCCACCAGAATATCGGCGGACTCAATCTCCTCGACTCTCTTGGATGTGTAAGCCCTCAATGCGGTGTCGTAGTGCATTTTTTTACCTCCGTCATTGATGTATCATAACCACCTTAAAACCCCTTCAGGCGTTCCCATATGTTCCTACGCTGAAGACAGTTCGAAAAAATCTTTATGGGATCAAAACCAGCCGAAAGCCCCATGCGTCACTCTCTTCCTCCGGCGTGCTTCTTCCGCGATTGGCGCATCGAAGATCTCTGGGCCCGTTTTTCCAACCCCCGCCCCGCCGGATACGGCCGGTGCCCCCCACAGCGGCCGGCGGATCGATGACGGGCTCGTCCGGGTAAGACCTGTAATGATCCTGGCACCATTCCCAGACATTTCCATGCATGTCAAACAAACCCCAACGATTGGCCGTCTTCTGCCCGACGGGATGGGTATGCGGCTCCGAGTTCATGTCGAACCATGCATACTCCTGGAGGTCATGTTCTTTGGAATCAAAGCAGTAGCCCAACTTGCTGCCGGCCCTGCAGGCATACTCCCATTCCGATTCTGTGGGAAGGCGGTATCTGTCTTCCCCTTCCATCTTGTTGATTTTCTGGATGAAATCCTGCACGTCATTCCACGACACGCTCTCCACCGGACAATCGGATCCGCATTGGTCGAAATTTGATGGGTTGTCTCCCATGACCCGGGTCCATTGTCCCTGGGTGACCTCGGTGGTCTGGAGGTAGAATCCCTTGGTAAGGGTCACCCGGTGTCGGGTCTCATCATCAAACCGGCCCCTCTCCTCCGTCGGGCTGCCCATTTTGAAAGTGCCCGGAGGCACATAAGCAAATGTCATGCCCAGGCTGTTTGTTACTCGAGGTTTTGGCTCGCCACCGGACCCTCCTGCAGCCCAGAGCATTACCAGAGAGCAAGCCAGGAAAAGAATCAGCCCCACTTGGAAGAGGAGGGTTTTCAATCCCGCTACGATGTGCTTTTTCATCTGGATTCCTCCTTGAACCATGTCTGATTTTTTGTTTAAGTGACACCCTACGCCAGTTTGTCGTGCGGGACGAGCCTGAACACCTGGAAAACTGGTGCCCCCAGATACTGGTTTTGTTAAGGATGAGGAAAGGCGGGCTCCCCCTCCTTCGGTTTTCTTCCTGGATGCAGGGTCGAAGCGGGTGACAGCCGCGGTCCGTGTCCTGGAAGGCAGTGGTCTCAGAACAGCGCGGCTGCGGGAAAAGCCCGAGGCCGATCTCCCCCTATTCTTGCACCTCTTCCTTCTTCTTGACGGCCTTACCCAGTCTTTCAAGGGTATTCGCCGTCTCTTCCTGCAACTTATCTATCTGTCTGGCGCTCTCTTGTTTTATTTTTTCCAGGCTTGTCTGTAGGCCCTTAATTCGGGCATTCAGATCTTCCTCTCTTGCTGTCGAAGTGTAAGCAGCGATAGACAGGATGAGGGCTATAATGGACACAACAAGCGCCAGAGTTGCCCTGAAACCTCCCTTTACGATCTTTGTCTCTTGAGCCATGGGTCTCTTCACCTCCGTGCTTTAGGGTTAAATGCCCAGCCTCATTCAACAGGTACTGGGCAATGGACGGGATGCCGTCCTTTCTCGGGGTCTGATTCCACTTTGCTAACAAATAATAGTGTTCTCCCTCCATGATCCAGCATTCCTCGTTCAGAAACTACTCCGCCTCCTTTGTCTCCATATCTCTTATTTCATTCACATATCCGAGAGTCCTCCTGAGGTAGTAGAGAGGGACTAAGGAGTTCATCAATTTTGCCCGGTCTTTCAGCTCATCCCTGTACGCTACGATATAATCAAACAGGATTCTATCCCAGAGATCCGCCAGAACACTCACCTCATCCTCTGACTGATTCCTCAATTTCAGTATGTCTTCAAAATTTAATAGAGTCCACTCTTGTTCATCTGTTTTTTTGGCACCTCCATTCCCATAATGAGAAACAAATTTTGATGAGCATCCATTTTAAAGGCAAAGAGGACTGCTCTATGGTCTTTTTAAGGTTACCCTCTTGCGTTTGATCTTGCTCTTTGCTGGTTTCGCCATTTCCCCCCGTTACAGCCACTTCCTGCGTCTGAAACCTATCAGCATGAGGGCGCCGATAACCAGAATAACGATCCAGATCGCCAGATAGCTCCACTTCCATTCCAGTTCGGGCATAAACTTGAAATTCATACCATAAACACCCGCAATAAAGGTCAGGGGGATAAAAATGGTGGCAATAATGGTCAAGACCTTCATTACCTCGTTCATCTTGTTGCTCAGGCTGGAGAGATAGATATCAAGGGTCCCCGATATGGTATCCCGGAAGGTCTCAACGGTGTCGATGATTTGGATGGTGTGATCATAAACATCCCTCAGGTAAGGGCCCACACTGTCTCCGATCAGCGGCGATTCACCCCTCTCCAGGTTGCTGATGGATTCCCTGAGCGGCCATACGGATTTTCTCAGGAAAATCATATTTCTCTTTGTATCTTGGATCACCTTGAGAATTGAAGAATCGGGGTTTGCCAGGACCTCCTCCTGCAGCGTTTCAATCTTTTCCCCAACATCCTCTAAGATAATAAAATAGTTGTCGACGATGGCGTCGAGCAGGGTATAGGCCAGATAATCACTCCCTGTTTTTCGAATCCGGCCCTTCCCCTTCTTTATCCGCTCACGAATAGTGTTGAACACGTCACCTTCGTTTTCCTGAAAAGAGATCACAAAGTTGGACCCAAGGATCAGACTCACCTGTTCGGCATAAAAATCCCCCTCTGTCTTGCCAGGCTTGAGCATTTTGAGGACAATAAACAGATAGTCTCCCAGATCCTCCATCTTGGGACGTTGCCCGGTGTGGACAATATCTTCCAGGACCAGAGGGTGGATGTCAAAGGTCTTTCCAAATTTTTCGATTATACTGATGTCATGGATGCCGGAGACATTGAGCCAGGTAACTGTTGGAAGGGCCTTGAACGGAAGACACTCCTCCACGGTCAAATCCGATTTTTCTTCCACATGATCTTTATCGTAGTCTATGAGTGTGATTCGCACCTCTTCGGTACGTTTCTCCCCCACATGCACCAGGGTCCCGGGCGGGAGCCCTGCCTTTTTAGAACTTTTTTTGAGAAGTCTCATGGTGCTCATCTCCTCTGAAATTCCTTTTGATCCGATAGCTTCGGTGGACTTGCTCCTTTTCAGTTCATGGGCAGTTCTGCCCCGAAACCGGGCCTGAAATATCGTTCTCTTCGATCTTTACGTGCATGGGCGGGGCAGGACCTTCCTTGGGCTCCCCCATATAAACGGTACGATGGGGAAAGGGGATTTCGATACCGCGCTCATCGAAAACCCTTTTCATACGACGGTAAAACTCGCGCTTCACACCCCATTGTTTCAACGGTTTGGTCTTGAATCGAGCCCGGATAATGACGGCCGAATCCTCGAACCGATCCAGCCCAAAAATCTCCAGGGGCTCCAGGATGCTTTTCCCGTAATCTGGATCGTTCTGGAGGTCCTCACCCACTTCCTCCAAGATGGCGATGACCTGATCCACGTCCTCCCGGTATGCCACCCCGACATCCATGACCGTCCTGGAAAAAACCTTTGAATAATTGGACAATGTTTTGATGGAACTGTTGGGAATCACATGCACGGTTCCATTAAGGTCTCGCAGTTTTACAGTCCTGAGCCCCACCGCCTCAACCATACCCCCCCTTTTGTCGACCATGACAAAGTCCCCTACCCGAATGCTCTCTTCAAACAGGATGAAGAGGCCGTTGATCAGGTCTTTGACCAGGGTCTGTGATCCGAAACCGACAGCTAACCCGAGGATGCCCGCTCCGGCCAGAATGGGCGTGGTATTGACGCCCAGGCGATCCAGGATGATAATCCCTCCCACGAATCCTGCGGCGATATTGACGGCCGTCCTGATCACCGGCACCAGGGTTTTTTGCTTCTGAGTGATCTCCTTCTTTTCCCCCCGCCTTTTTCCCTTCACAAGATAGGCTGCCAGGGCATTGCTGATCTCAATCAGGGAAATGATAACGGCCAGGGTAATGATTATGGCTACAGCCCTCAGGATTATAAGCCCTCCCGTATCCGAGGCCACAAAATCGGAGATCGGGATCCCCCAGATCTCGCCGATGGCCCCCAAACCAACTATGGTCACTGCCACGGCGAAACCCTTTCTGACAATCATCACATAGCGGTTGGCCTTTTCTTCCAGACCCGAGAATCGTTGCCTTACCCTTTCGTTAATTCGAAAAAGACGTTGAAAGGCCCAATCCATCGTTCTAAGGGCGAGTAGCATAATCAAAGTGGTCACGACCGTACCCAGGGTCGCGTGAAAAAGGTACTCAAATCCCCTTTCATACCGAAGTATGAACGCCAGAAATATGGCCCAGGTGTACCCCACGGACAGAATGGGCCAGTAACGGATGAGAGCCTGCATCATGCGGGTTCCTCTCTTTTCCGGGGCATCTTCCGGTTCATCTTCTTCCTCGCCCCTTTTCCTTTGTATCCGAATCTCGCGGGCAATCTGAAGGATAAACACGGTCAGCATAACCGGAAATGGGATCAGCAACAAACCGCGCAGAAGTGAAAAATAGGGTAGGGCCGTATGGGTCCACAAAAACGATCGGGTGGCCATGAAGTAGAAAAAGGTATAGATGGCGAACCTTCGCATCCAGATCCACAGGTAGTTTGCGTTTTCATCTGAAAGAGCGAGGATCCGGTGGCGAGCCTCGTCCGGGGAGAAGAGCACCCGAAAGGTCGCCATGGCCACCTGGTAGAGCAAGAGGAGCACCAAAAAGAGAAGCATAATTGTATGGCCTGCGGGATATGAGGGGAAGACCCGGGACATGATGGTGAAGACCACACAGAGCCCCGCGAAAGGGATCGCCTTGAACAAGACGTAGACAAATCCCCACGCAACCCTTGAGGGCAGGTCCTTCATCCGAGCGGTTGCCGATCGAACCGGGCGTCTCAGGAAAAAGGCGAAAATCAGGGCAGCCAGGGCGGCGATGGCGGCATCGAGGAAGAGAATGAAGAGCCGGGCGCGGTTTTCCGACTGCGAGAGGAACCTTTTAATTCCACCGATGGCGGCGGGTGCCTCCTCCAGCATGACACCCATGCCCGCTGCCGCCTTTCGAACGTCCTTTGAAAGGGCCTCGAAACGGTCAAAGATTAATCGGACGATCCGAAGCTGTTTCTCATCCTTGGAGGCGGCCCCTTCTCCTTTGCCCTCCATGGTCCTTCTGGCCTCAATGAGGCCTTTCAGGTTGTTGAGAAAGGCCTCCCGTTTTGTGGGGCTCTCAATAACCCCCAACAGATCTTCCAGGTCATCGGTAGAAGCCCCTTTTTGAGACTGCTGGGAGTGGACTGGTCCGGACAAAAACAGGAGTAGAAAAATCGGCATCAATGAGTGAAAGAAACGTCTACGGTTGATTCGGCGCATAATGGTACCCCCACTCTTTTATTTGGAGACCTCCAGGACGTTATTCACCGTTCCAAAGCAGTTTGAACAGACCTGATCGTTGGAAGGATCATTCCACCACTGGCCATCCACCAGGAACCGGTATTCGTATCTGCCGGGCTGGACCATGATGAACTTTTTCCACCCACCGCCACCCCCCTTTTTCATGGGATGGGTCTTCTCGTTCCACTGGTTGAAATCCCCCTCGAGAATGACCCATTGCGCATCCAAGGCCTCGAGGGAAAAGGATGCTCTTTGCCTTTCAATTCCTCTAATCGCAAAACCACTACTCCTTCCGTTCTATCGCTCACGTTCTTGAAGTTCCTTCACTTTCTTGAAGGTAAATACAACTCTCGAGGGATCAATGTACACCAGTTGAACCCGGTCATCGGGCAACTTTATTTCATTCCGGGTAATGGCAAAGTCCATCTTCCCCGGTTGGGCCCTGGAGAGATCAACTTCGGCAACAACATTGTCCTTATCCAGAATGCTGGCATCTCTACGCAGACCCCGGAGGGTAATCTGGATATTGGAGTTGAGAGGTTCCAGGATTTTTACGTGGGAAGGAAGTCCCTTAGTTCTAAGGGGTACCCTTAATGTGACTTCAAAGTCCTGCTGTCCAGCCAGAAGTAACCAGAGAAAGCTGACGAGGCAAAGTGTCACCACCTTGGTGCGCCAACGGCTGAGCAGAAAATAGCGGACCCTCTCCTTCCAGGTCTTGTCCCCGGGACCTGAGGCGGCCAAGGCCTCTTGGATCAGTTGGTAAAACTTCTGGGGGCTCTCCACATGAATCATCTGGCCTTCCTTAGCCATTGAGACCTGTCCGCGTTCCTCGGAAACCACCACAACCCAGGCATCACAACGCTCGGAAAGGCCTATGGCCGCGCGGTGGCGGGTTCCCCACTCCTTCGGCAATCCTT
>JACNJD010000053.1 GCA_014382715.1 Candidatus Desulfacyla euxinica | reverse complement strand
ATTAAACAGTTCAGTAGTTGAGTTATTTTAAGATAGGTGCCGTAAAAAAACCGCCGACTTAATTCCGCCTGACGAGGGGCTGAACCCCGCCCCAGACGGGACTAAAAAAGGAGACCATTGATGCTTGAGAAAATAAGGGAAACCGCGGATTTTTTGAAGTCAAGGATAAAGCATTCCCCCACCATAGGGATGATTACGGGAACCGGCCTTGGGTCCCTTACAGAAAGGATTGTTACTGACTTCCGCCTCCCATATGAAGAGATACCTAATTTTCCCAAGTCCACCGTTGAGGGACATAGAGGGGTGTTGGCCGCTGGAAAACTGGCAGGTAAATCGCTGATCGCCCTGGAAGGACGTTTTCATCTCTACGAGGGTTACTCGCCTCAAGAGGTCACGTTCCCTGTGAGGGTAATGGCCAGTCTCGGGGTGAAATATCTGCTCATGTCAAGCGCGGCTGGTGGTCTGAATCCCCAGTTTGAACGAGGTGATCTTATGGTTCTAACCGACCACATCAACCTGAAAGGAACAAATCCGTTGATAGGACCCAACTTAGATGAATTCGGCCCCAGCTTTCCTGATATGAGCCAGGCATATCCTCCCGACTTGATCAGGCTTGCCGGAAAAGAGGCGGTTCACTTAGGGATTTTGATCAAACAGGGCGTCTATGTGGGTGTTTTGGGGCCTTGTCTTGAGACACCTGCAGAAACACGTTTTCTAAGGATGATCGGCGCCGATGCGGTCGGCATGTCGACGGTTTCACAGGCCATTGTAGGCGTTCATTGCGGCCTTAAAATCTTAGCCATCGTAGTCATCACCAACATGAATCTGCCTGACTGCATGGGAAAGACTTCCGTTGCAGATATAATCGATGCATCCCGGCAGGCAGGTCCGGCCCTGTCGGATCTATGGGAGCGAATTATTGGAAACCTTCCCGACGTTTAGCCATATCGACCTGTTATCCCAAGTGTTCCTGATAGACCGGATACCCCCTTATCAGAATATCATCCCCAAATCGCCTGGTTTTGATCTCTTTCAAGATCACACATTCGTCCATTCTTTTGGCGCCGGGACCGGTGGTCATCGGAATACCGTCATCTCCTCCAAGTAGCTTTGGCGCCTTAAAGATATAGAACTTGTCGATAAGCCTCTCCCGCAGCATGCTCCCTGTTATGGACGCGCCCCCTTCCACCAGCAGACTCGTAATGGACATCTCCCCTAATTTCGTCAGCATGATATCCAAGTCAATCTTACCTGCCCTGGTGGGGCATACAAGCGTAGAAACACCCTTAGCCCGGAATTTCTCCTGATCTTCTAACCCGGCTTCTTCAGATATCACAACCAGGGTGTCAGCGGGGGAATCTTGATTCATGACCTTTGCATTGAGAGGGGTTCTGAGGTGTGTGTCAACGATAATACGCAGGGGATCTTTTCCCTTTCCCTTTGTAAGTCGGGTAGTCAGAGAGGGGTCATCCGCAAGGACCGTTCCAATCCCCACCATCACGGCATCTACCCGGTCTCTCAAGCGGTGAACAAACTGCCTCGATTTATCGTTGGTAATCCATTGGGAATGACCGGAGGATGTGGCAATCCATCCATCCATGGTCAATGCCGATTTGGCAATTACAAAGGGTCGGCCCGATTCGACAAACTTCAAAAAGTCCTCGTTGAGTCTGCGGCATTCAGTTTCCAGCACATTCTCAACAACTTCTATGCCATTATTTCTTAAGAATTCACAGCCACCCCCTGCAACCATAGGGTTGGGGTCTTTCATACCGATGACCACTCTTTTGATTCCGCTTTTCAGGATGGTGTGGGTGCAGGGAGGTGTTCTTCCAAGATGATTGCATGGTTCTAGAGTGACATAGAGGCTGTCACCAGGGGAGATTTGTTCTAATTTGTCGAAGGCATCTGTCTCTGCATGTGGGAGGCCAGGCATTCTGTGATAACCGCGTGCGACTACCTCACCTTTTCTGACAATCACAGCACCAACAGCGGGGTTGGGCGAGACCCGGCCCAGACCTTTCCGTGCCTCTCGCAATGCCTGCTTCATGAATTTGAGATCAATGTCATTCAATCCGTTTCTTAACTATCTTCCTCGCTCTTTTCTTGCCTGGCCTTAAGTATTTCTTCCAATTCTGACATGAACTCATTGATATCCTTGAATTGTCTGTATACAGATGCGAACCGTACATAGGCCACTTCGTCCCATTCTTTTAGCTTATTTATCACCCTTTCCCCGATCTCTGAGCTGTCTATCTCCTTTTTCCCTAAATCCTGGAAATAGGACTCAAGGGAGTCTGCAAATTCTTGTATTCTGGCCTCGCTTACCGGGAGTTTCTGGCAGGCATTGCGAATTCCGCCTATGATCTTCTCTCGGCTGAATGGCTCACGCCTACTATCTTTCTTGACCACCATCGGGAGAATATCTTCCAGTTTTTCATAGGTGGTAAATCTTCTCCCGCACCCAAGGCACTCCCGCCTCCGTCTAATAGTCCTTGCATCCTTGCTTAGCCTGGAGTCAATCACCTTGTTGTCAATCTTAGTGCAATACGGACATATCATAGGGGAAACCTCACAATCTGGATACCTGCCTCAGCCAACATGTCGTCAGCTAAAGGATCATCGTAACCATCAATATAAAAAACATTCTCAATCCCCGCATTTATTAGCATTTTTGTACATATGACGCAGGGCTTGTTTGTGCAATACAGGGTCGATCCTCCTATAGGGATACCGTGATAGGCTGACTGGATAATGGCATTTTGCTCTGCATGCAGTCCCCGGCAAAGCTCATGTCTCGTGCCGGAGGGAATAGAAGAATCCTCTCGAAGACAACCGACTTCCTCACAGTGTTTGAGTCCGGCGGGCGCTCCGTTATAACCGGTTGCCAAAATCCTTTTTTCCTTTACTAAAATAGCGCCCACGTGACGCCGTAAGCATGTGGATCTATTGGCCACCATCTGAGTTATAGAAATAAAATATTCATTCCAGGAAGGTCTGGGCATAAGAAGTGCCTAAGAATAGATCGGAAAGCTGTCACACAGATCGGCAACAACACCCCTGGTTCGTTTTAAAGCGTCGGCAGAGTCAGGTTTTTCCAGCGTGTCTCTGATTAATGCCGCTATCTGTTTTATCTCGGTCTCTTTCATCCCTCGTGTTGTGAGGGCCGGTGTGCCTAACCTAAGACCACTTGTTATCTTCGGGCCCATCTTGTCAAAGGGAATGGTATTCTTGTTTGCAACAATACCCGCGTTCCCGAGGAGACGCTCTGCATCAAGGCCGGTTATTCCTTTGTTGGTCAGGTCTATCAAGATCAAATGGTTGTCTGTTCCTCCTGAAACAAGATCAAAGCCATAACCCAGGATCTCATCGGCAAGCACTTTTGCGTTAACAAGAACCTGCTTCTGATAATCCTTGAATTCACTTCCAAGCGCTTCCCCAAACGCAACTGCCTTTGCCGCAATAATGTGCATGAGCGGTCCACCCTGCGTACCGGGGAAAACCCCTTTATCCAATTTCCCCGAATACTGTTCAGGTGACAATATGAAGCCGCCTCTCGGACCTCTCAGGGTCTTATGAGTAGTAGAAGTTATGAAATCCGCGTTTCCAACAGGAGAAGGGTGAAGGCCAACCGCAACCAGCCCCGCAATATGTGCCATATCAGCCATGAGATAGGCCCCATTTTCATGGGCAATATCTGCAAATACCGAAAAATCGATGAGTCTTGGATATGCGCTGGCACCGGCAACAATAATCTTGGGTCTGTGCTTCTTAGCTAAGGTCCGCACCTGATCATAATCTATCTGTTGAGTTACTGGGTCTAACTTATAGAAAACAGGTTTAAAAATCTTCCCTGAAAAGCTAACAGGACTACCGTGTGTCAGATGACCGCCGTGGGAAAGATCCATACCCATAATGGAGTCCCCGGGTTCTAAAAAAGCCAGGTAAACAGCCATATTGGCCTGGGAGCCGGAATGAGGCTGAACGTTTGCATGCTCAGACCCGAACAAACGTTTGAGCCTGTCAATGGCCAATCTTTCCGCTTTATCAACAAACTCGCAACCCCCGTAGTATCGGGCTCCAGGATAACCTTCGGCATATTTATTGGTCATTACATTGGCCTGTGCCTCAATCACGGCGCGGCTTGCATAGTTCTCTGACGCGATCATAACCAGGCTGCGTTTTTCTCTCTCTGTCTCAGCCAAAATCGCTTCATGGACCTCAGAATCCAGTCTCTGAAGACTTTTATACCCGTTCCAAAAGTCCTGTTCAGTCAATTTGATTTACCCTCAACTCATGACGCCCTCCATCAAAAGGGGTCGTTAAGAAAAGATCCACCATTTCCAGCGCAATACCCACGCCGATTACCCGCCCTCCCATAACCAGGATGTTGGCATCATTGTGCTGTCGGCTCAATCGGGCCGTGAAAAG
>JACNJD010000185.1 GCA_014382715.1 Candidatus Desulfacyla euxinica | reverse complement strand
CTGACAACTGATAACTGACTCCTACAACTTCATCTTTGGGTTGTGGGTATAGCCCGCTTTAGATTGCTTTCATCTTTAAATCCGCAATCCGCAATCCGAGATCCGAGTTCGTATCCGGATCATCAGAACGCATAATAGTGGATCAACTGTTTGGTCACGGATATGAGATCTTCCACAAGGACGTGTTCATCAGCCGCATGAGCCAAGCTATTCTCTGCCCGCACAAGACCACAGCATGCAATCTGGGGTCTTTCGGGCTGAAGTTCCGAAAGCACCATTCCCAGATCCGTTGAAGCGCTGATGCCGCCGAAAACGAAGTCCCGGTATCCCCAGACGGCGGTGGCTGCTGCCCGCATTTTTTTTGAGGCATCTGTTTCGGGATCGATCTCCACGGGCGCAAAGATGTTGTAAAAATCCGTCTTGAGATCCAGTAACCTTGAGTTTTTCATGCCATGCTTCACTGCCGTTTCAATCTCGGAAACTACTTCTTCATACCTTTCGTCCGGGAGATACCTGCGGTTGACGGTGAGATGGCACTCCCCGGCAACCACGTTCTCCTTGACCCCGCCGCGGATGACATTCAGGTTGAACATGGGGGTCATTTTGTCTGAAGGCGCACCGGGCAGAGGAAGAGCCGGGAGACGGGACTCCCTCTTTTCCACATCACCCTTCAGATCCATAAGCGCCTGCATGACCGGGATTAATTCCTCGACGGCGTTCACCCCCATCCAGTTCATCCCGGAATGGCAGCTTTTACCTACCGCGGTGATGTTCGCGCGAACAGCCCCTGCAATACCTGTCAGGACGGCTGGCTCGATTGTCCCCAGTTCTCCCCAGACCAGGTGGTTTGAGAAATAGCCATTTTCGGCCAGATAGAGGGCGCCCGGGTAGACTCCCACCTCTTCGTCCGTGCAGAAGCAACATTCCATTTGAGAGTGCGGTTCCAGGCCCATCTCATGAATGACTCTCGCCGCTCCCAGAAAACAGGCAATGGCCCCTTTCATGTCCACCGCTCCCCGACCGTAAAGCTTGCCATCTTTCACCGTGCCGGCAAATGGGTCTTCGGACCAGGGGTCATCAATCGGCACCACGTCCATGTGCGCGTAGAAGGTGCTGCGCGGCTTGCCGTTCTTAAGCACACCGACCAGATTGATTCGCTCGCCCGAAAGAGGCTCCGGGATCATCCGGTATTTTTCCTCGGGGACCGCAACCCGTCGTGTTTCAAAACCAAACCCGTTCAGTTCGGCTTCGAGGATGCCCACAAGTTCTCCGTAATTTTCTCCTGGTGGGATAGTCGTGTCCACACCAATGATTGTACTAAGGATATCGACAAGATAATCTCTCTCCTGTTCAACTCTCAAAAAAGCTTCGGTAAAGTCCATCAATAACCTCCTTTTTTGGTCTGATCCTTGTTATCTTTTTTAGACAGGATCTACAGGATTCTCAGGATCTTTTGGTAATGAAAATAGAGAGAAGAAACGACATAATTGTTCAGCAATAACACATTCGGCTTCTTTCGCATTTCTTTCCCGCTGAAAGCGGGATTGTCATTTCTCGGTTTCCGAAGGAAACAAAGAAAGCAATAAATCCAGTCAATCTTGTAAATCCTGTCCAATATAAAAATCTAAATTCATTAGAACCCACAAATTCGTATGAGGAACCTTTTTTCTTTTCATCATGCATGAATTCTGTCAATCTATCTCTTGATTATAACCGTTTATCTTTCTTACATCCAGCATTATCATTAAGGCAGTTTTATATTGCTTTTCTCCAATTTGTGTATTATGAAGCTTATTTATCATAATATTAAATGAAAAGAGGATATATTATGCCTGAGATTATGACCACCAGAGAAATGGCAGAGTATTTGAGGTTACACCAGATTACGATTTGTAAATTCGCAGCTGAAGGTAGAATTCCTGCAGTTCGGGTCGGCCGAGTCTGGAGGTTTGACAAAGAAGCAATTGATAAATGGATCAGTGAAGGTCAGAGCAAAAACGTGTCGAAGAGGAAGAAGTAAACCGTATAACGGAGGTCCTATCAGTCCAGGGTGTTTTGGACAAAAGGAGGAGAGAAATGAACAAAGAAGATCTGGTGAAATTGGTTTCTGAGAAAGCAGGCATTACCAAAAAGGCGGCAGAAGAGGCACAGAAAGCGGTTATCGAAGGATTTTCCTCAGCTCTTGAGAAAGGGGAATCAATTTCTATTGTTGGATTCGGGAGTTTCAAAGTGGTTGATCGGGCAGCCCGGGAAGGCCGGAATCCGAGTACAGGAGAAAAGATGCAGATCCCGGCGTCCAAGGCCGTGAAATTCACACCGAGCAAAGCGTTAAAAGAACGAGTTCAGTAAGCTGAAGGGGCCATATCTATAGCCAAAATGCCTGCTGATGACAGAGGACCGTATTCGTAGTATGCAGGGATTCGGTCTAAAGAAAAAAGGGGGAGGGGACCATCGTGGGAGAGATAAAGGCCCATACACGATTCCGGAAGGATAAGGTGTATGGGCCTTTTTTATTATTAGCCTATGGTGGCTTTGTTAGCTGTCCATATCGGCAAACTCTCCGCCTATTTTATGTAGGCGGACAGGGGGTCGAAATAAATAATGGAGGAATTTATGGAAAACCAAATGACAATTGAAAAGCTCACTAAGTTCTTCGGTATCTGCTTTCTACTTACTGCCGGGCTGCTGGTTTTGTGGTTCGTTGTATTCCTCGTGTGGGGCGATTTTGCCTTTAATGTACACTCAAAGCTATTAAATATCCAACGCCCGGGGTGGGAGATGATGAATTTTTGTGGTATGGGTTTTATTAAGATCCTCGCGTGGGTATTTTTCCTTATTCCATACATCGCTTTAAAGATTGTGGGTAGAAGAAAGAACGGTGCCGCCTAACGAATAAGGCGTACACCCGGAAAACCCCTTCCGTCACGACCCTTGCTCACAATTTCCTAAAGGAGATCAGGATGAAGCAACGCAAACTCCACTATGGCTGGATTGTCATTCTCATGGGGCTTTTGACCACCATCGCCGCCCACGGGTTCGGCCGCATGTCTTACACGATCATCCTCCCGGCCATGAAGGACGGGCTCCAGTTTAACTACACCGAGCTGGGGCTTTTGGGTACCGGCAATTTCATCGGCTATCTGACCATGGCAATTATCGGGGGATTCCTTGCGGCGCGATTCGGAACGCGCATCGTCATCACCTTTGCCCTGGTTCTCATGGGTGTTACCATGGTCCTGACCGGTCTTGCCAATTCATTTGGCTTTGCTTTTATGATGCGTCTTATGACCGGGTTGGGAAACGGGGCATCCTACGTCCCGGCCATGGCACTGGGTTCGGCCTGGTTTGCTATGAAAAAAAGAGGTTTTGCCACCGGTATTGTCTCAGCCGGCATCGGAATCGGCACCTTTATTTCCGGTTTGGTGGTACCCCCTATACTTACCTCATTTGGTCAAAATGGGTGGCGCTTTTCCTGGTACATCCTGGGTGGTGCCGTACTTGTAATTTCCGGAATAGTGTATGTGTTTGTGCTCAGCCGCCCGGAGGAAAAAGGATTGCGACAGGTGGGGGCAGAGGAAACTGAAGTCATGCCGGCCTCTTCCATGGATACAAAAAAGGCTTCATCCCTTCAGTGGACCAGTGTGATTAAAATGGGATCGGTCTGGTACCTCGGCGTCGTCTATTTTTTCTATGGTTTCTCCTACATTATTTACATGTTGTTCTTTGCCGCCTATCTCGTTAAGGAAATGGGGTTTTCCCAGGAAGCGGCCGGGGGGTTGTGGGCCCTGGTTGGAGGTTTGAGCATTTTTTGCGGCGTTATCTGGGGCAGCATATCCGACCGCCTCGGCCGCGGCAAAGGCGCAGCTCTGGCCTATCTGGTTCTCGGGCTTTCCTACATCATCTATGCGTTGGTCAAGGCAAAATTCGGTTTTTATCTGTCGGCAGGTTTATTCGGGCTGACGGCCTGGAGTATCCCTACGATTATGGCAGCAGCAGCCGGTGATTTTGTGGGACCGCGTCTGGCACCTGCCGGGCTCGGATTTATTACATTGTTTTTCGGCATCGGTCAGGCCCTTGGGCCGGTCTTAGGAGGATATCTTGCAGATACCACCAATTCATTTACTGTACCATTTCTGGTGGCCGGAGGGATTTCATTTATGGGAATGATCCTATCTCTTTTTCTTAAAAAACCTACTTAGGGTTCACTCAAGGAGAGGTTATGGGAACGAAACGGTTTGTCGATCTCAGTATTCCTATTGAAGCAGACCTGCCCAGTGATCCGCCAATGATGATCCCCCGGATCGACTATGCTGACCATGTTAAAGGTGCCGAGCAGATGGAAATGTTTTTTCCGGGTGTCAGGAAAGAGCAGTTGCCGGGGGGCATGGGGTGGGCGGTGGAAACGATTTCTCTTACTACACATTCGGGTACGCACCTCGATGCGCCGTATCATTATCATCCCACCATGGATAAGGGGAAGCCAGCCCTGACAATCGATCAGATACCTTTGGAGTGGTGCTTCAATGACGGGGTGGTCCTCGACTTCCGGCACAAGGCCGATGGGGAAAGAATTACAGCCAAGGATGTGAAGAAAGCGCTCGATAAAATAGGATATAAAATCAAACCTTTAGACATTGTGCTTATTCAGACGGGGGCTGATAAGGCCTGGGGCACAGAGAAGTACCTCGTTACCGGTGCGGGTATGGACAGGGAAAGCACCCTTTTTCTGACAGAACAGGGGATACGGGTGGTGGGTATTGATGCCTGGAGCTGGGACCGGCCTCTCCCCTGTCTCGCCAAGGAATTCCAGGAAACAGGGGATCCCGGAGTCATATGGGAGGCCCATTTTGCCGGGATTGATGTCGGCTATTGCCACATGGAAAAAATGGCTAACCTGGCAGCTATCGGAAGGCCCTTTGGCTTCACGGTCTGTTGTTTCCCGACCAACATCAAAAGTGCCAGCGCGGGCTGGGTACGACCTGTCGCCATTGTTGACGAGGTCTAATAATGCCAAACTCGAAAAAAGTCACTGACCCGTTTTCGTCATTCCCGCGGGAACCCAGGGAAATCATCCAGCCGCGGCGGGACTGGACTCCCGCTGCAGTTTATCCCGCACTTGATGCGGGGCGGGAGTGACTGCCTATGAGACTTTTTGCGAGACCGTCAAATGTCAATCTTGAGTAGAGGGATCGGTAATGAAAAAACTTGAGGGTTTTCAGCGAAAATATCTGAGGGGGGTTGCCCACGGTCTGAAACCGGTGGTTTTTATCGGGCAGAAAGGCCTGACGCCTGAAGTCCTGTTGTCTGCGGAAAAGGCCTTTGAAAGACATGAGCTCATTAAGGTGAAGTTTAACGATTTCAAAGAAAAAGCCGATAAGACTGAAATCTCCGGACGCATCGAAGAGGAAACGGGTGCTGAGAATGTGGGCATGATCGGACACACGGTCATCTTCTACCGGCAGCAGGAGGACCCGGAAAAACGGAAGACCTCCTTGCCTCAGAGATATCCCTGATGAAAACAAGTCTGATGAGGGGACACAGTGACAAACCTGAAGTATTCAATAAGGTGCGGACAATTCAGGAGGAAGATCGTTTTTGGCTCCTTAAGACCTAGGCGGATGTTGCCAAACGGTTGAAAAATAAGGGTCGCTGCTCGCCGCCCAATTTCAGGCCGTCACGTTTTATGATTCGGAAAAATGGGATATGGTTTTAGAGACGTACCAGCGCCTTTCCAAAGGGGTTATGCAAAAGGTAATCGTTCACGGGTTCGGGGTTTACCGCTGTAAGCGGAAAACCTTTGAACCCGTGAACGGGCACTGAAACAGAATTTATGGAACTGTTAAGAAAGGAAATCCTAACTATGAATCGAAGGGAATTTTTGAGGTACCAGGCAAAAGGGGTCCTATGGATGATTGCCGGCGGATCTGGAATTTTGTTGCCAAAAAGGCTAATAGCTGCCCCAGTTCCGGATATCGCTGTTGTCAAAGGGGCGCCCGCGGCGGCAACACGGGCTGCGGTGGATTTATTAGGCGGGATGAAACAATTCGTTAAGCCCGGCGACCGGGTGGTGATAAAGCCTAATATGAGTTTCCCTACTCCTCCTGAAAGGGCCTCGAACACGCACCCGGAGGTGGTCCGTGAACTTGTTATCATGTGCAAAGAGGCGGGGGCTTCGAAGATATTAGTCCTGGACCATACCCTTGCCCGGAAAGAGCTTTGCTTAGAAAGATCGGGTATCCGTAAGGCCTGCAACCCTATCAGCAAGAAAATGGTCTTTGCTCTAAACGACGACAGGTTTTTTAAAGCCACAGATATCCCTGAAGGAAAGAGCATGACAAGTACCGACATTATGAAGGAGGTGCTCAAGAGCAATGTGCTCATCGCTGCTCCGGTGGCCAAGTCCCATTCAGCCACCGGTGTCAGCCTCTCCATGAAAGGGATGATGGGGCTCAATTACGACCGCAGAGTCATGCACGGGAAATATGATCTCCATACGTCTATTGTGGATCTTTGCACAATACTTAAGGCTGACCTGACCGTCATCGACGGAACCCGCGTCCTATCCACAAATGGACCAGGCGGGCCAGGGAAAGTCCTTAAAAGGGACACCGTTATTGCTTCAACAGACATGGTCGCCGCCGACGCATACGCGGTCTACATCTTTGAATGGTATGGAAAAAGATTTAAACCAAGACAGGTTCGTCATATCCGTGAGGCCCATAAGCGTGGGCTGGGCCGTATGGATGTGGAAAATCTGAATGTCAAGACCATCGATTTATGATCACTTTCTGGCGGACCATACAGATCATAAGCCTTATCCTCTTTCTCACATTACTGGCTTTGGCTGTTTCCTCGGTGATTACTCCCACACCGCTTGATCTTTTCCTGCTCCTTGACCCTGCCTTGATGGCTTTTACAGTCATAAGCGCCAGGATATTTTCTGTTGCCTTTATCCCGGCATTGCTGGTCCTCATCGTTACGCTCTTCTTCGGACGAATCTTCTGCGGTTATATATGTCCCATGGGCACAACCCTTGATGGAACGGACAAATTGTTTGCAGCCTCAAGAAAGAAACAGCCGGAAGCGGGAAAGCTCCGGCTGTTAAAATATATTATACTCTTCTTTTTACTCGGGGCATCCATACTTGGCGTATCCTTCGTATTCGTGGCCGCACCTCTTTCTCTCATAACCAGATTCTACGGTCTCCTTGTGCATCCTGTTCTTGCTTTCCTTTCCAATGAAATACTGAGTTTCATCCACCCCCTGGCGGAGTGGTTGGATATGGACACCGTTATCTTTATGCAAATCGCCACCCCGCGCTTTGCCACGCAGCTTTTTATTTTGGCCTTTTTCGGGGCACTTTTTGTTTCAGCCATTGTTTCACCCCGTTTCTGGTGCCGCAATTTTTGTCCTTCCGGGGCTCTCATGGCCTTTTTTTCTAAGAAGCCCCTGATCCGCCGGGGGGTGTCTGATGATTGCACCGACTGTGGAAGATGCACCAATTCCTGTCCAATGAGCGCCATCATGACAGAGGACCCCCGTGTTACCCTGCATGAAGAGTGTATTGTATGCCGGACCTGTGAAAATACCTGTCCTGAGAATGCCATTCTGTTTGACAGGGTAAGAAAGGAACAGGTGTTTGAGAAAAAGCGGTTCTCTTTTACCCGTCGTCAATTCATATATTCAGGCCTGTTCGGGGCTGCCACGGCCACCGTCGGTCTCACCGGGCTGAATTCTCTTTACGGTAAGCCGGGGCCCGGCCAGGTGGCCCCGCAGGGACTTATCAGGCCGCCGGGCGCCCTGCCTGAGATGGATTTTCTGGCACAATGCAGCCGCTGCGGTGAGTGTATGGCCGCCTGTCCCACGAATACCCTCCAACCCATCTGGCTTGACGCCGGATTCATGGGCCTTTTCAGCCCCGGTCTCAACTTGAGACGCAGCTACTGCAGTCCGGAATGCCGCATGTGCGGAGAGGTATGTCCCACGGATGCCATACGAAGTCTTTCAAAAAACGAACGCATCTGGGCCAAGATAGGCACGGCAGTGATCTTTCGCCGGAAATGTCTCGCATGGGAGCAGCAAAAAAGCTGTATGGTATGCGATGAGGTCTGTCCTTACAAGGCGGTGGAATTCAGAAAAGAACCAGGGATCCCTGTTCCCGTTCCCCAGGTGCACGAAGAAAAATGCGCCGGATGCGGATACTGTGAGCATTTCTGTCCTGTGCAGAATCAGTCTGCCATAGTAATAACACCCATGGGCGCCCTCAGGATGTCTGAGGGATCTTATATAGCACAGGGTAAGAGTCAGGGTCTGAATCTGTCTATTAACCCCAAATTCGAGTACGGGTCTAAACCGGAAGGTAAAGATTGGGGTAAAGGTTTTGCACCCGGATTTGAGGATTGAATCTTGCCAAGGGAACATAAAGAATCTTCCACAATGCTCGGAAAGCTTGTGGTAGAAAAAGATGAACGTCCAACATCGAACATCGAACGTCCAGGTAAGCGAAGACTCCGACATCGAATAAAAAACAAACATCAACTTTAGGCACTTTAGTTCACTTTAGTCATTTTAGGGACTTCTCCGGTTTATCCGGGTTAGAGACTCGCCAACTTGGGCCTTATCTTGAAATTGCCAGTTACATGGTTAAAATAATGGAATGAACAAAGGAGATAAACCATGACTGAAAATAAAAATGATCATCCATTCAGGTCAACGCTCAGCCTTGAGCCTCTTCTGGGCTTCTGGAGAAAGCATGTGTCTCCGGCCTGCCCCCACATGGGATCTATGTTTGAGGTGTTTGAGGCCCGGATCAATGAGACACCTGCGCTCAAGGGTGCCATAAAAAACGTGTCCGTCTTTGAGAATTACCAGGATCTCCTGATTCCGCTTATGAGCGTTGTATTTCCGGCCGCATCATCAGATACCGAAGTGTCCGGGGCCTTGATTCCTTGCACGTCTCATCCGTTTTACGTCTCTCCGAAATTCAAACAACTCATGGTGGGTGAGGATGGATTCCTTAAAGGAAGCGTCAAGAACGAACAGGGGGTTTTGGAAGAGGGCGGGTTGCTCAGGGCCTACTTTATGGTTTTAGACAAAATCTACGGTTTTAAACAAGGGCTCGATACGCCTATCATTCGTATCGTGCAGGATCAGGAAACCGGGCTGGACCGCTGTTTCAGGATAACGCTCGACCTTCAGTTTGTGGAAGTTCGGACCGTGGGTGAGCCTAAGAAACTGACGGAGAAAGAGCGAGAAATTATTACCGAAAACATTACAGACATCGAGATCCTGTCTAAGTTCATCGATCCTGAAGAATTCGAATTTTACGGTTTCAGCGTTATACGGGCCGTGGATGTAACCGAGTCGGAGGTCATTTCGGCCTTAGAGAAGGATCTGATCGACCAGCAGTCGATCTTTTCTGCTGATGGTTTCAAGCGTCTTCAGGCACGGCTTCGGATCCTTTTCAGACGCCCCGACCTGATGGCCGGGATCGGCGCACTCCAGGGCGACAAGGTTCTTGTCCTGAGTGACGGCTGTAAGATGAAGGCCAACTGCATTTTCACCAACTCCAATCATATTCCCATGTCCGAAATCGAAGGCTCTGTGTGGCTCCGGGCTGTGGAGCAGGGGTCCATTCTACGGATATCCGACCTTAAGGAAGAACCAGACCTGACCCCCACCGAGCAGCTTGTCCTGGATATGGGTTGCAGGTCCATGTTGATTTCTCCTCTCTCTTATCAGGGTGAAGCAATTGGCACCCTTGAAATCATGAGCCCCCATCCCCGGGACCTGGGTGCCATCGATGAAATGCTGGTCAAACAGATCACACCAATCTTCTCAGTTGCCCTGAAAAGGGGCCTGGATGAGATGAACAATAATATCCAGGCCATTATCAAGGAAAAATGTACAGCAGTTCACCCTTCTGTGGAATGGCGGTTCCAGAAAGCGGCCTTCAGCCATATGGACCGTCTCCGCGTGGGTCAGGCATCGGATATGGAGCCGATCATCTTCAAGGATGTGATTCCATTTTATGCCCAGTCTGATATAAGAGGCTCATCTGAAGGCCGTAATATGAGTATCCAGTCCGACTTGACCGAGCAGTTAAATCTATCCCTGGATATAATGAAATGGGCAGAGAAGGCAAAATCATGGCCTCTTATAAGTGAATTCAAATACAGAATCGAGAAACGGATTGAAGGCTTGCGCGCGGGATTGGCCTCAGATGAGGAGGCATCGATCTCCCATTTCCTCAGCCGCGAGGTTGAACCAACCTTTGAGGATCTGCTGGGTCTTGGGCCCCGGGTCGTCCGGGCTGTTGAGACCTACCGAAAGGCCATCGACCCGATAGTAGGAGCTGTCTACCGCAAACGGAGGGAATTCGAGGAGAGCGTCTCCATACTCAACGAGACCCTGTCCGCCTACCTAAGCAGTGAGGAGGCGGAAACCCAATCGATCTTTCCACACTACTTTGAAAAGCGCCAGACCGATGGCATAGACTATATGATGTATGTCGGCGCATCGATGATGGAGAATGGCAAACTGAGCAATTTTCATGTGAAGAACCTCGGTTTGTGGCAGCTCATCGTGGCCTGCGGTATGGCGCAACATACCGAACAAATCAAGCCGGAGCTAAAGGTCCCTTTAGAGACCTGTCACCTGATACTTGTAAACCATACACCTCTTTCCATACGCTTCCGGTACGATGAAAAACGCTTCGACGTTGACGGGGCCTATGATGTCCGCCACGAGATCATCAAATCCCGGATTGACAAAGCCGTTGTCAAAAGGACAGGGGAGAGGTTGACACAGCCCGGCCGGGTGGCCATAGTGTACTCCCACACCGATGAAGGTCGCGAAATGCAGCGCCATATCGACTTCCTGAAGGCCCGGGGAAACCTGTTGAATGACCTGGAGTTTCTTGATCTGGATGACCTGCCGGGAGTGAGAGGACTCAAAGCGCTTAGAGTAGGTATCAATCTGGAGACTCAGGCCCTCGCGCGGACAGTTGAGTTGGCAGCGGGCTAATCAGGTCTGAATGAATGACTTTTTGGAAGAAACATCATCAAGTGAAAATCTTATGGCCAGGTCGGGCAGGGGAGACACACACTCCTTTGAAATCCTGGTGCGACGTCATCAGCGTTCAGTTCTCAATTTTATCTATCGTTTTACAGGAGACCGGATAGAGGCCGAAGATCTGGCTCAAGAAGTATTCTTGAAGGTCTGGCACTCAGCTCCCGCCTACAAACCCACCGCCAAATTCACCACCTGGATATACCGCATCGCCGCGAACCTTTGTATCAATAAGCAGAGGTCCGATCGCATCAGGAGATTGTTCACGGTTCCCCCTTCGCGTAAAGAAGAAGAGGATTTGGAGAATGAACTCTCTGCCGACCATGCCACGAAGTCCCCGTCGCCTGAAGATCTCCTTTTGGTTGCAGAGCGGAAACGTCAGATTTTGAATGCGATTCAGCAACTCCCGGCCAACCAGAGAGTAGCGCTCGTCTTGAAGAGATATGAAGGGCTATCTTACAAAGAAATTGCCAAGATCATAGGGTGTTCTGTCTCTGCCGTGGATTCCTTGATGGTCAGGGCAAAAAGAAACCTTCACGGAAAACTTGTCTCCCAGGAAAAAAAATCGCAGGTTTTTCCGCGTTGAGTTGTTTAATTAGATAGAGACTGCATAAATGCGGATTCCAGAATGATAAGTAGAGAATCCGCAATTAATACTATCCAGGTTACAAGGTTTGAGTGATGAGCTGCCGCAACATAAAAAAAAGGCTTTCGGCCTATCAGGACAGAGAACTGAGCTCAGATGAGCAGGCTCGGATTAAGTCTCACCTTCAAGGTTGTCCGGAATGCAGTGCACTGTATGCGGATTTTCAGCATACGTGGGAGATGCTCGGTGAGGTGCCGGAAATCGATCCCGCACAGACATTTTATCTGGAGCTCAGGAAAAAGATAGCCGGATTCAATGATCGCCATTTTATTTCGAGGCTGCGGCAAGTCTTTCAATTTCTTCCCGCCCCTCTAACGACGGCCACCCTCGTGCTGGCAGGCTTGGTCATCGGTACTTACGCCGGGAACTTCTTCTTTCAAGAAAGCTTAATCTCCCACCAAGGCCTTCAGCCCAGGTTTTCCCGGTTAGATGTAAGCCTGGCCTCCATCAGGACATTTGATCCCATTCCACCGGGCACCCTGGCCCATGGATATGTGAGAATGGCAAGCTACAAGGGGAGTGCACACTGATGAGAACGAAATGGTGGAGACTGATTCTGATTTTCTCTCTGGCAATTAACGCGGCAGTCCTTGGGGTCTGTGGATATCACTATTACCGCTACACCTGTGCTGCACCATCCGCATATTGTCCTCTATCTCCCGGGGACCGGCATTTTTATCAAGGTTTAGGTCTTTCTGATTCTCAGCTCAAAAGGATGGAGCCCCTTGCTCGTACGTTCCATGCAAGGCTTGATAAACTGAGCAGGGAAACGGAAAAGAAAAGAGAGTTGCTCGTAAATCTATTGAGCCAGGAAGAGGTAGATTCCGGAAGGATAGAGAGCCTGCGGAAGGATATGGCCGGCACCCAGGATCAGATTCAAAGGGAGGTTATCACCCACCTCTTAGATGTGCGCGAAATACTGAACCGCGAACAAAAGGAGTATTTTTTCCTACTCCTGCGCAAGACCATGAAACAGGAAAACAACTGGTTTTCGAAACAGGGAGGTTAATTGTGCGGTTACGTTACCTGATCAAAGAACTCTATTACCGAAGGCGAAGAACCCTGACGGCAGTCCTCGGGCTTTCCGTGGGTATTGCCCTGCTCATCATCATTAATGCCCTCTCCATGGCCTACCACGAGGCCGCCCGCATGCCCCTCAAGGAAATCGGCGCCGACATAACGGTGCAGCGCGCCGGCGATGTCCCCGAGGAACTCGCAGGCCCGGTCTTTGCGTGTTCAGCCATCACCATCCGAAAGCAGGAGATCGAAAAAATCCGGAAAATCAAGGGAATTGAGGGATTCGGCCAGGCCCTCCTGATTTGGGTCTTCGACCCAGACCGATTTACGATTGTCTTAGGCATTGACACAGAAAATCCCATAGGTCCGGGTATTCTCCGGAATAATGTGACCGAGGGAAGATTTTTGGAAAAAGAGGGGGAAGAGGCCCTTGTGGACCTGTCTTATGCCCGCCAATTCGGAATCAAGGTAGGAGATTCCATAACTATTAACCGAAAAATGTACCCTGTGGTGGGGCTTGTGGATGCATCTCGTGCCGCGAAAATCGCAGTGGCCAATGTCTATCTCCCCCTAAAAGTGGCAGAAAAAATAGCGACCTCCGCCAAACAGGTCCAAAAGGTCTCTCCGTTCGACAAGGGGGACGCAAATCTCTTATTCATTCGAGCAGACCAGAGAGATACCCGCCATGTAGTCGCCGCCTTGAAAAGCGTCTTAGGTAAGGGCGTCAATGTGGCCACTCCCGACTCCTTTTTGAAGCTCCTGGGGGACCTCTTTGCCTTATCAGACAAATTCTCATTAGCCACGTCCCTGATTGCGATTCTGGTCGCCATTCTAATCGTCTTTAAGACCATGGCGGGAAACGTTTCTGAACGGGCCAAGGAGATAGGAACCCTCAAGGCGGTTGGGTGGACCAATCGCAATGTGGTATTTCAGCTCACGGGAGAATCCGTCCTTCAATGTCTTGCAGGGGGAATTCTCGGTCTCTTAATAGCGCTTCTGGCCACATTTATCTTAGGGTTCATGCAAGTCAATATCCCCATTCCGTGGGAGATGAGCCCCACCCCTCATTTCCTTCCGGGCGGCGGAGACCCTGTTTTCAAAACATTGCGGCTTCCCGTAAAGGTCCCCTGGACATTGGGGTCTTTCGGCATCATTCTTTCAATGCTCATAGGTGGAAGCACGGGTGGAATCTTGAGCAGGCGTATATCACGAATCAAACCATCGGAGGTACTCAGATATGAGTAAAGAGGCTATTCTTAAAGCAACGGATCTTGGAAAAGAATATGGCGCACTTTGTGTGGTCAAGGAGGTCTCCATGACCATGGAAACGGGAGAGTTCATTGCCATTGTGGGAAAATCCGGCAGCGGCAAAACCACCCTCCTTTCTCTTGTTTCGGGGCTGGAACGTCCCTCAAACGGCCGCGTTGTTCTCAATGACAAGGATATTACTGCGGCGTCCGAGGATGATCTGGCCCTCTTTAGGCGCAAAAATGTGGGTTTTATTTTCCAGTCATTCAACCTGATCCCGACCCTCTCTGCATGGGAGAATGTGGTTCTTCCCCTTTTCCCTGAAAAGATGTCAGAGCAAGCCCGGCGAGACAGGGCCCTGGATCTGCTGCATCGGATGGAGATGGATCATCGGGTGGACCACCTTCCATCTACCCTGTCAGGGGGAGAAAAGCAGCGGGTGGCCATTGCAAGGGCGCTGGTCAACAGCCCGAAAATCGTCTTTGCCGATGAGCCTACCGGCAATCTGGATTCACAGACAGGGGAATCTATTATGAACATTTTAAAGGATCTTCATGCGGAAAACGGGATGTCCCTCTTGATGGTCACCCATGATCTCGATCTCGCTAAGGCCGCGGATCGAATAATCCGCATGCAGGACGGGGAGGTTATTTCATGAAAAGATTAACTGTTTTGTGTTTCCTGGGCCTATTTCTGTTCAGTACCCCCCTTAGTGTTTTCCCTAAGGAGCCTGTACAAATTGAGGTCCTCTATATGAATCATGGTCCTCTCAGACCGACGCTGAGAGAGTTAGACGAACTTTTTACCGGATACGGCGACAGAATAGCCGTTTACGGGCACGACTTTTACAGCGAAGAGGGGGAACGGTTCAAGGCCGAAAAGGGGATAAAAGGACATGTTCCTTTGGTTTTGTGGATTGACGGCAAGTCCACCTTGAAGGTGAACGGCACGCCGGTCCAGTTCAGAGGATTTCCAACAGGATCAGGCCCTGCCTCTTTTCAGGGAAAGTGGAATATGGAGGTCCTGAAACAGGCCCTTGATCAAGTAACCAAAGGAAATTGAGGAATTTAGGAATTGATAACAATTTACACTTCTTTTGTGTCTGCCTTTGTCTGTGTCTGTCTGTGCCTGCCCCATAGCTCCGGGAGATGGTACTGGGGTGGGTCTGTGGTTAATAATGAAAGATGCCAAACGGAGGATTGATTTGTATTACCCATATATTATTAAAGAGCTTCTCCATCGTCACAACAGGACCTTAGTGAATATATTGGGCATAGCGGTTGGGATCGCCCTTTTCGTCTCCATCAATGCCACATCTACAGCATATAAAAAGGCGGTGAGCCGGCCTTTCAAAAATCTGGGGGCCGACCTAATTGTTCAACGGGCGGAAGAGCGCAACATGCAAGGTGGCAGGCCGCCGGCATCCATGAGAGGGATACGCCTCCCCTTTTCAAACCAGCTCATTTCCCCCCGGGACTTGAACGGAATAACTCAGATTGAAGGGATTGACGTGGGGTCCTCCGCACTCTTGTTGTGGGAGTTTGAGAAGCAAGGCTTCAGAACCATCATGGGTGTGGACCTTGATCAGCCGGACCTGTTAGGCCCGGTTAAGGTAAGAGACTGGCTCAAAAGTGGTCGTTTTCCTGAAAAACAGGGGGAAGCGGTATTAGAAGAACACTATGCAAGGTTCCAGGCAATCCACCTGGGAGACACGTTCAAAATCAGCGGCAGTCCTTTCCGGGTGGTAGGAATTTTGGAAATCAAAGAAGGCGCCCAGGTCGCAGCGGCCAACATCTATCTCCCTCTTGGAGATGCTCAGGCCCTGATCAAGGGAGGGCCGGAGGCAGTGAACATCCTCTACCTTAGATTACAGAATCCCTCCATGTTGAATAAAGTCAAGAAACAGATCTCCAAAGAGGTAAAAGGTGTATCTGTCAGCAGTTCTGATTCATTTCTTGAATTGATGGGGGGTGTCTCGATGATCTCCGGACGCTTTTCCATGATCGCCTCTGTGGTCGCCTTGTTGGGGGCCGTGCTCCTGATCATGAAAACCATGCTTTCCAATCTTGTGGAACGTTCAAGAGAGATTGGTATCCTGAAAGCGGTGGGCTGGACTCACGGGGAGATACAAAAACAACTCATGGGTGAAGCTTTTCTGCAAGCCCTTATCGGGGGGATATTAGGCATTCTCGTGGGCTATGTGATCTCTTATGGCATGGGATTCCTCTCCATTTCCATTCCGGTTCCCTGGGATCTGAACCCATTGCCTGCCATGGCAAAGGCAGAAGCGGCCACACAAGCCGTCAGGCTTCCGGTGAGTGTCTCTCTTGGGCTGGCTGCCACTTCCATGGCCCTCTCCCTTATCGTGGGTTGTGTGACCGGGTATCTCCTGGGAAGACGAACCAGCAAAATGAAGCCCGCCGATATCCTGCGGCAACTGTAAGGATACTCAATAATGAAAGGAGAATTTATTATGATCCAAGAAAAACTCTTGATAACTCTAATCCTGTGTCTGTTGTTCTCTTCTGCGTCATCTCTGCAAGCAGCGGAACCTTTCGATCTTCGTCACTACGGCAACTTCAAAAAAATGGTGCATATGAAAAAGGTGGATGGGGTCGTGGATCTGGACACGGCCTTAGCCGGCCCTCATGCTTATGCAGTAGGCGCCATAAAGGGAGGTAACGGAGAGATCACGGTCATTGACAGTGAAGTGTGGCTCGCCTATGGCAAGGATGGTCTTGGTACGACCCAACGCAGGATACCCGAGGGAGAGCAGGCGGCACTGCTCGTTACCGCACAGGTGAGGAATTGGAAGAAAATTGTCGTACCGAAAAAAATGACCGAACCACAATTACACGACTTCATCCTCGAGCAGGCAGAGAGATACGGGTTGAATACCAAGAAACCGTTCCCCTTTCTGATTGAAGGACCCCTGCAGGACGTGAGGTGGCATGTGATTAGTGGTCCCAACCCGGAATTCTCGGGGCATTTCAAAGGTCACGGAGGAGAGACACCTTTCATTCAACTCAAGGAGCATATAGAGCGGACATCGGGAATCATCATCGGATTCTACTCTGCAAATGTTAAGGGTGTCTTTACACATCCCGGGGAGTCATGGCACCTGCACATCCTGATTCGGGATAAAGAAAGGGCCGGCCATGTGGATGAAGTTGTGGTAGGAAAAGGCGCAGTTCTAAAACTACCGGAAATTTGAAAACCCCTTCAACACGCTTTTACCGATCTTCAATCGAGGTGTGGCCCAAAGCGAATGTACCGCCAAAGGCTCAAGAATACCATATCGACTATATGGATTCTCAACTTCCCGAGCCTGCCCGCCGTCCTTCTGGCGAGTTTGATAATTACCTTTATGTGGGCCCCCAATATCCGGCGACCTTCGCGACTTGATTCTTGAAAGATCAGTTGAGTTCAAGGGATAGCGCTACCCGGATTTTCTAGGCTTCGCCTTCTCCCGGCAAAATCCCCGCTAAAGACGGGATCTTCGACAAGCCGTCTGGCACTGTCTCCACTTCCACGCCCTTATTGCTCAGATCCGCATTTCACGCCCGACAGTTGCACTCACAACATTCTGTAGTCGGATTTTGCTTGACACACAAGGCCGAATTACCTATCGTTTATCGCCAAAAAAAGAGGCTTCTTATCACCATGGTCAGAGGTAAAATAGCTGAGGCGGATAGGGCAAGATCATGTGATAAGCGACGAGGGAATTTTGGGTGATTCAGAGTTTGCAGATTCGGTACTCTCTAAGTCAAGTGGCCAAAAGGTTGGAAATGAGTCCCTCTGGAGTGGGATTTCCAGCAGAAAGGGACCGGGCTATTGCACGTGAGAATAAATACCATCTGATCGACTGAGTTTTTTACTATTCTACCAGCGTCCCGCTTCCCCGCAGAAACTTGCCAAAGCCACATCGGCTCCATGAGAATCAGCCCCTGACCATGCTGTCTGAGCCTTTGTGCCTATCCCGATGAATTCGGCCACCAAAACGTGCTGTCCTGCAAATTTTTCCCAAGTGATATCTGACCACTATCCCCGACTGTCCTTATACCTCCCTTCTCTCCCCATGCATTTTTAAAAAGCATGATAGGATGGAAGCGCCAAATGCCAACAGATTTCATTCCAGCCATTTAAAACATCAACATAGGTGACGATTTTACCTCGGAATTTCCTTTCGATTTTCCATTGGAAAAAACCATTCATTGTAGTAGTGCATTCAGAAACGAGATAACAATTAAAGAAGTTTTGACGAATTGATTTTGTTTATGATATCTTTTGTAGAAAAGACTTAAAGTTTGGGCCGAAAGCAAATTGGCGGTTTTATTGTACGTAAGCGTTGACAGGTTCAGGGTTCAACGTTCAGGGTTAGGGACAAGGATAAAATTGAAGACCCGAAGTCCTTGTAAAAAATTCTGGTTTTGCCCATAATTGCCAATACGCCGCCAATTTTCAGATTGGGAATGACGAAGCCTGGTGCTTCTCACATAAATACGCTTCCAAAATGGAGCCCGGGGACAAGAACGCAACCTTGAACCCCTGAACCTGTGAACGGTTACTATTGTACAAACCTGAAATCAGGAGAAGATATGAGCAACAGCGATAAAATATGGAGAGACAAACACGGTGTCTGCCACGTTGAGGGGAAAGACAGGACAGAAATCTTTGGTCTGATGGGATATGCCCATGGAAAGGACAGGGGGATGCAGATACTTTTAATGCGTATTCTGGGGCAGGGACGGGCATCTGAGATTCTTGATTCAAGTGATGAAATGCTTGAAATCGACAAATTCTTCAGGAGAATGAACTGGACAGGTTCAACTTCTTCGGAAATCGAAAAATTCTCCCCTGAAGTAAGAGAAGTAACAGATGCATACTGCAAAGGAGTAAACAGGGCATTCGAGGAAAAAGTCCCATGGGAATGCAAACTTCTCAGATTTAAACCGGAGCCCTGGTGCACAGAAGACGTCATTCTTATTTCACGAATGATAGGCTACCTTACCCTTGCACAGTCCCAGGGTGAAATGGAAAGACTGCTTATCGAGTTTGTTCAGGCGGGTATGGATGAAGAAAGACTGAACGAGCTTTTCCCGGGAATCCTTGGAGGGCTCGATATTGACCTTGTAAAAAAGATAGAACTTCAGGAACGACTCGTCTCTCCGCCGTCTCTCTGGAATATTGCTGCGCCATTGATGATGGCATCCAATAACTGGGCAGTCTCAGGGAAAAAAACAGTTTCAGGAAAACCGATCCTATCAAACGATCCTCACTTGGAAGTAAACAGACTTCCGAATGTCTGGTATGAAATGGTATTAGAAACAATGGACGGCTACGCAATGGGGGGAACCATGCCCGGGGCGCCGGCCCTTCTTGTCGGTCGAAATCAGAATCTTGCATGGAGTGCCACGTATACATTCATGGATGGCACAGATTCATGGATTGAAAAATGCAGAGAGGGCAAATATATGCGTGAGCCCGACAAGTGGGTGGATTTTACCGAAAGGGAAGAAATAATAAAACGAAAGAAAAAGGCTCCCGTGAAAGTTGTTTTTTTCGAAAACAAGCATGGTATTCTTGAAGGAAACCCGAACAAGGACGGGTATTATATAACCACTGCATGGGCACCCGCCTTTTCAGGTGCTGTTACATTTGACAGCATTATTCGAATTCTTGACGCAAAGACAGTTACAGAAGGAATGGATCTCTTCGGCCGTGTAGAAACATCCTGGAATTGTATCCTTGCGGACAAAGACGGAAATATCGGCTACCAGATGTCCGGCCTGATGCCGAAAAGAAGAGAAGGGGTCAGTGGATTTGTTCCCTTGCCCGGCTGGGAAGAAAAAAATGACTGGCAGGGGTTTGAAAAGCCGGAAGACCTGCCGCGATGCTATAACCCCGAGTGCGGCTACTTTGTTACAAGCAATCAGAACCTTAATGAATACGGAAAGGTTGATCCTATCAATGTCGGCATGGGCCCCTACCGTTCGGACCGGATTGGAGATCTGCTTTCTGAAAATAATGAAATCACACGTGAGTACATGTACAAATTACATTATGATGTATATTCAACACAGGCTGAATTATTCATGAAGATTCTTGGCCCTCTTCTTCCTGACAAAGGCCCCGGAAAAATACTCAGGAACTGGAATTTTAAATATTCTGCTGATTCAGAAGGGGCATTTCTTTTTGACAGATTTTACAAAGAACTTTACCTCGAGGTTTTCGGTAAGAACGGTTTCGGCACACAGACGGTTGAACATATTGACAAACATACCGGGATATTTAACGATTTTTATATAAACTTCGACCGGATACTCCTTTCTGAAAATTCGTTATGGTTTGGCAGCCATACAAGAGAGGATCTCTATCTGAAGGCTGCTGAAAAGGCGTTGAAATCTCAGCCTGAAAAATGGGGTAATACTAGAAAAGTAATTATGAAAAACATTCTCTTTGACGGCAGGCTCCCAAAATTTCTCGGCTTTGACCGCGGGCCGATAAGCATCATCGGAAGCCTCGCCACACCGCACCAGGGACAGGTTTTCGAAAGTGCAGGCAGGCAGACCACTTTTGCTCCGGGACTCAGAATGGTTATAGATCTTTCCACAGATGAAATGAATACGAATATGGCAGGAGGACCGTCTGACCGCAGGTTTTCAAAATGGTACTGCTCGGATCTTGAAAACTGGATATCAGGGAAATATAAAACATTGGATGTGAATTCTGAAAAAAAGTACAAATTATAGGCATCACTTATCAATTAAAATTCGTTGATAATTGCCCTATGATTGACAATTTCGCCAATCTGTTTTTGCGGTTCTCTGTAAACCGTGTAGGCCTGACATCTATGTCTTTTCTTAGCTTACTATCTCTTCAATGATCGCTTTGACCGACTTGATTTCTTTTATCAGCCCTGCCACCTGGCCGAAGCTGACAAATCCAAGGTCGAGGTTCCCGGTGAACCAAGCCTCATTCTGGTTGGCTGTAAACGTTTTACGGTCGAACCTGTCCGGGGCTGCGAGAAGTTTTTCCACCAGCGGTGTACGCAGGATGCGAGACAACGTCCTCTGGCTTTGAGCAAAAAGAACAGTTTCGGTTTCTTTGGCCTGGCACAAAACTGTCTTCACCTTGGGGTGGGCAATACACTCTTGGGAGGCAATAAACCGGGTTCCGATCTGTACTCCTTTGGCGCCCAAAGCCAATGCGGCCCGAAATCCGCGGGCGTCCCCGATTCCGCCGGCAGCCAAAACGGGGACGTTGACCACATCGACTACCATCGGTACCAGAACCAGTGTGGAAACGCTGTTACGCCCCTGGACTCCACCGGACTCTGTGCCTTCGGCGATGATGGCATCAACGCCGGCATTTTCGGATTTGACAGCGTTAGCAACATTTGGCACTACAGCAAGCGATTTCACGCCTTTGTCCTTGAGATAGTCACAGACCTCCACAGGTGAGCCGGCCGACAAAGTAACAGCCGACAATGCCATTTCGGCGGAAATTTTGGCCAAGTTCAATGCGGTGGGGGTCCACGTCTGGATGTTAATGCCGAATGGTTTGTCCGTGAGTTGCTGGACGGCTTTTATCTCCTGCCGGACTGCTTCCAATTCCTTGAGACCTGTGGCCAGCAGGCCGAAACCACCGGCTTCGGAAACCGCTGCGACCATTTCTGGATTGGAAATCGGATTCATGGCACCCTGAATCACCGGGTAGCGAATACCGAGCATTTCAGTAATTTCATTCATGGCTGGTTCTCCTTGGGCTTGACGATCATGCTCTGCGGGACCTCCATTTGTAATCCAGTAACTAAGCTCACATCTGCAGGTTCATATCTCTGTCGGTCCGGTAAAGCTCTAATACTCTCTCCTCCAACTTTTCGACGGTATAGCCTTCGCTTTTCAGTTCATAAACGCCTATCCATCCGTTCATTTGCTTCGGAAAGAACATCCACCACAAAATCACCATCACCTGAAGTATTATTTGCCTGGCACCTTTTCTTTTCTCAGCCAAGTTTATCAACTCTGGCGGTTTTGGTTGTCATGAATCCTCAGAGAAAAGGGCTAAACAAAAAAGGGAAAATAGCCTGCTCAAGAGTCAACGGCAGACTCCTTTATTTGTATTTTCTATTTTGAGGGGGTCTGAGGGGGTCATGAATATGGTTATGTTCAGGCCTTATGTTCAAAATTGACCGGGCCTCCTCACAGGTGGCCACCTCTCTCTGGAGTTCCCGGGCCAGTCTGACGGTACGATCAACAAATTGGGCGTTGGTCTCGGCCTGAACTCCCCGGCTAAGGTAGAGATTGTCCTCAAACCCTACGCGAACGTGGCCTCCAAGCAACAACGCATGAGTTGTCATGGGGAGTTGGGCCGGGCCCGGGCTCAACACAGACCATTTTGAACCGGCAGGCAGCTTGGCCTTCATGATTAGAAGACTTTCCAGATCGGCATCCGCCCCCCAGGCAATGCCCAAACATAGTTGGAAATAGGGCGGATCATCCAGTAGACCCTGTTCAGTCAGATGGCGCGCCTGGGCCACGTGCCCCAAATCGAAGGTTTCTATCTCCGGTTTTACCCTTGCCTCACGCATCCGTTTGGCAGCCATCTCCCCCCATTCAGGCGGGTTCACAAAAACCTTTCCCCGAAAATTCATGGAGCCGATATCCAGGGAGCAAAGATCCGGTTTCAGATCCAGCGGCATAAGCCGTTTTTCCCCCACATCCGGTCCTGAAATATTAAAACCGCTGGTGGTGAGGTTGATTAGCATATCACTGCCTGCACGGACCCTTTCCACAACCTCGGCAAACAGCTCTTTTTCAAAGGCCGGCTCACCCGTTTCCGGGTCACGAACATGCACATGAACCACCGCAGCCCCGGCGCGCCAGCATCTTAACGCCTCTTCCGCGATCTCGGAGGGTCTGTAAGGGACATGGGGACTTTTTTCCTTAGTGGGTGCGGATCCAATCACGGCGGCTGTAATGATAAGTTTTTCCATCGTACCATGGTCCTTCCTCTTTTCTGTTCAAATAGGAGGTTTTCACATCAATTACAAGCGTTCTGAATTACCTTTGTGACCTGACCACTTAGGCAAATTATCGTTCATATCCATAACCCGCATACTGTAAAAGATATGGCAGGTTGGCAGGAATTTCGTTGGAACTCTCGGCACACGCCCAAAATCAAAGAGTGATGGAAACGCAAGCCACATATTACGTCCTT
>JACNJD010000173.1 GCA_014382715.1 Candidatus Desulfacyla euxinica | reverse complement strand
GCCACATCAGGAAAAAGATACCTGGCCGTACAGCCGGCAAAATACGCCACTTTTTTCTTGCCTTCGGCCCTTGATTTGGTATTTTCCTTTCTACTTTTTATCCATTCCGGAAAGTTTTCTTTTGGGAAATCAGGAATCTTACGTTCCCCGTGAATCCCCACCGTCTTTCCCAAAACACCCCGTGTAATCTCATTTTTGAACAAAAAATTGGTGAGCTGAGGAATGGCCCCACCCCATTTGCCTATACGCTCCACGTTCTCTATGGCCCGGATCTTAAACCCCAGTCCATATCTGTCCATATACTCAGTCTTTGCCTCCATTATGGCCGCGCGTATATCTAAACAGGGGCAGGCTCCACAAAAATTACACAGGTTAATCATATGCATCAATTCATCGGTAGTAATTTTTTCTCCTGTCTCTCTTTCTTTATCCACTATCCTGAACATTTCGGGAAATACAAGGCACGAAAAATTCACATGTGATCTACACGCCTCGCAATTACGGCATTTACTGATCTCGTATCTGAGTCTATCCTCGGCACTCATCTTATATCTCCCATGACCTTCAATACTTGAAAAGAAGTAATGGAGTGTTGGAGTAATGGAGTAATGCTAAAGATATCAGCTTGTTTTCCAGCACTCCAGTACTCCCGCCAAATTTTGGAATCGTATTTGCGACTGGGAAATGGGATTTCTGCCCGAATTAAGGCATTCTGATCCTAATGCCTCAATATAAAACTGGGCCGTGAGCGGCCCAGTTAGAAGAAAAAAATAATCCCTTAAGATCTAAAGTGAAACTCCTTGCAGTTCCGGAGCAGGCCCAACCTCCTTTTCATTTGCCCTCTATTTTAGCTCTCCTCTTGCTTTCATCCTCTCAACAGCCTCATCTCTCATTTCCTTTTTAAACAGCTTCTCTGTTACTGTCATAGGCAAGTCATCCTTAAAGTCCACATATTTCGGAACCGCATAACGTGGGAGATGCTCCTTGCAGGTATTAATTATGTCTTCTGCCGTTACCTTGCCCTTATACTCATCCCTCAGCCTCACTATGGCCATTACCCTCTCGCTGCCTGGAATATTTGGATCAGGAACCCCGACAGCCACAGCCATGAGTACACCCGGATGCTTAAATAACACCTCATCAACGGACGTGGAATAGACCTTCAATCCGGAGACATTAATCATATCCTTGGTCCTGTCCTGGATGAAAAAATAGCCATCTTCATCCATATAGGCAAGATCCCCGGTGTGAAGCCAGCCACCCTCTGTTAATCCGGAGCCCGGCTCGGGCCAGAATCCTTTCATTACCTGCGGACCTCTCACAACGACTTCCCCAACCTCGCCAAAGGGAACTTCTTTGCCCGTATCAGGGTCTACCAGCTTGACATCCGTGTCAGGTACAGGCATTCCCATTCCGCGTTTTTCCTGCTTCATGAAACCGGTAATCTTGGAAAAGGCCGAAACGTTTACATGAGTAACAGGTCCTGTCTCGGTTAAACCGTAGGCTTCTGAGACCGGATTGCCGATCTCTTTCTTGATTGCCTCGGAAATTTCTTCAGGAAGTGGAGCCGCGCAAGACATGGGCATGACGTTCATCCTTCCTACCTTACCCTTGGCCATCCGCATGAGCTGGGTTGGAACCGTGGGAACCAGAAGAGGACGGTATTTTTTCATGGTTGCTACGATCCCCTCATTATCTCTCGGATCAGCCATTAAGATAATCCGAAGTGCCCAGTAAGCGGCCATTTGTTGTATAAAATGTCCGTAGGCATGAAACAGGGGGGTTGTGATAAAAAAAGAGGACTTACCAATAATTCCACGGGACAACGGCGTCAGCATCCAGGGAATACTCTGCATGAAATTGGTATATCGATTAAAATGGGTAATCATCACTCCCTTGGGAACACCTGTGGACCCCCCCGTAAAAGCGAGTTCAGACATATCCTCCATGGGGTCGATTTCAATCCGGGGAGGCGTTGGTTCATTGTCCTCTAATACCTTCCTGAATTCATAGGCGCCTTTTGGGAGATCTATGGATAACCCTTTAACATCGTAGCCGTCCGTGGAGGTCACGATGATATGTTCAATATCACACTTGTCTTTTATTCCCAATACACGCTCTAAGTGTTCTTCCCTGCAAATAATAACCCTCGCTTTTGAACTCCCTGCTTCATGGAGAAGTCCTTTATCGGTCCGCATGATACTTGTGGGAACCACACAGGCACCTGCCTTGAGGATAGCCCAATCGCTTACAATAAACTCCGTGCAATTGGGCAGAAATATCTGGACCCGATCCCTTTTCTTAACACCAAGCCCGGCTAGGGCTGCGGCTAATTTTTCTGCCTGGATTCTTAAATTTTTATAACTGAGTTTCCTCTCCTCGAAAAGGACAGCCGTCTGGCCAGGGTAATTTTCAGCCGCATTATCTAAGGCTGTGAATAATGGAACTTTCGGATAGGGGGCAAGACTCTTCTCGAGCTTATAAGGGCCCAACATGTAACCTTTTAACCAGGGTTTATCCGCGTAAGACATATTCACTCCTTCCTTATTTTCTATTCTCTTAATATTTTGGTGCAATTCTATTAGGACTAACTACTGATAATAATTCGCAATTCCTAAATTCCTAAATCCATGTAAAAAGGACTTTTTACATGGACGTCAAAAGTGTGAGATAAAAAGTTCTCCTCTGCTGGTTCTATGTTGTATCCCGAACCAGCAGAGAAAGATGGTTGTCAATAGATATATGAGGCCCTATTTACCCCCACACATCCGGAATCAGATCTTCAAGGCCCAGTTCGGTAAGTTTTTCCCGGGTTGGCTTTCCGGTCTCCTTGTCCCACCCCCGAAAGTCATAATAAGCGTCCAGGTATGAATCTAAGTTTTCATGGGTGATCACCATGCCTTTGGCCGGCCCTTCCGGTAAGGGCTCATCATGAAAACGAGCGGGGAGACAATCATCAGCACGGGTTATTCCTTCTCTGATATTGAATGCCCTTATAAGGTTATAGACCCGGTCACCGGTTTCTCGAAAATCTTTTACGCCATAATCCCAGCCAGTCGCGTTGGCTACCAGCTCTACCCATTCTTCGGCCTTTAGGAGGAAACCCATAAACTTACAACATCCGGCTAAATCAAAAAACGTGAGTGCATTCTCTTGATCTACAAGCACCTTGGCTTCTGCCGGGTTCACCTCAAATGCGTCCCCGATCTTGCTCTCGTCCACCACCAAGAAAGGCGTATCGATAAATGTGGGACCCTGCACATAACCCGTGATATGGTCTCCACCCCGGTTGGCCGTAGCATAACCCAGACCGCATATCTTGGCGGCTCGAGGATCATAGGCAGGGAGCTCGAGACCCTTTACCTGCATGGCAAATTTTTCAGACCCCTGACCGAGTTTCTGGGACATCGCCCTTGTCCCTTCGGCCAACATGTCACCAAAGCCTTCTCTCTTTCCTATCATCTCCGTAAGCTTCACCAACATATCAGCGTCTCCAAACTTGATCTCGAGGCCGCCGGTCTGTTCACTGGTCAGGATACCCTTTTCATAGCATTCCATGGCAAAACCCACACTGACCCCGGCGGATATGGTATCGAGACCATAATCATTACACAGGAAGTTGGCCTTGGTAATTGCTTCCATATCGCCGATACCACAGTTGGATCCTAACATAACATTCGATTCATACTCCGGGCCTTCCCCTTTTTCGCCTTTATACGGTCCTGTCTTTATCTCCGTATTGCGCCCACAGGCGATAGGACAGGCAAAGCAGTTAATCTGTGATACAAGGACCTTATCCGTCAATGCCTGAGCACTTATTTCCTCAAGTTGCTCGAATATCCCTGTTTGAAAATTTCGAGTCGGCAATCCTCCCTTGGCTTGGAGTATATCTATAAGCATATTGGTTCCAAAGGACTCAAAACCGACCTTCAACATGGACTCATTCAACAGATCATATTGTCTCTTGGATACCTCCTTAAACTCTGCCGGTTTGGCAAGTTCCGGGGCCTTTTTGCCGAATACGGCTATGGCCTTGAGTTTCTTTGAGCCCATAACGGCTCCCATCCCGGTTCTTCCGGCAGCCCTGGTCTTTTCGTTAATCACGCATGCGTATTTCACCAGGTTCTCGCCGGCTGGGCCAATGCATGCCACCCTGAAACCCTTCCCGCATTCTTCAATAATCTGGTCCGTTGTTTCAGGCGTAAGCTTCCCCCAGAGATGGCTCGCATCTTTAAGTTCCGCCTTCCCGTCCTCGACTTTAAGATATACGGGCTTTGGCGATATTCCCTCAAAAATAGCACCATCAAAGCCAGATCTTTTAAATGGGTTTGCCCATTGCCCTCCTGAGTTTCCATGTCCCCATATGCCGGTAAGCGGAGACTTGGCCATCACGTCATACCTTCCGGCACTCGGTGAAACTGTGCCGGTCAAAGGTCCGGTCATGAATA
>JACNJD010000054.1 GCA_014382715.1 Candidatus Desulfacyla euxinica | reverse complement strand
CTAAAGGACTCGAAATCGAGTTACGCCATTGAAGGCGAACGTGCGCCCCAGAGCCGCATACAACGATGGGGCCGAGCCATCGGGGAGGCAGGCCGCCAGCCGATCGACCTGGAAGAACTGTTACGGTTGCAAAGAATTGTTATTGGCGATGCCCGCTTTGTGCGGTTAGGGCTCCGGCGGGAAGGAGGATTTGTGGGGGAGCATGATCGCGATACACGCATGCCGTTGCCTGACCATATCAGCGGGCGGCCGGATGATCTTGCTTCTCTCATAGACGGTATGGTTGCTTTCGACCGGGGACCGTCGCAAAAGCTCGATGCCGTTTTCGCTGCCGCGGTTTTGGCCTTCGGTTTTATTTACATTCATCCTTTTGATGACGGGAACGGCCGCATTCACCGCTACCTCATCCATCATGTTCTTGCCCAAAGAGGGATAAACCCTCCCGGTGTGGTGTTCCCGGTGTCGGCCGCCATTTTGGAGCGAATCGACGAATATCACCGCATTCTGGAGGACTATTCGCGGCGGCTTTTGCCGGTGATAAAGTGGAAGCCTACTGAGGACGGAAACGTTAACGTCCTGCACAACACAGCCGACTTTTACCGTTTCTTTGACGCAACGCCGCATGCCGAATTTCTTTACACCTGCGTCCGAAAGACCATAGAGGAAGACTTGCCAAACGAAACAGAATTCCTCAGACGGTATGATGAGTTTAATGAACGTGTGGGGAACATTGTGGATATGCCCGATCGCATCGTAGATCTTCTTTTCCGCTTTCTCAGACAGAATAAGGGTCGCCTGTCAAATCGTGCACGTGAGGGCGAGTTCGCTGAGCTCACGGCACGGGAAACGGAACGTATTGAGCGAATTTTCAACGATGTGTTTGCAGGTTGTAAAGGGTGGGAGTAGATGAGGCCCTGATCCCTGAGGAAAGGCGGAACTGGTTCTCCAACCCTCATTTCGGGTCACCTCTGGTAGGTGGATCAATCATTTTATCAAGACCCTTGATAACATGCGGATCTTTGTCTACCAAACGTTTTCGTCTACCCCCAGCCTCTCGAATTCGATCAGAATTGGAAAGGGGCTTGCTGTAAATCCCTCATTCATTTCAATTATTAGGAAAAGTGTGACCTCTATCCTGGACAGTCAAAGTCAAGCAATAGAGAAAATTGCAAAGGAGAACGGTCTGGAAACTCTGGGGCAGATCCCTTTTGACCCCCTTTTCACGAAATCCATGGTTCAAGGTAACACCATCATTGAATTCAATGGGGATTCTGAGGGCGCTCGTTCTGTGAAGAAAATCTGGAAAGAAGTGGAAAATGCACTTTACAGGTGAGAGACCGGGAGGCAGCGTATCATGGCCAAGATTATGGCTGTGCACATAAGGGCATGCATACTGCTTGTTGTGCTCGCCTTATTATTTTATGTACGTTTCCTATTCTGGTGAATCCTTGACAGGGGTGAAATAAAGGGGGCGCCCATCCTCCTGGACCAGGTAAGTGGTCGTTGTGGGAAAGGCAAACTTAATTCCCTCTTTTTCGAATTCCCGCATAAGTTGAAAATTGACTTTTTCATCAAATGCCTTGGCTTTCCAAAGTTTTGCGGGGTGATACCAGTAGATCATTGAGATATTAAGGGAATCAGGATTAAAATCGTTGAAGAACACGCGAGCCGGGCGCTTGGGATTCATCCCTTCATGATCCTTGAGGATATCCTTTATTATAGCAACCGCCTTCTCAACCTTTTCTATGGGTGTATCGTATTCGATGGTAATATTCGCGCTCCTTCTAAGGTTCGGCCGGAGAGAAACATTCTCGATTTCTGCTCTTGCCATTTCCTCATTTGGAATCTTGACCTGAGGTCCATTCAGCAGACGAATTTGTGTAGACCGCATTCCAAGCCGTTGAACTATCCCATCATGGTCTTTAACTTTGATGCGCTGGCCGACCTTGAAGGGCCTGTCAGCAAGGATCATGAGGCCACCTATAAGATTCTCGAGAGTCGGTCTTGCGGCGAGAGCTACGGCAAGACCCCCAACACCCAGACTGGTAACAATCGGCACCATGGGGACACCGAGTGATGTGAGCCCTTTGAAGATGATAATGAATGCCGCAGCGAGGAAAAACAGATAGCAGAGTACTTTGGTCAGGCCGGCGTAAACCCCCTTCGGGTCTATTTTGGGTGAAGAAATAATAATGCTGGCCGCAACACCTCCGCAGGCTATAGTGAACCACACGGCAAAGATTATAAACAGGACCTGCTCTGTGACTTCAACGACCTGGTAAACCGTTCCGCTCATTCCAATCTGTTCGTCGATAACATAACTGGTAAGCCGTATTATGATCACTGCACTCAGCGGCAATATCAATCTGGCAAAGCCTATCCCCTTCTTGCCTGCTTCGGATCGGCTTTTGGTCCACTTGCTGATCAAGACACGGATCAACAGGATCAGAAAAATACCGATTAACACGGCAAGCACCATGCCGATCCACTGCCACAGGGGGTGATCGGAACAAACGGTCCTTGCCCAGGATGGCAGGGCCATGACCACGCTCATGGGGATTAAACCTCTCGGAGAGGCGCTGTAATAATCATACAGTCCTCCGGCCGGGCCGATTTTTTTGAGCGCTGAGCCCGGAAGATATGGAAGATGCCTTACTTTAGCGAAAAACTTCTTTAATTGGGCAACCGTTTCCGGTGTAAACAGATATTCTCCCTTTCGAGGTCCCTTCTGGACCTGGCCGATTGTGATACCAGTATGCGGGATTTTCCAGAGGGTAACACCTTCGGACTTCATCGCCCGGGCATCGGGGACTGCCTCGAAGGGCGGTAACTCTATCCTGGCCAGGATCTCCGCCAGCAGTATGACCGCTTCGGGCCCCATATCGTCACGAAGTCTCTTTCCCACCTTACTCAGATCAAAGCAGTGTATTGCCCTGTTGCGCTTATCCTTTAGCGCGCTTACTGTTTCCGGCGAAAACCCCGTTGTTGATATCTTGTCCAGTATGGGCCTGGCACCTATGAATACGTTCTGGAAGCTCTTTAATGTCGTCTGCGGACTCGAAGTATCTGCCGTTTCGAGAGGATGCAGTTTGCCGGCTTCGAGATTCGGTACAGTCAAGCAAAGTGTGAGTAACACGAATAAGCAGGTGTAAATACTTTTCATGATGTAACTCCTTTCGTAAGTTTAAGTTAGATACCATGGAAAGCGATACCCTATCGACATTGTTCAAAAAATTCTGCCCCTGGCAAATTGTCATAGCAGAAGCTTTTCCCTATCTTTTTTATCTTCTCATTAGGTCTCAATTCCCCTGTTTCCCTTTCAGGGACAGGCTACACACCGTAATTCGTGCATTTTTTATGCCAAAGGACGCGCTCTTACTATCCATCTGAAATGATTCATATATCCGAAGGATGATATTTTCGGGAAGAAAATTATACCCCGAAATGGTATGGCATTGCCACCCCAATCAGGGCATTTGTGCCATAGTTGTCAATGGCAACTATGATATAGATAACCTTCACCTCAGCTAACAAGAAGACCAGGCTGATTTCATCACCTATTTTCCTTCCAACACCTCCTTCAGTTTTTCAGCAAAAGGTGCAATGGAAAACGGTTTCTGGATGAACCCTTCGGCGCCTGCATCAAGGATGGCCTGGGCGGGGCCATGTATACTGTAACCGCTGCACACGATCGTTTTCATATCCGGTCTTGATTCCATGATAAGAGGGTAAACCCTGCCGCCGTCCATATCAGGCAGTTTTATGTCGAGAAGTGCGAGGTCAATCTGGCCGTCAAAGGTCTTTGCAAGTTCAACAGCCTCTTTCCCCGTCCTTGCCAGAAGCACACGATAGCCAAGTCTTTCTAATATCTGTCTGAATATTTCCACGAGAGGCTCTTCATCCTCAATAACCAGGATGGTCCCTTCGCCCATGGCCAATTCGACCTTCGGTTCTTTTTCTGCCTTTGTTCTCTGCTCCTTGCTCTCTGCGCTTATGGCAGGAAGATAGATACGGACTACAGTCCCTTTACCCAATTCAGAGTCCACATAAATCCAGCCGTCGTGGCTTTTGATTATGCCATACACAGCGGCCATCCCCATGCCGCGACCCTGAAATTTGGTGGTAAAAAAGGGTTCAAATATCCCCTTCTTTGTTTCTTCATCCATGCCTTTACCGTCATCCTCGATGGTGAGACAGACATAGAGCCCTGATTTAAGACCGGGATGCTGTTTTGTAAAATCATTGTCAACATCTTTGTTTTCAGCAGATATTTTGACAATGCCCCCATCTTCCATTGCCTCATTTGCATTGGCCACTATGGCAGACAGGACCATCTGCATCTGGGCATGGTCGGCCTTAATATATGACATTCTTGAGGGTGATAAGACTTTGCTTTTTAAAAGTTCGACTATAGAGAAAAACGGGTTGTGGATCAAGAAAAAAAAGACCACAACATGT
>JACNJD010000167.1 GCA_014382715.1 Candidatus Desulfacyla euxinica | reverse complement strand
GGGTGGAAGGACCGTTGGCGCAGGCGTTATCAGTGAGATTATCGAGTAGGAGAGCGGTATGATAACCAACCAGAAGATCCGAATTAGATTGAAGGCCTATGATCACAAGTTGTTGGATCAATCCGCTATGGAGATTGTGGAGACGGCGAAAGAGACGGGGGCAAGAGTGGCCGGTCCAATTCCCCTCCCTACAGTCATCAACAAATATTGCGTTCTTAGATCCCCCCATGTGAACAAGAAATCAAGAGAGCAGTTTGAAATAAGAACACACAAGCGGTTACTGGACATATTAGAACCAACCCAGCAGACCGTTGATTCCCTGATGAAGCTTGACTTAGCAGCTGGGGTAGATGTGGAGATCAAGCTGTAGAAAGTTTCTTTATGAGCGGAAGTAGGAGGCGGTGCATGGTGAAGTTGGAGTTTAATCCTTATGGTTAACAAACTTTTTGGCAAAAAATTGGGTATGACAAGTCACTTCCTCGAAGACGGTGGAAGTGTTCCTGTAACGGTGCTGAAAGTTGGACCTTGTGTGGTGATACAAAAAAAGACCCGGGAACGGGAAGGTTATGATGCTCTCCAGATGGGCTATGGTCCAAAAAAGGAAAGCCGGATTAACAAGCCTTTGAAAGGTCAGTTTAAGGACGCGGGAGGCAGATTCTTTACCACGTTAAGAGAGATCAGAGTTGATGATCCGGAGGCCTTCGAAGTAGGCCAGGAAATTAAATCCGATATCTTTAACATTGGCGAGTTGGTCAATGTGCGAGGGCTTAGCAAAGGGAGAGGCTTTGCCGGTGTAATGAAAAGGTGGGGATTTTCCGGTGGAAACAAAACCCATGGTTCCCGTTCACACAGAATCCCGGGTTCGATCGGATGCAGTGCCACACCGGGGAAGGTTCAAAAGGGAAAAAAAATGCCCGGCCGGATGGGATATCAGCATGTTACAATCAAGAATCTCAAAGTAGTTGACGTAAGGCCGGAAATGGATTTGATTCTGGTCCAAGGCGCAGTGCCGGGAGCCCCTAATAACTTCCTCGAAATCTGGAAGTCTCAAGCAGGTGTATAGAGCTTAATTTAGGAATTTTGGAATTTAGGAATTTAGGAATTAAAATTAGCAACGGTCATTTAATCCCTTAATTCGCAATCCCTCAATCCCTTAATTCTAAGGTGTGTATATGACAGTTTCGGATGTATATAATCTTGAAAACGAAAAAGTATCAGAAGTGGAACTGAGAGACGACATTTTTGACGTCCCAATAAAGAAGCATGTCCTTCACCAGGTTGTGATGGGCCAACTTGCCAAGCGCAGATCCGGGACTGCTGCCACAAAGAACCGTTCAGCCGTAAAATGCTCCGGAAGTAAGCTATGGCGGCAGAAGGGGACTGGCAGGGCCAGAGTCGGTAGTGGTTCAGCCCCTGGGAGGAAGGGAGGGGGCGTTGCTTTTGGGCCTTCACCGAGGGACTATACACAGAAGGTATCCAAAAAGGTGAAGAAGGCGGCATTGCGAATGGCCTTGACAGACAAGGTCCAGAATAATTGCCTTATAATTGTTGAAGATTTCAGCCTTCCTGAGATCAAAACGAAAAAGTTTGCAGGAACAATGAGAGGCTTTGATGTGAAAAAAGCTCTGATTATAACGAACGATAAATCAGAGAACCTGGAAAAATCATCTAAGAATGTCCCTCTTATGAAGGTTATGCGGTATCAGGGGCTGAATGTTTACGATATCTTGAGATATGATCACCTTTTTTTAGAACGGCCCGCTGTTCAGAACATAGAGGAGGCGTTGATTTCGTAGTGGATATCTATAAAGTAATCAAAGAGCCACATATTACAGAAAAGGCCAATTTGCAGAAGAGTGATACCAATCAGGTTTCTTTCAAAGTCCACAAAGGGGCAAACAAGATTGAGATCAGGCAGGCTGTGGAGATCCTCCTCAAGACAAAGGTCTTGGATGTGAGGACAATGAATGTGAGGGGAAAGAGCAGGCGTATGGGAAAAAATATTGGACGAAGACCTCATTGGAAAAAGGCCATTGTTAAACTGGCCCCCGGTGAAAACATAGAGTTTTTTGAGGGGATGTAAGGGGTTGGATTGGTGTAGGAAGATTTAAAAACGATTACAGTATTAGTATAAAGACGCGGAGCAAAGAATGGGTATTAAATCTCACAAACCAACCTCGCCTGGCAGGAGATTTCAGACATCTTCTGAATTTGAGGAAATAACGCGTAAAAAGCCCGAAAAAGCCCTTCTCAGGCCGTTAAGGAAAACAGGTGGCAGGAATTCAAACGGTCGCCTGACTGTGCGGCACAGGGGAGGCGGACATAAACGCACATACCGCCTGATAGATTTTAAGAGGAATAAAGACGGGATCCCTGCCTCTGTTGCCTCTATTGAGTATGATCCCAACCGGTCATCCAATATTGCACTGTTACACTACGTGGATGGTGAAAAACGATATATTTTAGCCCCTAACAGACTTCAGGTGGGAGACCGCGTGATGTCGGGGGAGGGAGCGGAAATAAGGAATGGTAATGCGCTTTCTTTGCGAGATATCCCTTTGGGAAGCCATATTCACAATATTGAGCTTAACATAGGGCATGGTGGGCAGTTAGCGAGAAGCGCAGGAAGTTATTGTCAGCTAATGGCGAAGGAAGGAAAATATGCTCAAGTCAAACTCCCTTCCGGTGAAGTGCGAATGATTTCTCAGGACTGCAAGGCGACTATCGGGCAGGTGGGGAATCTGGACCACGAAAATATATCCATAGGAAAGGCCGGTAGAAATAGATGGTTGGGAAAAAGGCCCCGTGTGAGAGGCGTTGCTATGAACCCGGTGGATCACCCCCATGGCGGAGGCGAAGGTAAGTCCTCGGGCGGACGACATCCTGTGACTCCTTGGGGTGTGCCTACTAAGGGCTATAAGACCAGGGTCAGGAAGGGAAGTGACAGACTTATTGTCAAGCGTCGAACTAAGTAATATATAGATATACCCGATAACCGCCGATAATTATTGAAAGCAACAAGAGGAGGATAGATTTTGCCGAGATCGCTAAAAAAAGGTCCGTTTGTCGATGATCATCTTTTAAAGAAAGTCGAGGCGACAAGTGGTACTATGAGCAGGCAGATCATCAAGACATGGTCGCGCAGGTCTACAATCCTTCCCGAGTTTGTCGGTCTGACATTTGCTGTTCACAACGGCAAAAAGTTTTTGCCCGTCTTTGTCTCTGAAGATATGGTGGGGCATAAATTAGGTGAATTCTCTCCTACGAGGATTTTCTATGGGCATGCCGGCGATAAAAAGTCGAAATTGAAAGGGAAGTTGAAATAAGCGGAATTTGGGGATTGAAGGTGAATCCATTATTTTGGTTCTTCAATTCATCGATTCCTGAACCTCTACCAGAGACTATCTTTAAGAGCTAAAATGGAAATAAGGGCAAAGGCAAGATTTATGAGGATTTCCCCCCAGAAGATACGCCTGATTATGGGGCAGGTCCGTGGGAAAAAGGTGGAAGAGGCATTGAATTTGCTTTCCTTCGCACCTCAACGAGGTGCAAGGATATTAAAAAAATTACTTGATTCAGCGGTGGCAAACGCCCAGCAAAATGCTGATATAGATGTGGACTCGCTTTACATCTCAAAGGTATATGCTGATGAAGGCCCGACCTTGAAAAGGTGGCGGCCACGGGCTCAGGGACGGGCGACGAGAATAAGGAAGAGGACCAGTCATTTAACTGTTATTTTGGACGAGAAGTAGAGTATATTTGTTGATTAGCTGCAAAGACCTTTTGATTACGCTGGAGGCATATATTGGGACAAAAAGTTCATCCGGTCAGTTTTAGATTAGGGATCAACAGGAGTTGGGACTCCAAGTGGTTTGCTAATAAGGAATACAGCGATTTTGTTTTTGAGGACTTCAATATAAGGAAGTTTTTGAAAAAGAAGCTTCTCCAGGCCGGTGTTTCAAGGATAGAGATTGAAAGGGCCGCGAACAAAGTCCGGATTCGTATCCATGCTGCCAGGCCCGGTATCATAATTGGCAAAAAGGGCGTTGAAATTGAAAGGCTTAAGTCTGAGTTAGAAAAGATGATCAAGAAGGATGCCATTCTTGACATTCAAGAGGTGAGAAAGGCGGAGGTCGATGCCCAGTTGGTTGCTGAGAATGTTGCCATGCAGTTAGTGCGGCGTATAGCGTTCAGGCGAGCCATGAAAAAGAGTGTAACCTCTGCATTGAGATTTGGGGCCCAGGGTATAAAAATATCCTGTAGCGGCAGATTGGGCGGGGCTGAAATGGCGCGCAGGGAATGGTATCGAGAGGGGAGAGTGCCTCTCCACACCATCAGGGCTGACATAGATTATGGATTTGCAGAGGCATTTACGACATATGGTGTTATAGGTGTCAAGGTGATCATATTCAAAGGCGAGATATTGCCGAATAAGAATAAAAAAGGCGTAGGATGATTTTATGCTTAGTCCAAA
>JACNJD010000308.1 GCA_014382715.1 Candidatus Desulfacyla euxinica | reverse complement strand
TTCGTGCATGATACTTGACCACCAACGGGCTGATTTTCAGTGAAGTTTTGAGTTTGTAACCATGAATTAACGACGCTTCTTTTTAGAATCAAAACTCTACGCTTTTACATAAATGCCCCTGCCACCGCTCTTGATTTTGCCATTCTTCTTTAGCCTGTAAATGATACTATTTAGAGTTGTACTCCCAATCCCGGCTTTGCTTTTCAGTGTGGCAACGTCAACACCTTTCCTGCTCCTTTTGATAACGGCCAGAACGGTTGCGGCTGCGGAAACCTTGACAGGTTTTTTGGTGGTTTTGGGTTTGGCTTTAGCTTTTGACTTCTTGACAGGTTTAGCTTTTACAGGTTTAGCTTTATCAAGTTTATTGAGTTTGTTAGCAATCTTTTCGGCTTTTAACGTAAGCTGTTTCAACTTCTTCGATATTGCCTCCAAATCCTTTTTCAGTTGCTTCATCGGTTTCCTCCTTTGGCTTCCTTCATTTTTGGATACCTTTACGTGAACCTTACATAAGCCTTCTGTCTCATATTGGCCACGATCATGCAAGGCTGGAAAATGAATTGTTCACAATAGAGAGGTTCAACATATACAATGATGGAGATTTCCGGGCCTTATGTGGCTTTAATTGGGTTGAAACACTCCCCCTTCCAGGGATCTCCATTTCTTGAGTATCTGATGCTTTGGCCCCAGTTGTTGGGAAACAGCTCATCTCAATCACCCTTATAAAATTCCGGATAAAGCTTTTTTGCACAATCAGGACAGATACCGTGGCTGAATTCGGCCTCGGAGTGGTCGCCGATATAAGCCTCAATTTGATTCCAATAACCCTTGTCATCGCGTATTTTTTTGCAGTTAGCACAAATAGTCAACAGCAGACTTGATACCCATCATTTCGGTTAAAGACGACAGATTTGATATCCACAACAGGGGTATTGTCTACCAGCTCGAGAAACGCCACTTTGATCCTGCAAGGTGGCTCTAAAGCTGTGATGCGCGTTTTGTGGAGGCCGATGGGATTGGGTCTGTGTGGTGAACGTGTGGCAAATACGCCTTTCATTGGATTTTCCCTATTTCCCCTCGGATGCACCTTTAATCGGGAACGGTCGGCCAGGTGCATCCAGGTCATGACCATGACCTCGTCCCCGACTTCCAATCCATCCAGGGCCTCTGCGTATTGGGGCTCGATCTCAATCCAGGCCCCCGGCGCACCCTCGCTCTCCTGACAAGGGCAGTCACGGATATCTTTCAGGGCCGAGCGAACGATGCCTATCGGGCTGAGTTGGAAGTTATGACTGGTCATTGGTCATGTGGCTTTCGGCCGTCATTTGATCGTCATTTGGTGGTCATTCGGTCGTCAATGATCGGTCAACCTTGGACTTTGGATCTGTCATTTGCCTATTTGTCGAGATTTGCACGAATGACCTTTATAAGTTTCTGGATATCTTCCGCATTTAACTTGCCATATTTCTTGAAGATCAATCTCCCCTCCTTGTCAAAGGCCAGTACGTCACTGTTATCATCCGAGATGCCCCACTCCTTGACAAGGACTTTATCATAGTCTCGGACGTAGATGGTAGTTGGATAGAGTTTCTGCTTTTCCTCCAAAGAGGATGATATGATAAAGTTGGGAAGCCATGTGGCATCCATATTGATAAGTCCGTAGCTTTGAAATTTTTCTCGAGGGAAATTTTCTTTTTTCAGGGCGTCACTGGCCTCATTATTCAGATCCCTTTCATCAGGGTCTACATAGAATATTACATTGATCTTCCCTTTGAGCTCTTTGCTGCTCCATGGACTCCCGTCTAGCCTTCCACCAAGGTCGCCCTTCAACACGACTTCTTTGGGAACCTGCCCCATCTCGATTCCGGCCCAGGCTGGTTGGATCATTAAACAGACTGCGAAAATAATTCCCACGAAATGCTTCATCTTTTCTCTCCTCCATAATTGGTTGAGTAGTTGAGTGGTTGAGTTGTAAAAAAACATATTATATCAAATTATTAAGGATTCAACACCACCGAATTCGTCCATACCTAACATTCGGGGTTGTGAACAACAAAAATAGATCATAACTTAACTCCGGTGTCAATAATATACCCGTTAAAAAAAAGAATCTGGACGCAGATGAACGCAGATTTTAAGGATTTATTGGGCGTCAACTCAGAAGCAACCATCGAATTTCGGAGGATTAGTCCCTTTTTCGTAATTAGAGTGGTGGAAAAATTAGGTCAACGCCAAACTGATCTTTAGAGCAGTGTCAATATTTATCATAATATCTCTGGAAAAACGGCCCCTTTTCCTCACAATCCTTGATTTATCCAAGCTCTTTATCTGATCGCACTGGACTACGCTTTTCTTATCCAAACCTCCGGCACCCTTTTTAATAGATACAATTACAGGGTAGAGCCGTTTAATATGTTCAGCGCCCCTTATGGGCAAAACAATAACCAGAGGGCTATACTGGTTGCCAATATCATTTTGTACAACAACCGCTGGACGAGTCTTTCGAATTTCGTGTCCGCGGGCCGGGTCGAAATCAATATCTATGACATCACCTCTTTTTATCTCCATTATATGCCGTCTCCCGAGGTAAAATCCCACTCCTTGCCACTCTCTTTGATAAAATCGTAATTGGCCACATACCCTTCTTTCATGGCCAATTCTATTTCCCCCCTCTCTTTTTCAGCCAGGCTTTCGGAGATAAGTCTGCGGATCAATTCGCTCCTGCTGGAATCAACCTTACGGGCCAATTTGTCCAACTTATGAATGATAATGCCGGGCAATTCAATATTGATTCTTTTTTTTGTTTGAGCTAATTCTGTTGCCATAATACGCCCCCCGTTTATGTATAGTTCTTTGATATGATATTACGATACCAATAAATGACATCATTATCAAGCATAATATGTTCACGCTCCTGCCTAACCCTCCAACAGGGTATACCGGCCCCAAATGGAGAACAATCTTGTGTCGTCTTTGGGAGCCAGGCGAGAAACTGGTCCCGGCGCGGGATTGGGAACGAGGGAAAGCCTTTTTGGACGCAGATGAACGCAGATGAACGCAGATTTTCAGGTTTTATTGGGCGCAGTAATGCTCTTGCCAAAAGATCTCTCATCAAGCAAAACTATGGGACAGGCAAATAGCAATTATTTATAACCGTTCACCGGTCCAGGGTATTTATAGCCTCAAACCAGCCTCAAACCCCTCTCTGATGGCCTCCAAGACGTTCCGTGGTGTCTTTGCATCTCCTACCACCAGAACCTCCGGAACTGACCCTTTGAGTTTATCAGCAAGGGCGTTTTCAGATCTTGAACCCGCCGCAATCACGATGGAGTCAGCGGATAGTAAATCAATACCACCCCTACGCTCTATCTCAAGACCTTCGGGTGTAATCCCCACGGCTCTTGCTTCCGTTATAACACGAACCCCGAGACGTCTTAACTCTCCCATCACTGTCCACCGGGTGGTAAGCCCTATATCGTTCCCGGCCTTCTTAGTCATTTCAACGACCGTTACCCTTTTAATCCCCCTGTTTAACAGCTCTGTCAGAGTCTCGATCGACTCTGCCCTGTTTGTCATGAGAAAGTGCAGAGTTTCGGGGGAAAGGGTTCCCAGATTAGCGAGATAAAGGGCCGTCTCCAGACCGACCGCATTCCCCCCTACGATAACCACCCTGTCCCCTACCCCGGCACGACCATCTAAGAGATCCCATGCCTGAACAACATTCTGGCCGTCAATACCGGGAATATCCGGGAGCACTGGTCTGGCCCCTGTAGCTATTACAACTGCGTCAGGGTTTATTTCGCTGATTAAACGGGCATCCGCCTCTTTACCTAAAATGATCTCCACATCTCGAACTTTCAGATTATTGATCAGGTCAACGGCCACGGTCTCCATCTCCTCCCTCCCGGGGATCAGACGGTTAAGCAGCAGCTGCCCCCCTAACCTACCCTCCTTTTCTATCAATATGACCTCATGCCCCCGATCCGATGCTGTACAGGCCGCCTTCATTCCACCTGGTCCCCCGCCTATAACTAAGATTTTTTTCGGCTCAGGAGCAGGTTGAAACTCAAATTCCGCCTCTCTTCCCGCGACCGGATTTACCAGACAGGTGGCCGGACGACCCTGAAAAATGGAGTCAAAACATCCCTGGTTACAGGCAACACAATGATAGATGAGACGCGATTTTCCCGCCCGGGCCTTATTGGGAAGATCCGGGTCTGCTAACAAACCCCTCGCCATGGTCACCATATCTGCAGCTCCGTTTCGCAGGATTTCCTCCCCCGTGCCAGGGTCGTTGATACGGTTGCTGGCCAGGACCGGTACTGAAACAACGGATTTAATACCCTGGGCAAGATAAACATATCCCTGGCGGGGAACGCACATGGTCAACTGAGGAACACGGGTCTCATGCCAGCCCCCTGTAACGTCAAAAAGATCCACACCCGCCTTTTCAGCTTCTATGGCAAATAATCTTGCCTCATTATTTGTGTTACCCCCTTCCATGAATTCATTCCCAGCCAAC
>JACNJD010000341.1 GCA_014382715.1 Candidatus Desulfacyla euxinica | reverse complement strand
CAAAGGCCTCCAAAGGGTGGAACAAGGGATATCCGGGCCGTTATGGTAAGGGCCACAAGATAACGGGTCTCGATACGATAGAAAAGGGCGTGGCCATCTATTTTGCCGGTGTTGATGAAGACGAGGAAAAGGGACTCTTTACTTACGGAGGCAGGGTATTGCATGTCATCGCGGGGGCCTCGACGCTGGAGGGTGCAAGGGAAAAGGCCTACCGAAACATAAAACGGATCGCCTTTGAGGACCGCAATAATAACGGTGTTAATTGCCTGCGTTTCAGAAAGACCATCGGGCTTTAGTCACCCATTTTTCCACGCCAAAAACGTCGAGCCATAGGCCTGGCGCCTACTTTCTCACCGGCTGGCTAAAATAACCAAATTCAATCTCGGGAAATTCCTTTTTAAGGGTGTTCACCATCTGCCTTATTCCTGTGCCTTCACACCCTCCGCTGCCAATAATCAATACTTTCATCTTTACCTGTCCTTTCCGGAAAACGGTTACATATATATAAAAGTCCTCGGCCCCTCTGGGGCGTTACCGAACAGCCATTCAATGGTTATTGGGCTGTGACCGAGCTGCGTTACCTCAAAAATTTATAGAGAACAAACCTCTTTCAGGTCAAGCTCAAATCAGATCTGGCGGCCCTCATCCTCATCTTTTGAAGGATTATTACCAGACCGTAAATAAAAAGACCGATCGGGAAAAGATAATACTTCATGCTAAGATCAACATTTAAAAGAGGCGCTATTCCTCCCGGGTGAAAGAGGATAAAGGCTGCTGAGAGAAAGAAGGGAATATCGTACCATTTGTTGCGGGTAAAACACCACCCCTGCGCAAAACACTCAAACGCGGAGATCCCGACCAGGGCCATGCCGAATATCATGATGGCGTGAGGCCAGCTGTTGATGTCATGTAGTATAAGATCCGGATTGAATACAAACATAAAGGCGATACAGGATGTTCTTATATCATATAAAAAGCCCTGTATGCCGGTAGGAATTGGCTCGGACTCTGCTATGGCAGACGCTGCATAGGCTGCAAGGCCTACTGGTGGCGTATCGTCTGCCAATATACCAAAGTAGAAGCAAAAAAGATGAGCAGCCATTAGAGGAATGATAAAGTCATAGAGTGTCCCCACTTCAACAATAATTGGAGCTGTCAGGGATGCCATTACGATATAAGTTGCCGTGGTGGGAAGACCCATGCCGATCATAAGACTTGCCATGGCTGTAATAAGGAGCAGAAGAAATATGTTACCCTGGGAAAGGTATTCGACAACGCTTGATATCATTCCTCCAATCCCCATATTTACCACGCCCACGATTATTCCTGCACACGCACATGCGAGCGCTACAGACATCATATTCTTGGAGCCCTGGATAAAACCGCTCAGGATAATTCTGCCTCCATTTATGATGGCAGATCCGAGTCCCCTCTTCTCTGAAATTGCCTTCCTTATCTCCTGGTAGAAAATGACCAGAAACAAAAGCAGGATCGCCCTGAAAGCGGCTAATTCCGGCGAGTGCCTGAGAAAGATGAGTTCATACAGTAATACGCCAAGTGGAATCAAATAGTGTATCCCGTTCTTTAGCGTGCTAAAGAAGTTAGGGATATCAACCCGGGCAAGGCCTTTGATGCCTAATTTTGATGCCTCAAGGTGGGTTATGCAGAAGAGCCCGAAATATGAAACAAAGGCTGGGATAGCGGCCGCCTTAACCACCTCTACATAAGGAACATTTACATACTCGGCTATTATGAACGCGGCTGCACCCATAATAGGAGGCATTAACTGACCGTCCGTGCTTGAGGCAACTTCAATTGCAGCAGCCTTTTTTGCCGGGTAACCGACCTTTTTCATCAAGGGTATGGTGAACGGACCGGTTGTGACGATATTGGCAATGCTGGAGCCGGAAACAAGACCGGTGGCGCCGCTGGCCACCACGGCTGCCTTCGCGGCCCCGCCCTTGTACCGCCCGAGAAAGGCAAGGGCAAGGTTCGTGAAGAATCTTCCTGCACCCGCCTTTTCCAGCAAGGCGCCTAAGAGCACAAAGAGGAACACAATAGATGAGGAAACCCCAAGGGGGATCCCGTATATCCCCTCAGTTGAGAGTGAGATATTGCTCAGGTATTTACTGAGGGAAACCCCTTTGAATGCCAGGATGTCGGGCATATATGGACCCAGGAAGGCATAAGAGGTGAAGATCAGAGCGATGACAGATAGGGCCGGCCCTATAACCCTTCTTGTGGCCTCAAGGAGGAGTATTACGAGGATGGAACCGGAGACAAGATCCCGGACAGTCGGTGAACCTGCCCTCATTGCGAGCCCCTCATAGTCCAGGGCGATATAGAGCGCTGTTAACGCACCTAAGGCTGCAAAGATGTAATCGATAACCGGAATTCGATCCTTAACCGAAAGGAAGCCAAGGTATTTTGTGGGTCGCTTTAAACAGGGGCTCACGAGGAAGAGGAGTGTTATGGCAAAGGCGAGATGGATCGCCCTTTCTTTTGTGCTGTCAATAATGAGGAAACTGGGTAGCGCTAACTGAAAAAGCGCCCACAAAATGGCGATAGTTGCAACAGTATAATATTCATATGGGCGTAAATCGCGGATAAAACCGGTTTCGGCCTTAAGTATCTCCTCTGCGGATTTCTGTTCTCTTTTCAGGATCATATTGGGAGTAGAGCGGCGAGAGTATCAACCCCTTAGTTGCATAAATAAAATGGCAAAATAAGTTTAAAAGCTACAAATACAGGCTATGTCTTCATTTTTAATGCTTTGATGGAATCCACTACAGGTGGCATCCTGAAAGCAGGAAAAAACAGCCATTTTATTTACCCTACGGGAAAGCCGAGGATACCGCATCTCCTGCGTTGTCGAGGGTTCGCGGTAAAGTACTACAGCTTCACCCTCGACGCCTAAGATCTGCGGCATCTTCGACTTTTGCAACGTTGGGGTCAAGGTTAATAGGATTTTATACAGACTATTAATTTTCGGGGGAATTGTCAAAAGGATAAACCGATTGATTAAGGAATTGCGAATTGACGAATTTAGGAATTACGTAAGGGTTAAGATCGAGGCCCGTGAAAAAAGGACTTTTTAGTGTTCGAACGAAAACTAGGATTTTTCGTTCAGATCAAGGAAGACGAAAATTTTAACCGCAGGAATACATTGAGTATTTCGAGGATTAAAATTTGAGTCTGACGCAGATATGGGCGAAAAAGACAGTTTTCGTTCAGACATCAGGCCACTCGTTCCACGGACATGCCTGTTCGTAGGCATAGGCGGCCTGGAGGACCAGATCATCGCGGTATCTCGGGCCGATTAGCTGAAGGCCTGCCGGGAGGCCCGATTCAGTTACCCCGGCCCGTACTGTGGCGGCAGGATGGCCAGAAAGATTAAAAGGATAAGTAAAGGCCACCGCTCCTAAGAGGGGGATAGGGTGGCCGTCAATCTCTGGAGGTGGTGGTCCCTTTGCTGCAAATGCCTCGGTGGGCATGGTGGGGGTAAGGAGCAGATCAAAACGCTCGAAATACTCCCACAGGACCCGGTTTAACTCTGTACGGATCTCTTGAATCTTCAGATAGTCATGAATGGAAAGGTCTCTTGCGCTATCCAGGGATTTCGCAAGTGTTCTTCCTAACTCCGGTCTTATTCTCTCCAGATCCTGATGTATCTGGCCATATAACTCCCAATTCATCAGATCAGACCAGGCCTGGCTTACCTCGGGAAGTTTTCCATCCCAGATTTCAACATGGTGTCCCATCTGTTCAAATGAATTTGCAGCCTTCTCCACTAAGGCCATTATCTCCTTCTGGACCCGGGCATATCCCAAAGTAGGGCTAAAACCGATCTTTAAGTTCTTGGGAAGATTTTTGAGGGCCTCTAAGTAAGAAACGCCGGGTGGAGGGAGAGACCCGGGATCCGCGGGATGATACCCTGCGACACAATCCAAATACAATGCCGCATCACCGACACTCCTGGTGAGGGGGCCTAAGGTCCAGGTGCGCGTCATGTGGAGCAGGGCCACAGGACCTAAAGGTATTCGTCCATAGGTGGGCTTCAAACCGAAGCATCCGGAATAGCAGGCCGGAATACGTATGGACCCGCCCGCATCGGAACCCGTGACTAAAGGAACCATACCGGCTGCAATTGCTGCTGCTGCGCCCCCGCTGGAACCCCCGGGGGTCCGTTCCCTGTTCCACGGATTTCGGGTGACCCCGTACAGCCGGTTTTTTGTAAAACCGGTAAATCCGAATTCCGGGGTGTTGGTTTTGCCGACTATAATGGCCCCCGCACTCCTGAGCCGGGCCACCTGAACAGAATCCTGATGGGCCACATTGTCCTTATACGGAATTGACCCGAAACTGGTCACCATCCCTCTTACATCTTCCAGGTCTTTGACGCCGAGCGGAATGCCTGCCAAAGGGCCTGGGTCCATGCCTGATGCAATGCGTTCCCCTAACTCCTTTGCCTCTTCCGTTGCCTGTTCCGCCCTCATAGCCACAAAGGCATTCAGGGCAGGATTCAC
>JACNJD010000107.1 GCA_014382715.1 Candidatus Desulfacyla euxinica | reverse complement strand
CGAATATCCCTGGCCTGGAAACATAAGGGAATTGAGATCAATCATAAACAAGGCCGTGATTTTTGCAGAATCTAATATAATAACTCCGGACGATTTGCCGACACACCTCCTTGCTAATAGAAAGATCATTCCACGGCGCCCCAAAAGCTTAGAGGATGTGGAACAGGATCACATCATGGCTGTTTTAGAAAAAACTGGAGGGAATCAAAGTAAGGCCGCCGAAATCCTGGGGGTTAACCGCAAGACCCTCTACAAAAAAATCCATAAATATCAAATTTTTTCTTGAACGACTTTCCCGAGCTTGAACTGTGGCCATTTGCCCGTTTTGACCCCACAACACTTTCTTAATTTTTAACTGTCATATCAATAAGTTGAACATATTGCCACGAACGAACAGAGTATTTTTGACCCCATATCGCCTCGGGACTCTCTTGTCTCTCATATTGTCTTTCCTCCATTCGTTTGCCTGTGGGGGTTTTTCCATAAGCTATCTACCTGATTTTTCATTATAATCATTCGTTGGGATATTTTTTTGAAGGGCTTTTGGGGGAAACCGAATAAAAGGGCACGAAGCTTGCAGCTTCATTTAGTGTCGTCAAGCAGGCACAGGCAATCAGGGAAAACATATTGGTGGTTCGATACTGTTTGAAATCTGACCAAATTCTTATTAAAACGCCCCGATCTGATGTGATTCGATGGGGATCTCAGGTCTCCGCTGAATCCGATTGAGGTGAATCCGCCTGCATTAACCAAATCCAATAAATGAAAGGGGGTTGGTACGACTTAAATATGTTGGAGGGAAGATTCTTAGAGACGAGTGAAATCTTCATCAGGGAATTTTTTCAGTGAAAACCATAACATCAACCTTCGCATGAAGTGAAGAAAGGAGGCTTTTTATGGCACAATCAAAAGTCTGGTATTCGCCTGCCGGCGCTACCAACTGGACAGAGAGCATGATCTGCAAGGCCAAGGATCTGTTTTATGCGGCCGGCCTTGACAAGTGTATTGAAAAGGATGACAGCGTTGCGATCAAGATCCACGTTGGTGATTACAACCGCACCGCCTGCCTGAGGCCGGAGTTCGTAGCCGCTATCGTTGAGGAGGTCAAGGCATGTGGCGGAAGGCCCTTTGTGACAGATACCACCACCCTGACCTACCACCTTTACAACAATCGCTGTAATGCCCAGATGGAATTAGAAGGGGCCAATCGTCATGGCTTCAACTGGGCGAGCTTTCAGGCGCCGATGGTAATTGCTGACGGTTTCTTTGGCGAGGATGACCTGAGGGTCGAACTGCCCGAGGGCAATATCCTCAAAGAGACCTACATCGCTCGAGGCATTTATGAGGCAGACGCCTGCATCAACCTGGCCCACGGCAAGGGACACCCCATCACGTCCATGGGGGCATGCATCAAGAACTTTGGCATCGGCGCCCAGTCCAAGCGCGGGAAATATCAGACCCACCTGTCCTTCTGGGGCGATCCTGAAGAGGCCATAGGCTATCCCAAGGTCAACAAAGAAGGCTGTAAAGGGCTCGAGTGCCCCTACGCCAAGATGTGCGAGGATAGTTGCCCGGAAGAGGCCATTAAAATTGAAGCAGATGGTGTGGAGCTTGACTATACGAAGTGCTCCCTTTGCTATTCGTGCCAGGTGACCTGTATGTTTACCGGCATGGAGGGGATCGGCTTCAGGGATGAGTATTTCCCCCTGGCCCAGATCGCCATGTCTGACGCTGCCTTAGGTTGCATAAAGACCTTCAAGGCCGGAAAGATAGGCTATATGTGCTACGCCATTGATATCGCCCCCGAGTGTGACTGCTTCCCCTGGCACGGGAATTATGTTGCGCCTGATGTGGGTGTTTTTGCATCCATGGACCCGGTGGCCATCGATACGGCGGTCGCCGACCTGATTGACAAGGCACCCATCGGCCCGAATTCCCGGGCTGAGGAATTAGGTCTGAAGCCGGGAGAGGACAAGTTCAAGGCCATTAATGCCTTCACACCGCGGATTAAGCTCAAGGCAGCGGAGAAGATAGGCATGGGCATCATGGATTACGAGCTGATCGAGTATGAGCCCGAGCTGAACCCGGAGAACATCGCCAAGTGGCAAATCCGCGAGATCCCCATGACGGTTAAACCCATGCGGCAAGCCTTTAAGAATCATCACTTGGGTCGTCTTATAGGCTCAGGGCATCCGCTCGAATTCGGAAGACACAAGGATGTGAAGACGTGGACAGAAGAATGGAAGAATTTTGATCCTACCATATAAGTGATTTTGAGTAGGGGATGCTTGTAGAGGGGCGGGGTCTTGACCCCGCCCCTTAATTTTATGTACAAAAGAGATTGTTTCACTTAAAAAAGCCATCATTGCTTAGAAGAGTGCCTAAAGTAAGGCAGAGTGGTGGTAATTTGACTGCAAGGAGACAAAAAGGATTTCCATGTCAAAAGTTTATTGGATTAAGGGCCGTTCCAGAAACGCGCAAAAGAATATTCTTTCTAAGATTGACTCCCTGCTTGGTTTGGAGGAGATGGCCCGCCTGGTGGTCGAAGAAGGAAGTCTGACTATCAAGATCAACCTAAGTGAGTTGGGATATGAACACTATCTTAGGCCCATCGTGATCAGCACCCTGTTCGAAAAACTCAGGGCCATGGGCGTGAGGGTCTGTGTCACTGACACCTGTAGTCTATTCAAGGGATCTCGGTTCGAAGGGTATGAATGGAACGATACCGCGCTGGTACAGGGCTTTAGCAACGGCGAGATTTTCGACCAGCAGTTGATGCTGGCCGGGGGATACAGCAATGAGGAGGGTAAATTCTGGCCATCCGAGGGGGAGCATCTGGGTGGGGTAGAGCTGGGCAGTTTGCTGACCGACACAGGCAATGTTGTGGTCCTATCTCACGTGACGGCCCACCCGCTCCTGGGATTGGCAGGCTCCATCTACAACCTGGGTTTGGGCTTCCTCACGAAGTCGGGAAAGTTGAGAGTGCATGCCTGTCTGGAGGTCGGGTATGACGAACAAAAATGCGATAACTGCCGAATTTGCCTGCCTTTCTGCCCCACCGGATCCATATCCGAGGGTGATGGGAAAATTCTGTTTGATGCTCGCACCTGCAACAGTTGTCTGGGTTGTTTAGTTTCCTGTCCCCATGGCGCCTTTAGAGTAAAGGCCGAAGGCATCCCCGTTTTTCAGGAAAGTGTCGTGGAGGCGGCGCACACTGCAACTAAAAACATGAGAGGGAATACCTTCTTCATTAGTTTCTTGAGTTCTGTGACCCCCCAGACGGACGAGTATCCTTATTCGGATATACCCTTTATCCCGGACCTGGGGATCTTAGCCTCTGAAGATCCGGTAGCCCTCGATTGGGCCACTTACCAGATGATTGTGAGTAGCCCCGGGGTTCCCGGTTCCATAGCCCAGGATTTGAATATGCTGGAGAAGGGAGATGATAAGATCAAGGCCATCACGGGACTGACCCCGGAGCATATGCTGGAATATGCGGAAGAGATGAATTTAGGGACCAGGGAATGTGAATTTCTTGCCAGCGGTTAAATGAAATGACTAAAATATGCCTTTTAAAAATCTGGAGGTAAAAGTTGAATACTGAAACCCATAGGAAACATCGCCATGCTCCAATGTCGATCGAAAAAGCCATGGCCGGCATCAAATACAAGATCGCCATCATCAGCGGCAAAGGGGGCGTGGGCAAGACCAGCGTGGTTGTAAATCTGGCGGCGGCCTTTAGAAAGAAAGCTATGGAGGTCGGGATCTTTGATGCGGATATCCATGGCCCGAGTGTCCCAAAGATGGTGGGCATCAAGACCGAGATGAGAGACATCCTGCATGGAAGCCACGGCCTTGACCCGGTTTTGACCGAACACGGATTTAAGGTGATGTCGGTGGCCCTCATTTGGCCGACGGACCAGACACCCATTCTGTGGCGCGGCCAGTATAAGGCGCGGGTGTTGAGACAGTTCTTAAGTTCGATCAAGTGGTACGAGTTAGATTTCCTCCTGGTGGATCTCCCCCCGGGCACCGGTGACGAGCCCATTACGATCATGAAATCAATCCCCGGTCTGGACGGTATGGTGGTGGTCACCACCCCCCAGGAGATCTCCACCATCGTATGCAGCAAGGCGATTAATGCCGCCAAAGAACTCAATGCGCCCATCATCGGCCTGATCGAGAACATGAATGCATACCGTTGTCCTGATTGCGGGAGAGTAGAGTATCTTTTTGGCAAGGCCAAAGGGGAAAATCTGGCTAAAGCCTTCAAAATCCCCTTTTTAGGAGGGATTCCCTTAGACAGTCAGTATTCGGAGGCGGCAGACGAGGGTACCCCCATCGTTTTTAAATACCCCGACTCGCTCACCTCTCAGGCCATGCTGAAGATCGCCGACGAAATCATAAAGATCCTCCCGCCAAGGGAAAAGGTGGTGGTGAAAGAGCGTCCTTGGGAAGAGGGAAGGGATCATCCTTAGGAATTAAGAAATTAATCCCTCAATTCCTTAATTCCTCAATCAAAAATAGAA
>JACNJD010000055.1 GCA_014382715.1 Candidatus Desulfacyla euxinica | reverse complement strand
TGAAAGGAGAAATCGATGCTTCTTGATCCCATTTTGGGCTTATTCTCAAATGATTTAGCGATAGATCTCGGCACTGCCAATACCCTCGTGTATATGAAAGGGAAGGGGATTATTATAAGCGAGCCCTCCGTAGTAGCAGTGAGGAAGGACGGGCGTGGCGGCAGCAAGGTGTTGGCAGTGGGCAAAGAAGCGAAAATGATGTTAGGCCGGACCCCAGGCAACATCGTGGCCATACGGCCAATGAAGGACGGTGTGATTGCAGATTTTGAAATTACAGAGGCAATGCTCCGTCATTTTATAAGAAAGGCACACAACCGAAAGACGCTTATAAGACCTCGAATTATCATCTGCGTCCCGAGTGGTATTACCCAGGTTGAGAAAAGAGCTGTTAGGGAATCTGCAGAATCTGCCGGAGCCAGAGAAGTTTTTCTAATCGAAGAACCGATGGCCGCGGCTATTGGTGCAGGCTTGCCCATTACTGAACCCACAAGCAATATGGTTGTTGATATTGGAGGAGGAACTACTGAAGTGGCAGTCATATCCCTGGCCGGTATTGTCTACAGTAAATCCGTCAGAATTGGCGGAGACAAGATGGACGAGGCGATACTGCAATATATCAAGAGAAAATATAACCTTTTGATAGGGATTACCACTTCAGAGATTATAAAGACCAGTATTGGCAGTGCCTATCCGAGCGACGAGGCTGAGACCATCGATGTTAAGGGTCGGGATCTGGTGACCGGGATTCCAAAGATCCTTACGATAGACTCAGACGAAGTGAGGAAAGCCATCTCGGAGCAAATCGAGACAATAGTAGAAACTGTCCGGATTGCCCTGGAACAGACCCCTCCTGAGTTAGCTGCTGACATTGTGGATACCGGAATTGTCTTGGCAGGGGGAGGGGCATTATTGAAAAATCTGGATGTTCTGTTGAGAGAAGAAACGAAGCTTCCTATAACTATCACCGAAGACCCTCTTTCCACTGTCGTTCTCGGTTCCGGGATGGCTCTTGATAACATTTCGATCCTCAAAGAGGTTACAATCAGGTAGCAACCCAAGAAGCCGGGCTTTTTCTTTTATGAACTTGACTCAGACATTAACTATTTCACGATCCCTGTAAGATAACGCGTATCAAGGTTCTATCATTGAAAGGTGAAAAATATTTCCGTAAAATATGGATATCGGGTTTCTTTATCTGTTTTGTGCTGCTCTTGCTCTCTTCAACTTCCGGCCTCAAACAACCGTGGAATCCCGCAGAGCAATTAATTGTAGAAATTGCCGCTCCCTTCCAAAAACTCATCAATCGAACCATAAATCTTACAAAGGATTTCTGGTTAAACTATTTCTCCTTGATCGATGTCCGTCATGAAAACAGCCGGTTGAAGCAGGAGATCAATTCTTTCAAGAGAGAAAATAGCCAATTCAAGGAATTATTGGCTACCCATGAAAGACTCAGGAAACTTCTCCAATTTAAAGAGGTCATTCAGCGTCCGGTTATTGCGGCTCAAGTTATAGGGCTGGACCCCACCGGATGGTTCAAATCAATAATTATCGATAAGGGTAAAAAGGCCGGTCTGAAGTGGGATATGCCGGTAGTGAATGCGTCGGGTGTGGTGGGGAGAATCGTTTCTGTTTCAATAGATTACGCCAAGGTTTTGTTAATTATTGATCAGAATAGCGCTGTTGACTGTCTGACGCAGCAGTCCCGTGATCGAGGGATGGTAAAAGGTTTGTCCACGGATGTTTGTGAAATGGATTATATGGCGAAATCAAGCGATGCTGTAGTTGGAGAGATGGTCATTACCTCAGGGTTGGGAGGTATTTTCCCAAAAGGGCTCCCGGTAGGAAAGATATCGAGAGTGAAAGATGCATCCGGGGAGTTTTTCAAGGAGATTGAGATCACGCCATCTGTTGATTTTTCCAAGTTAGAAGAGGTCCTTGTCATACAAACCGCAAGTAGCAATGGGGAACAAAGTGACTAAAATGATCTAAAGTGCCTAAAGTGAGTTCCGCTGCGAGATGAGATTTGTTAACTGTAGTTTTACAATTAGACACTTGAAGAGTTATCAGGTTTGATAAGGAGAAAAGATCGTCACACCACAAGAAACCAGAAAAATAAGCTTTTGTGTAGCCGCATGGTTGTTCGGGGCGTTATTTATTCTATTGAAGGGAATCTGGGCCGATCCCTGGAGTGTGAGTTTTTTTGATCTGGATCTTTTAACCATCTTAATCGCCTATCTCTTTTTATCCTTCAGCCGAATTCAGGCAGGCGCCTTCGCGTTGGGACAGGGGTTCTTGATTGATATCTTCTCCGGCGGTGTGCACGGTCTTTTTGCCTTCCTTTATCTGATCGTTTTTTGCGCCATATATTTAGGTTCGCTATTTTTTAACCTTCAGACCGCCAGAGGGCAGATAATGATAGTTATCTTAGCAGTTTTTCTTAAAAATATTGTGCTTTTAACCGTTCTTGTTTTTATTTCCAACAGTATTGTTTTTTTAAAGTCATTCCTCATTGCTTCAGCAGTTTCGATAATTGGCACTGGTCTGATCACCCCTGTCCTTATCAGCCTGTTCAACCGGTTGGGGGATATTCACGGAAGAGAGGCTGGCACCCCCGCTTCCGAAGAGTTGTAAGGTAAAATCAAGGTGTTGAGAACATCAAATTTCGATCCTGTCTCTTCAGAGGTTTTCGGCAGGCAACTGAAAATCGCGATGATACTTGTCGTGTTGGTATTTGGCATCTTAATAATGAGGCTGTGGTTTCTGCAGATTGTAAACGGATCAGCCTACCGGGCCAAATCTGAGCATAATCGTATCCGTCTCCACGATATTGCAGCTTTCAGGGGTATGATTTCAGATAGAAAGGGTAGAGTGCTCGTGGATAACCGCCCATCGTACGATCTTCATATAATTCCAGAGGAGGTTCAAGACCGGCCTCAATTGTTAAAGAGGCTGAGCAGATTTGGAGGTCTCGATTCGGAAGATGCAAGGCGAAAGCTGGATAAAGCAGCCCGCGGATATCCTTTTAAGCCGGTATGTCTCAAAAGAGGCATATCCCGTGATGAACTTGCAAAGATAGAAACTCATCGTTTTGACTTGCCTGGAGTTATGATCAAGGTCAGACCAGAGCGACAATATTTCTATGAAGGTCTCGCATCCCACGTTCTCGGTTATCTGGGCGAAATCAACGAAGATCAATTGAGGGGAGGGAAGTTCAGGGGTACCAAATCAGGTGATTTGATTGGAAAAACGGGTGTGGAGCGAAAGTGGCAGACTTTATTGAACGGTGTTCGCGGTGGCGAGCAGGTAGAGGTAGATGCTGTTGGCCGAAGAATAGAGGTTCTTTCACGCAGGCCTCCTGTTTCGGGAGCAAATATATGTTTAACAATTGACAAAGATTTGCAGATTTTAGCTGAAAAAGCACTCCTCGGGAAGCACGGAGCGATTGTGGCTATGGATCCATCAAATGGGGAGGTTTTGGCGTTGGCAAGCAGCCCCTCCTATAATTCCAATCTGTTTATCCAGGGGCTTGATAAAAAAGCCTGGCAAAATATAGTTTCATCAAAAGATTTTCCTCTTCAAAACAGGGCAATGACCGGCCAATATCCCCCTGGATCGGTTTTTAAGATCGTGGTTGCTTTAGCAGGCCTCGAGGAAGGGGTTATTAGCCCGGAAGAAGAGATCTTTTGTAATGGTACTTTTTCCTTAGGAAAAGGGAGATACCGTTGTTGGAAAAAATACGGGCACGGAAAGGTAAACTTTCACAGGGCCCTGAAAGAGTCATGTGATGTCTATTTTTATAATGTGGGGAGGAAGCTGGGCGTCGACAAGATCGCCCAATATGCGAGGCGCTTAGGCTTGGGAAGGAGGACCGGTATAAATCTTGACCACGAAAAGAGTGGTCTGATCCCCACAAGCGAATGGAAATTAAGAAGATGGGGTGTCCCATGGCAGGGCGGTGAAACCATCTCCACTTCTATCGGGCAGAGCTTTGTACTGACGACCCCCATACAGGTTGCTGCCCTTATTTCAGCTGTTTTTAACGAAGGCCACATGTTTACGCCCCAGGTGACTAAGTGGGTCAGAAAAGCCGATGGGGAAAGTCTATTTGAATTTTCGCCGCAGTTGGCCGGAAAGGCGGGAATTAGACAGGGATATCTGGATCTCGTAAGAAATGCGCTTATAGGTGTTGTTAACCAGCCCCATGGCACCGGTTCGAAGGCCAGGATAGAGGGGCTAATAGTGGCAGGAAAGACGGGAACAGCACAGGTAGTGGCTCTTAAGAAGGAAAAAGACTCAAAACCTGAGTCTGAAATCCCCTGGAAATTCCGGGACCACGCCTGGTTTGTGGCTGTTGCGCCGGCAGATATGCCTAAGATTGCAGTGGCGGTCCTAATTGAGCATGGCGGGCATGGAGGAAGCGCTGCTGCCCCAATCGCTAAGGAGCTGATTGAGGCCTATCTTCAGATCCCGTCGTGATTTGAAACTGGAAACGTGAAACGTGAAGAGTTGAAACTGGAAACTGGGTATCGGGTA
>JACNJD010000261.1 GCA_014382715.1 Candidatus Desulfacyla euxinica | reverse complement strand
CTGAACAAAAAAAAGGCCCTTATGATAGGCAAGGCATTAGGGGCTGACTACGTGATCCTGGGAAGCCTCACTGTCTTTGGGGATAGTGTAAGTATTGATGCAAAAATATTGGATGTAGCCAAATCAGATGAATTAGTCACGGCCTTTGATCAGTCAAAAGGGATGGACGGGGTGATTCCCACAGTCAACCAGTTCGCCGAAGACATCAACGCAAAAATCATGGGTAAAGAGGTCTACCGGCCGGGCCGTGTCTATGAAAGAGAGGAAAAGGAAGGCGGTGCTCTTATTGCCGTGGGGGAAAAGGCAGGAGGCTCATCAAAGAAGCCGTCATTTGTTCAGCGCTTTAAGCTGGAGATAAGAGGCCTCGATGTTGGGGATTTGGATGGGGATGGGAAGAATGAAGTGGTTATTATCGACAGAGATACGGTCTATGTGTACAAATGGCGTAAGAACAGGCTCTTTCAGTTCAAGGCAATTGAACAAACATGGGCATCCAATTATATCTACGTGAGCATTGCCGATATGGACGGCAATGGACGTGCCGAGATATATGTGAGCAACCTGACCCAAACCGTATCCTCTCTGGTCCTGGAATGGGATGGGGGCAAGTTCAAGGAAATATCAAGCGGAGAGAGGTGGCTTTTCCGGGTTGTTGACCTGCCAGGGAAAGGGAAAACCCTTGTTGGACAGGAAAGGGATGTCCAGGGGACCTACAGGGGAAACGTACAGGTCTTAACCCGTAAAGGAAACGATTATATTTCCACCGGCCCGTTAAATCTACCCCGGCACGGGAACGTGTTCAATTTCGTGCAGAACGATCTGACAGGAAAGGGGGGAACATACACCACCATGTTAGGGCCTTACGAGCACCTTCTCGTATACGACCAGAAAGGAGCACGGCTCTGGAAAAGCGATGACTATTTTGGCGGGAGCCTGACCTTTATGGAAGATAAGAAGATAAATATTAACCGCATGGTTGATACGGGGGTGCGCATCTTTATCCCATCACCCATCTTCCTGGTTGATATGAATGACGATGGAAAAAAGGAGATAGTCGTCTGTCAGAACAAATCAAAGGTTGCTCGTATTATAGGGGATATACGCTGGTTTGGGAGTGGTAAGGTTCTATTCATGGATTGGAACGGCGTAGGCCTCACATCCCAGTGGACATCCCAGAAATTGTCGGGCACCGTGGTTGGTTATCAGATAGCTGATCTGGATAATGATGGTCTTAAGGAATTGGTAATTGCCTCTGTTACCAGTGAGAGCTATTTCGTGGGCTTCCCCAAAAGCAGACTTGTGTTGTATGATCTTGATCTGAAGGCTTCAGATAAATAATGACATCCATGTAAAAAGTCCTTTTTACATGGATTCAGGAATTTAGGGATTCAGGAATTACGAATTATCGTTATCGCTTTTTGGTCTTTTGTATTTCCTTTTCAATGATGGACCCGATTGTCCGCAGGTCTCTATTCCTTATACGTTTTCCGTTTACAAAAACCGCGGGGATGCCTCTCACGCCTATATTTCTCCCTTCCCGATAATCTCCTTGGACCTTTGCCACGATTTCCGGATCTTTGCGGTCTTTTTGAAATTGAGCCTCATTAAGATCCAATTTGCGGGCAATTTCATTGAGTTTCTTATCGCTGAGCTGCCTGTAATTCTTGAACAACTCATCGTGGAATTCCCAGAATTTTCCCTGGCGCCCGGCTGAAAGTGCGGCGATAGCGGCCTTGGTGGCAAACTTATGATTTTTTAAGGGGTAATTCTTTAAAACGATTCTTATTGATTCAGGATATTTCTTGAGCAACTGCTCAAGTTTGGGCTCAAGCCTCGCACAGTAGGGTCACTGGTAATCACTGAAAACCGCTATAATCACTGGGGCATCCTGGCGACCCCTGTAAGGCGAGCCAGAAACGTTTATATTTACGATAAAGTCTATGGTAACGGCCTGAACGGTTTTGTTTTTCCTGCTAGTTATGAAAAGCTGCTTTCCCCCAGGTCCAATCTTCATCTGATCAACGGGATATCCCACATCGATCTTATCCTCTAACTTCCCATCTTGAGAATATACAAAGATGCCGCTTTCTGTAAGGATAAAAATGTGTTTTCCATCCGGGGAAACCGCCATATCAAGTGGTGATTGATCCATCTGAAAGGTATGCTCAGGACTCCATTCCACATTGGCAAAGGAACCCGCTGCAGTCCCCACTATTATTAATAAGGCAGACAATAACCCAATACACTTTGGTCGCATGCCATTCTCCTTCCTAAGGGTTCTCGTCTCGCTTGAGGGATTGATCCGATCTCTAATCGCCAATCCCAGCAGACACGCTAATCCTTATTTCTGGCAGGTGTTTGTTGTCTGTCTTGAGATTGATTGTATCGTAATACCTGCCCTTTTCCTTTTTCAGGTTTTCTACTGTCAGGACATAGATCTTTTTCCCTGATTCTTCCATTTCTTTGAGATCGTATTTGATGTTTCTCCCGTCGCGTGGTTTAACCTCCATAATTGAAAAGGGGTATTTATCATTGGGTATGATTTTGACCGATCCCTTTACCTGCTCTCGGGCAGACCCTCTAAGGGTTAGACGCCTCGGTTTGATGGACGCGATTTCCGGCGCCTTTATTTCCCCCCAAATCGGGATAGTTATCTCTTTTTGTGTTTTATTTGTGGTAAAGAGCCTGATGGTGTCTCTAAACCTGCCCGGGGTCTTCTTTTTGTTTTCCACGGTAAGGAGGTAGACTTTACCATCGGCTTGTTTGGATGTTGTCAGGGTGAACCTCAGGTTTTCTCCTTTATCCGCCTTTGTCTCCACTATATCAAACATCTGTTCCTTCTTTGGAACAATCCTTACTGAAGTCTTTATTGCCTCCCCGGCATATCCCCTCAACATAACTGTCCCTGACGGTTTAATGGCGGCAATCTGCCGGGGTTTGATATTGCCGTATACCGGGATAGTCAGTTCTTTACGGATACTGCTCGTTGTAAGGAGCGTGATTGTGTCGCGGTATCTGCCTTTCGTTTTCCTTCTGTTTTCAACGGTCAGGATATAGGTCTTTCCAGCAGGTTCTTTTGCTTCGGTCAAAGAGATACTGATCTCTTTCCCGCTGTTTGCTTTGGCCTCTACGATATCAAACAGAGCTTCAGCAGCAGGGGTGATTTTTACGGAAACCTTTATTTCTGTTCCGGTGTCACCGTTCAGGGAAACCCTGGATGGGGAAATGGTTGCAAATTTCTTGACGTTGCCTTTGACACTGAGGTTTGAAACGGGGTATTTCTTGTCGTTAGTATATACCTTTATGGTCTTTTCAAGGGTCCTTCCACTATAACCTTTTGTGCTTACCTTGACGGATATCTTTCCCTCTCCACCCGGGGGGATTTGCCTCGTAAAGGAGGCAATGATGCACCCTCAACCACCCGATACCTTTTGGATGTCAAGGGTGGCTGTGCCCTTGTTTTGAACCACGAAATCGTGCACAACTTCTACGCCTTCAAACACGGCCGCAAATTCGTACCCGGGGTCAGGAAAAATCACTGAGGGTGAATCTTTTACCTTTTCCTGTGCTCCAGAAACCACGACCATCAGACAGAAAACAAGAAACGAACAACACAGACCTATAAAACCACTTTTTTTCATTATAAGACCTCGTCCTAACCCGGACAAGCCGGAGAAATGCCTATTTATCCCGTTTTTAGCGGGGAAATGAGTTAAAATGCCGAAAGTTATGGTAACCACCGAGGGCTATATCGAACGACAAATCTTTCGCAAACATGATTTGATTTGAATAAATTATGTACTGAATACTCCTTTATCAATACACCACGCAACAAAAAAACGTCATACCTGAGCTTTTTTCAGATATGTAACAAGAAGCATTCCTGCCATTGCAAGACATTCGGGGTCTAAGTATTTCTCTGCTCTCAGTTGGAAAAGGACAGAACTTTGAGCTGGAAACTCGTTATCCGCATCGTTAAAGTAGACGGTAAAATCATCTGGCCGGTTTGCCTGAGAATCTGGTGGAAATGAGATTTCCTGGAGTTGCAGAATACGGCTTGACATCTGCAATGTGGGCTGGTATTTAAAAATCAAAATACAGGCACGTAGCTCAGGGGGAGAGCACTACCCTGACACGGTAGGGGTCAAGGGTTCAAATCCCTTCGTGCCTACCAGATAATTTCAATAAGTTAGGGCCGGCTGGAAATTGCCGGCCCTTTCTTTTTTTGGAGATATTTTGATACCCACGGGTTTTGATTTCGACCCCCTCTCTTGACTAACGGTCCCCGATTATTATCTTTTTTAAGTTGATTCGAAGGAGGAAATGCTGATGGGAAACTGGTTTAAGACAACCCTTTTATTAGGCGCAATGACGGCCCTCATCGTATGGATTGGGGGTCTTTTTGGCGGAAAACAGGGCATGATAATGGCCTTTATTCTCGCCATGGGTATGAATTTTTTCAGTTACTGGTACTCCGACAAGATCGTACTCAAGATGTACCGTGCCAAAGAGGTCGGTCCAAACGATTTCCCCGGGTTGTATA
>JACNJD010000280.1 GCA_014382715.1 Candidatus Desulfacyla euxinica | reverse complement strand
GGTATTGGTCTGAGCAAAGTCATATCTTTTGGCAACGGATGCGATCTGGACGCTACAGACCTGCTTGAATACCTGGCCGAAGACCAGGAGACCGGTTATATTGCTGCCTATCTTGAAGGGATACGTAATGGCCGGAGGTTCTTGGATATCCTCAGACGAGTGACCCTCAAGAAACCCGTGGTCATCTGGAAGGGCGGTCTTACCCCTTTGGGTGGCAGGGCGGCCCTCGGCCACACAGGGTCCATGGGGGGGGAAACCAGGGTTTGGAACGGCGCCCTGGCCCAGGCTGGCGCAGCCTCCGTACAGGGCCTCGATGAAATGTTAGACACACTTGTTGCCCTCAAATATCTGAAAAATCCTGGACCACGGATTGCCTTACTTGGTGGGGGTGGAGCAATCGGCGTCTACAGTTCCGATCTGGCACAGCAATGGGGTCTCCAGATCCCCACCTTCAGTCATGACACCCAGAAGAGGCTTAGGCGGTTTTTTCCCACTCCGGGCAACAGTATGGCCAACCCTTTAGACACCGGTTCACCGGGCCTGCCGGCAGAAACCATTAAGGCCCTGGCTGAGGAGATTCTCACCCGGGAACCCGTAGACGTACTCATAATTATAATGCTTTTGCGGACCCTTGAGATAGAAGTGCCGGCCTATTACACAATGAACGGTGTGGAACCGCCTCCGGTTGGAAGCTATCTTCGGGGGCTTGTCGATCCACTCGCCGCCCTGAAAAGAGAAACTGGAAAGGATGTAGTCATGGTATTCGAAAACAGGGCACATCTCCTTGAAGAGGTGGAGGTGGAGGCCATGTCAAGGAGTGCGCGCAAAAAGTTTCAGGATGAGGGAATCCCGGTCTATCTCAGCGTAGAGAGAGCCTTGCGCGGGATATATCATGCATTGACGAGTAAAAAATTCCAATGTCACTGATCCACTTGGCCTCAATCTGTGTCAGGTAACCTCCTCTCACAACGGCGGCGATCCGTGGGTCGCGGGCCTTCTCGAATCCTTAGCTGAATCCCCAGAGACCGATTATATCGCTGCGTATCTTGCAGGGATACGTAATGGCCGGTCTCATTCCAGGAACTCGTAACGCCCCGCTTCCAACGTTACCCTGCACTGTTTCTCCAACCGTTTTAGGTGCTTTGACATCATTGATCTTTCAGAAATAGAAAGGTCCCAGCCTGCCACTACCCTTGGGGGGCCGTAGATAATCCCTTTTTGGGTCACCTCTTCCAGGGTTTTTGGGCCCTGTGCCAGGAATTCCAGAAGGGCATTTTCTCTTTTTTGTATGTGTGCAGCGAAACGATGAATCTGATCCGGGTCGCCGTCATGAATCCCCCTGCCGTGGGAAGTGAGATAGACCTCAACGTCTATGGCCGCCAAACGCAAAAGGGAATCCAGGGTCTGTTCAATACTGGATGCCACATCGCCGTAGTAGGGTCCTCCCTTCACCAGGTCCATGTCCGCCAGGAAAAGGACTTTTTCTTCGGGAAAATGAAAGGCGCAATGGCCCGGGGTGTGCCCGGGGGTGTGGATCACTAGGCAGCGTGTTCTGCCGAATTCCAGCATGTCTCCATCTTTCAGCAGACGATCGGCCTTTCGAACCTCATAGTGGCACTGTTCCAGAAGGAGATGCTTCCACTGGGCCCTCTCTTCATCGGTGGGCGAATAGCAGCCCAGAAGGTTGTTTATGGAAAGAAACACATGAGCATCGGCCTCGGGCACCCAGAAGGCCGCCTGGGGGAAGAGGTAGTTGTACATGATGTGATCTTCGTGGCCATGACTGACCAGAAGGATCTTGACGGGGTTTCTTTGGTCCAAGGCCCTGAGGGTGTCTTCTTTGCTGGCGGCGTCAATGAGGGCGCTCTTCTGGTCGTCCACAAAGACGGTGTGACAGTGGGGGTATTTGCCTCCCAGGATTAATTTTATGGGACCTTTTTCGAAATCAAACATGGGATTGCTTCCCCCTTCCCGTAATAGTCCTTATGGATGGAATTGGCCTCCTGCAGACGACCCATCACTTTGGCCACTGGGGAGGGTTTGCGCTCGTCCTCTTGGAATATCTGTTCATGGTCTTTCTTTGGCAAGATGTTGATCAGCACTGATAAAAGGGCGGGGCACCTCTTAATTCATATAGAGGCCCCCGTTTATTTGAATCGTTTGACCTGTGATGTAACTTCCAGCATCGGATACCAGTAGTAATGCCAGACCTATCAGATCCCTTGGATACCCGACCCGTTGAAGAGGGAGTCTGCTGATCAGCTTCTTCTTCTGATTTTCAGGCATGAGGGCCAGCATCGGGGTCTCGATCAAACCGGGAGAGATAACATTCACACGGATGCCGCTGGGGCCTACTTCCTTTGCGAGACTCCGGCTAAAACCCTCTATTCCCGCCTTTGCCGCACAATAATGGGCGCTCGTTTCGCCGCCTGTACTTGCAATTACCGAGGAAAAACTGACGATACTCCCTTTTCCACGTCCTACCATATGGGGCAACACAGCCTGGGTGCAAAGGAAAACAGAAGTCAGATTGATGTCAATATTCATCCTCCAGTTCTTCAGGGGCATGTCTTTGACAGGACACGGGGTGCTCACGGCGGCAATATTTACCAGAATTTCAGGTGGCCCCAGTTTGGAAAGGCAATGTTCTACGAGCTCATTCACCTGAGAAGGATTGCTGACGTCAGACTGAAATCCATGCCAGTTGCGGGGCCGGGAGGCATTGTCTTCGGTGACGGAATCTTTGATGTCCACTGCAAGAACCTTCGCACCTGCTAAGGCAACCGATTCGGCAATGGCCTCTCCAATACCGCGGGCGGCACCCGTTATAATTGCTATTTTACCTCTAAGATCTGAAAAGATTCCCATGGACGTCAACGTTTCTTCTCTCATAACACTTTCTTATCCGGTCTCACAGAAAGTAGACCTGGATCTCTCCTTCCTCTTTATTGCAATCCCTTTTTCCCTTCCCGCTTGCTACCCACTGAAATTGGATCAAGCTTCCCTGTTTAAGCACAACCTTAGACAGTTAACAATTGAGTCTTGTGCAAAAAACATAAGAAATTTTTTGCAATGCCCTGAAAGCCAATCATAGAGCTGGTTTCCGAAGAATGAATGATCATTCAATTTTTTAAAACCCACTGCGACGTTATATCTTTTGCTTTCTGTTTCATAGCTTTCAACTTTGCGCCTTTGCGTCTTTGCGCGAGACCTTTTCTTTTCCGGTTTATCCGGGTTAGGGATAATTCGAATCTACTACGACACCAGGCGTTCCTTGCCCTCCCAGAACTTGGCCCGCATGGCCTTTTTGTCCACCTTTCCCAGATTGGTCAGTGGGATTTCCTCCCAGAATTCCACGGTCTTGGGCGCCATCAGGCTCCCCTTACGTTCCTTGACAAACAGAATCAGTTCCTCCTCGGTGGCGGATTGCCCCTCATGGAGGACCACGATGGCCTTCACCTCCTCTCCCCACTTCTCGTGAGGAACTCCGATGGCCGCAGCCCTTTTTACCGCAGGGTGTTCAAAGAGGACGTCTTCGATCTCCCGGGGGAAAATATTGAACCCCCCGCTGACGATCATGTCTTTTTTTCTATCAACAATGTAGAGAAATCCTTCTTCATCCTGTTTGGCAATATCACCTGTATGGAGCCACCCGTCTTTGATCGTCTCGGCGGTGGCCTCAGGATTCTTGAAATAGCCGTGCATGATATTTGCACAGCGGACAACCACCTCTCCAGACTCTCCCCGCTCCACCTCCCGGCCTTTTTCATCGAGGAGTCTGATCTCTGCATGAAAGGTGGGCCTGCCCGCGGAACTGAAAATCCGCATCTCCCTTTCGGGGTCATCGATGATATGCTCTTCCCGGGAAAGAACACTTATCATCATGGGTGCTTCGGTCTGACCGAAAAGCTGTGTGAAAATGGGCCCAAAGGTATTGATGGCCTGCTTCAGACGTTCCGGAGCAATTGCCGATGCCCCGTAGATGACGTTTCCAAGACTACCGAGGTCATATTTTTTGAGATCCGGATAATCTAACAGGACATAGATCATGGTGGGGACCAGGAAGGACATGGTAACCTTTTCCCTTTCTACGGTTTCAAGAAAGAGTTTTGGATCGAAGTGATCGATGATCACGCATCGTCCCCCCCTTAAGAGGACCGGGAGCATGAGGCAGCCACCGGCATGGGTTAGCGGTGTCGGATAGAGAAAAACCTCCTCCCATCCAAACCCCATCTCGAGCATTTCGATGAGGATGGTGTACACCCAGGCCCTGTGTGAGAGCATCACACCTTTTGGTTTTCCGGTGGTTCCGCCGGTATAATAGATCCCCACCAGGTCCTCCGGATCAATTTCCACTGCCTCTGCCTCTGGGGTATGTCCTTTGATCAGGCTGTTGAGATCCAGGTGGCCCTCCATAAGGGTTGACGGATCTTCCGTGACACAGATGAAGGTCTTCACGGTTTCCAGCTGCGGAATCATCTCCTTCACTCTTCCGGCCATCCTTTCGTGATAAATCAAGGTGGTGCACTCCGCCTGGTTCATCATGTAGATATGGTCGGTTGAACTCAGGAGCACGGCCAGCGGAACCCGAATGCACCCATTCTTGGCAACGGCATATTCACAGAAAACATATTCGGGGCAGTTGGCCATAAGAAATGCGATCTTGTTCCCCTTTTTGACTCCCAAGTGTTGAAGGGCATTCAAAAAACAGTTGGCCTTCTCCCCCATCTCATTATAGGTGTAGGCTTGATCGTTGAAGGTCAGGGCGATACGTTCTCCAAAAAAATCTACACACCGATCGTAATAATCGGCGATGGTCATGCTGATCATTTTTCATTCTCCTTATGGATCGGATTCTCTCCCCAGATTTTTTCCTTACCCACGCATATGAAACATCATCTTATAATCCAAGACCATCACGTCCTCGTTCCTCTGGTTTTTTACTGTATAGCGCCAGACCTGAACCCCTTTGTCCGCCTTGCTGGTGGGTTGTTTGTCCATGACCTCCACTTCCACGGTGATGGTATCCCCTATCTTCACCGGGGCCAGCATCTTCATATTGTCCACACCGAGCCATGCCACCGCAGCGTCCCCCGCGAACCCGGCGCTGCCCACAAGTCCCACCGCCATGGCGAAAATGAGAGGGCCATGCACCAGCCGCTCCCCGAACTGGGTCTTGGCTGCATACTCCTTATCCATGTGAAGGGGATAGAAGTCCATGGTGAGTCCGGCCCAGTTAACCACATGGGTCTCGGTCATGGTAATGGCGGCCGTTGTATAGGTATCCCCTACATTGAACTCGTCTCCATATTTGCTGTGTTCCATAATATCTCCCCTTCCATCTCTTTTGCCCGAAAGCCCTATTCATCCGCCCCTGAATTATTCTGACCTTTCTCACACGGGTCTGAATTTAGGCAAGGTGAATTCGTCGGTTAATTTTTCAAATGTGATCTCCACAGGCATATCACAATGGAGTTCATCCAGATCGCATTCCACCACGTTGCTCAACATCTGAACCCCTTCCTCAAGTTTTATGATCGCCACAACATAGGGCATTTCCTTGATGAATGCGGAAGGTGCATTGTTTTCAACAACCGTGAAACTGTAGATGGTCCCTTTCCCAGAGACCTCTACCCACTCTAAATTATCTGAAAAACAGTGTGGACAGGCTATCCTCGGGTAAAATATGAATTTATCGCAATCTTTGCATCTTTGTGTCACAAGACGCTCTTCCCTGGCGGCATCCCAGAAGGGCCTGGCCCAGGGATTGACGATGGGTACGGGTTTTTTCGGTGTGTCCATGTTCTCCTCCTTAGGGAATCTCTGTCCCCAAAATAGTGACCTGTGCGTCCATATAGGTGCCCCCTGTAGCTGTCTCAACGGCGAACCGGGCATCCTTCACCTGTCTTTCCCCGGCCTTGCCCATGAGCTGTCTGGCCGCCTCCACCATTAGGGAGACCGCTCCCCCGGCCCCTATGTGCCCTTTGCTCAACATGCCGCCGTCGGTGGTGCAGGGAATTCTTCTCCCGGGCCATGTTTCTCCCCGCATGAAGATCTCCCCGGCTTCTCCACGTTCACAGAAACCCAGTTCTTCAAACCCGATCATCTGGTACACCGGATAGGAATCGTAGATCTCCGCCACATCCATGTCTTGGGGGGTAAGATCGGCCTCTTCAAAGGCCTCCTTTGCCGCCTTGGCCCAGCCGAATCGGCTCACATCCAGCTCCTGGGAAAAGACAAAATGACTCACGACCCCGCTCTCCCCAAGGATATAAACCGGTTTGTTGGGCAGGTCCCGGGCACGTTCCGCCGAGGTAAGCACAAAGGCTGATCCCCCGTCAAAGAGCATATTGCTCATCTTGGCACGAAGGGGGGTGGACAGCATCTTGGAGGCCATCACCTCCTCAATAGTCAGCGGTTTCCTGAAAAAGGCGTTAGGGTTCTTTTCGGCCCACTTGCGGTTGGAAACGCACACCGATGCCAGCTGTTCATCAGTGCATCCGGTCTCGTATTTGTAGCGGGTGGTGGACAGGGCCGCAATGGAAGAGTAGTGCTGGCCAAAGGGGACCTCCCATTCTGCTGAGATGCCCGCGGTGGAAAATAAATCGATGCCTCCCTGAGCTGTTACGCCGGTTCCCAACCGGTCGGAATGTACAAAAAGTACGGTCCGGGCTACCCCGCTGGTGATGAGACTGCCCGCCATCTGGAGCCCGCAGCTGCTGCTGGAACCTCCGGAAAAGACCTGGCAGTTCTTCTTGCACTTCTTGAGCCCCAACTCCTCCACCACACGGCAGGTCACCAGTTCGGTGTTGAACTGGGGGCTGAAAAGAGACGCCGTTGGCATGCAGAAATCGATCTCGTCCTTATCTATCCCCGCGTCTCTGATGGCCTGTTTGGCTGACTCAATAGCATGATAGATAGCTGCGGTCTCGGGGAATCTTCCGGTAGGGACTTCTCCGATCCCGACAATAGCTACTTTTCCTTTCAATTCACTCATCTTTACCTCCTTTTATAATCCCAACTGCTTTCCGATGATGTTCTTCTGAATCTGGGTGGTTCCCCCACCTATGGAGAGGACCAGCACATCCCGCAGGAATCTTTGTGCGTCATATTCCATAGTGTAGCCGTATCCCCCCAGGATCTGAACCCCCTGAAGGGCGATTTTTTTTGCCACCTCTGAACAATAATATTTACTCATACTGGTTTCCTTGACGCATTCCATCCCCTGGGTCTCCTTCCAGGCTGCGTAGTAAGCAAGGTGCCTTGCTGCCTCCAACTCCGTGGCCATTTCCACCAGCATATGGGTGATGGCCTGGAAGCTTCCGATTGGTTTCCCGAACTGTTCCCGCTCCTTCGCATAATTCAGGGCATAATCCAGGGCCGCTTCTCCAATTCCTAAGGCGCAGGAGGACAGAACGAGCCTCTCTGCGTTGAGAAGACGCATCATCTGCTTCCATCCGTGATTGAGGCATTCGGGTCCGCCCAGAATGTTTTCCTTCGGCACCCTTATATTGTCGTAATGTACCTCACAGGTATTGGATCCCCGGTACCCCAGATCGCGTATGGGGGTGGCACTGAAACCTTCTGAGCGGGTCTCCACCAAAAAATCGGTGATGCCTTTGAATTTCGATTCGGCGGTGCGGGTGTTGGTCACCACTATATCGGCGATCCCGGCCCCGGTGATAAACATCTTGCTTCCATTGATGAGGTAATAATCCCCATCCGCCACTGCCTTTGTGCGTATACTTACAGCGTCTGATCCCGCATTGGGTTCAGTGAGGGCATAGGCGAATTTCAGCTCCCCCCTGACCAGCTTCGGCAGGTATTTCTCTTTTTGTTCCCGGCTGCCGTTGGTTCCGATGATCTCATTTCCGTAGAGTATGATATTGCCTGCGGCCCATGCAAGGACCGGGAGTTTTTTGGATATCTCCTCAAAGAGGATCATCTGATCGATGATGTCACCCCCCTGGCCCCCATATTCTTCAGACACGTTGATTCCCATAAACCCGAGATCGCTCAATTTTTGCAGTAGTTCGTGGGGAAACCGGTCTTGCTCATCGATCTCAACGGCCAGTTCCCTTGGAATTTCAGCCTCCACAAACCGTCGAACCGTTTCTTTCAGCATGTTTTGTTCTTCTGTAAAACGAAAATCCATGGTTCTATGTTCCTCCTCTATCCTTATGATTACAAACCTGTAACGCTTTGACCCAGTTTTCTGCAGGTGTTCAAATACTCTTCAACCATTTCAGCAATAACCTGGCCCGCAGGCCTGATATCTTCGGCCTGGGCCACGCTTTGCCCCGCACTCCACAGCTCCTTCCATTTCTTTGATCCCAGTTCGGGCATTTTTTTGAAATCTTTGATGCTCTTGCTCAACCAGTTTGCAGGATTACCCGTGATCCGGTCCGTACAGACGATGTCGTCCGGTCCTGCGGCCACAATGGCCTTTTTATAGGGGGGAATGGCCCTGGATTCATCGGTGGCAACCAGACGGGTCCCCACCACAACCGCGCAGGCCCCCAGGGCCATGGCTGCAGCCATCTGGGCCCCCGTGCTGATCCCCCCCGCCGCAATGACGGGAAGGCCTACTTTCGATTTCAGATAGGGGACGAGGACCATGGTGGAGGACCTGCCCGCATGACCCCCTGCTCCCGCTGCTACGGCAATGAGCCCGTCCACCCCCCTCTCCCGGGCCTTTAAGCCCTGCTCAAGGGAAACCACATCCGCAAACACCTTACCACCATTGGCATGGACATCGTTCAGGATCAGTCGCGGATCTCCCAGGGAGGTGATGAAGAATTTGACTCCGAAATCCAGACAGAGGGCCAACTGCTCTTTCCACTGGAATTTTCCTGAAACGTGGATATTAACACCGATGGGCTTGTCGGTCTTCATTCGTATGTTTTGAAGGGTTTTTTTCAGGTCTTCGGCAGTTCGAAAATTGGGGAGGGGGAGGGCCCCAAGACCCCCGGCAGTTGCCACGGCCGTGACCAGTTCTTCGTAAGAGATGAGAAACATGGGGGCGCCGATAATGGGATAGTCTACCCCCATCATTTGTGTGAATTCTGTTTTAATCCCTGTCATCATTGCAAATTTTTCCGTCTATGCGGTCACACTTCGATTTTTCTACCACAGAGGCACAGAGGAAAACAAAATGGTTTTCTCTGTGCTCTGTGGCTGTTTTTGCAGGGTTGTGCCTTCCCAGAAACGTGCAGGGCCTTTCCGGCAGCTTTGAGCAGGCTTGACAGATACGACAGGGGTCGGTGGCAGACTCTGTTATGACGGAGCCTGCACACCATCCCACAGTCCGGCTATTGGGGTGTCTTGGGTTCCTTAAAACCGTCAATGATATTGAACCGTTTTGCCTTTCCATCGGCCCTCAGGACAAGACTTGAAAAACTGCTCACATGGCGCTTCGGGCCAAAGGTGATATTGGGGCACAACCCTCCCATATTGTAATCCCTGATGCTTTCCAGGCCCTTGACCAGGCTGTCGGGCGTCAGGTCTCTGCCGGCCTTTTTCAGCCCTTCCACCATGGCTTCGATGTAACCCCAGCCTGCCAGATACAGGTAGTCGGGGTACATGGGGTTGTCCAGGGTCTTTTTGGGGTCACCGTACTTCTTGTTGATCTCTTTGATCCTCTTAACTCCAGGCACGTCGGTGTGGACAGGGGCAAAGGGGGTTACCAGCATATACCCATCCGCATTTTCACCCACAAGGGCGAACAGCGGGGGCACTCCGGTGGTATTGTTGGATATAAGCGTCACGTCCCATCCCATCTTTACCTTCTGTTTTATAACGGATGCGGATTGGGGCAGATAAGTCCAGAGGACTATGGTGTCCACGTTGGCCTCTTTCATGGCATTCATATGAGGCGTAAAATCCATGGTCCCCATCTTATATGGGGCCTCCTTGACCAGTTTGCTCTTCATGAATTTTGCGGCAGCGCGGGCTCCTTCAAGACCTTCTCTTCCGAACCCGTCATCCTGATAGATCATGCCGATCCTGGCCTTCGGATTTTTCTCCAGAATGTATTCCACGGCCCTGCAGGCCATGCTGTACTGGACTGTGTGGGGCACAAAGACCCACTTGTTCCCGGGGTAGAAAAACTTCTTGTTGGCGCCGTGGGGCATCAGGACCACCTCGTTTTCTTCGCAGAGAGGAAGGATAGCGCTGGCGCCGGCGCTGCCAAGGTTAAAACCTATGGCAAAGACTCCGTCTTTAAGGATGATTTTCCTTGCGGCCTTCATGGTGGTGTTGGGCATGATCCCGTTGTCTTCAACCACCAGATTGATCTTTCGTCCGTTAATACCGCCATTATCATTGACCCAGGCCACACAATCTTTGAACGCCTGTGCAATGGGTGGACCGCCATATTTGGCTGGTCCTGAAAGATCCACCAGGCACCCTATTTTGACCTCGGTATCCGTGACACCCCTCACCTCTTTGGCCCACGTGCCGCCGGCCATCAGGCACAATGCCCCCAACAGAATAAAACTCGAGACAACGATTCTGGTTTTCATGCTTCTCCTCCTTTTCCATAAAATGGGTTAAAGTCCAATTCCATTCGGGTCCATGCTCGGCACCCCAATGGCCTCCCTAACCATTCCAATTTGGATTGGGGATCCGGAATTGCAACAAAACGCGAACGACCAGTATTCAGTATCCCCGCTTAAAAACGGGATCTTCGACCAGCATCAAGGATCAAATATCCGATATCGCCGAATTTCCCTAATATTTGTACGGCCATGTCTTCCAGTACAGCCTGACTCTCCTGTAGATTCCGAAAAGACCCTGCGGTTCAAAGAGCAGGGTGAGAACGATAATCAGGCCGAAAATCCCCAGCTTGAAATCCACGATGAGTCCGCTGAGAGCCGGGTAACTTTCCTTGAAAACGTCCGTAAGGTACGTGATCCAGTGGGGGATGCCGGTAATCAGAATGGCTCCCAGAACTGAACCCAGGATAGTGCCCAGACCCCCTAAGATGATCATGGCAATGTAGGCGATGGAAAGGGAGATGTCAAAGCTTCCCGGAACAATCCATCGCTGGTAGTGGGCCATGAGGCATCCGGCAATCCCCCCGTAAAAGGCGCTGATACCAAAGGCCATAATTTTGTACTTGGCCAGGGGGATACCCATGGCCTCCGCGGCAATGTCTCTGTCGCGAATGGCCACGAAACACCTGCCGATTTTGCTGCGAACAAGATTCTTTGCGCAGATCGCGGCGCCTGCGGCGAAAATCATGACAAAGTAGAAATACGCTTTTTCCGTCTTAATGACAAAATCGCCCAATCGGGCCCTCTTAACGGCCATACCCATATCGCCCTGGGTCAGGTCCCAGTGAAAGAGGATGTATTCCACGATAAATCCGAAGGCCAGGGTACCCAGGGCAAGATACAGCCCTTTGAGTCTGAGGGACGGGATCCCCACTATCAACCCCAGACCGGCGGCCATGAGCCCGGACAAGGGAAGCGAAAGAAAAAATGGAAGCCCCAGTTTTCCTGTCAGGAGTCCCGATGTGTAGGCCCCAATGGCCAGAAAGGCGCCATGCCCCAACGATATCTGACCGGTATAGCCGGTGAGCAGGTTGAGGCCCAGTGCCCCGATGACGGCGATACCCATCTCAATTAGGATGCTCAACTGGTAACGTGAGAGCAGGTAGGGTGCGAGCAACAGGAGCAGAATCAGGATACTCAGCCACACCTTGACCCAGAGGGTCTGAAAAAGGGCCATGTCTTCCCTGTAGCTGACTTTGAAATTTCCTCCCATGGAGTTACCTTTTTATACCCTTTCCACCTTTTCTTTTCCGAAGATGCCGTGGGGTCTGATCATAAGCACGATGATCATTATGGCAAAGGCGGCCACGTCTTTAATATCCCCAAAATGGAAATCCCCAAGCTCCATACCGCTCAGGTAGTTGGCGGCGAGGCCTTCCACCACGCCGATGATAACGCCGCCTAATATGGCCCCTCCGATACTCTCCATACCCCCTAAAATAGCGGCGGCCATGGCCTTGATGCCCGTATGGCTCATGGAGAGTCGAACAAAGCTCTGCTCCGCCAGGAAGATGCCGGCCAGGACGGCCACCATGGTCCCGATGGCCCAGGCGAGCATATGGACTTTTTTGACGTTGACCCCCATAAGCCCTGCTGTGTCCGGGTCTTCCGCGGTGCCCTTCATGGCGATGCCCAGAAGAGAGCGGTTGAAGAAGAGGATGAAAAGGATGATGAGCACGATAGAGAGCCCGATGGTGTAGAGGGTCCCCTGGGATATCACCAGGTTCCCCATGGCCACGGTCTTGTCCGTAAAGGGAGATTGAATGGAATGGACATCGTGCCCCCAGATGATCCCCGAAATGCAGGTTACGATACTGGCCAGCCCCACGGTAACCATAATGGTTGAAAACATCGGCTCTCCCACCATGCGTCTGAAAAAAAGGAGATCAACCACGCTGCCGAGAAGGGCGCCGATAACCAAGGCGATCAATACCGCCAGGATATAGGGGAGATTCATCAGCATGGCAAAACTGTAGCAGACAAAGGCCCCGACCATGGCCAGTTCCCCCTGGGCGAAATTGATGATTCCCGTTGACTTGAAGATCAGAACAAACCCCAAGGCCAGCAGGGCATAGATGGCCCCTGTGGATAGGCCGTTGATCAATATCTCGATAATTTTTTCCATGGATGCGTCTGTCCTTTGCCTGCCCTGTTGCCTTTTCCAGGGACCTGGATGACCCCTATCCTTACTTTACCAGAGATTTCGTGAATGCTATCTGGCGCCGTACATCTGGGCAATCTCTTCTTTAAAGCGCTTTTCAATGACCCTTCGTTTCACCTTCTGTGTGGCCGTAAGTTCTTCGTCGTCCTGATCCAACTCCTTTTCCAGGATCCTGAATTTCTTGATGGTCTCCACACGGGCCAGGGTTTCATTAACCCCCTCAATTTCCTTTTTGATCAGTTCATAGACCGCAGGATTCTGGGCGAGATTCCGGTACGTGGTATAGGGAATTTTGTTGTTCTGGGCCCAGTTGCCCACATTGTCGTAGTCGATCTGGAGGAGGGAGGTGAGATATTTTCTGGCATCTCCGATGATGATGGCCTCTTTGACGTAGGGGCTGCACTTCATCTTGTTCTCGATTTCCGAGGGAGAGATGTTCTTGCCGCCGGATGTGATGATGATATCCTTTTTGCGGTCCACGATATAGAGGTGGCCATCTTCATCCAACTTACCGATATCCCCTGTTTGAAGCCAGCCGTCCCGGATCATCTCCCGGGTGGCTTCGGGATCCCGATAGTACCCGGTAAAAACGGAATCCCCCTTGAGCAGGATCTCACCGTCCTCGGACAGATGGAACTCCAGGGCCCCGCACGGCTCCCCCACTGATCCATGTTTCACCACGCGGTGAGGTCCCGCCACCGTTCCGCAGGTCTCGGTCAACCCGTACATCTCTACGGTGTGAACGCCAAGGGATCGAAAAAAGGCCAGGACTTCGGGGGCGATGGGGGCCCCTCCGCTCATGACACAGCGGCATCCTAAAAGACCCATCTTGTCCCTCACCGGCCTGAAACTGAAGAGGTAGGCCAAGGCATAGAGAAAAAGCCACGCCAGAGGGGGCCGCTGGTCTTTCATTCTGTATTCCGCCACTTCAATGCCCACCGGTTCCCAGAGCCTAAAAACGAATCGTTTGAACCGGGTGCTGTCTTCCATCTTGATCTTGACCGCCGAATGGAGTTTTTCGAGAATTCTCGGTACTGCAGCGAAAAAGCTGGGGGATATTTCCTGAATATTCTGCGGGACAGTCTCAATGGACTCGGCAAAATTGATGGTGTATCCAAAAACCAGCGGCATACACATGGACAGATTTCGTTCCATAATATGGCATAGCGGTAGATAGGAGAGGAGAAAATCTTTATCCGAAAAGTGAAGAATGGGTTGTAACCCTTTGACGATCATATGGATATCGCTTTTGTGGGAGATCATGGCTCCCTTGGGGGGGCCGGTGGTTCCCGAGGTATAAACGATAAATGCCACATCCTCCGGATCGGTCTGCAGGACCATCTCGTCAAAGGCCTCCGAGTCCCTCTCTTCCGCCTTTCTCCCCAAATCCTCCACATCTTGGTAGCTGACGATCAGCGAGTCGTCATAATGGCGGAGTCCCTTCATATCCATGACCACCATCTTCATCAGCAGCGGGAGTTGGCCTTTGATCTCCAAGACCTTGTCAGCCTGTTCCTGGTCTTTGACAAACACAATCCTGGATTGGGAGTGGTCCAGGATATATTGGACCTGATCCGGGGAATTGGTGGGATAGATGCCAACGGAGACGGCCCGAACGGCTTGAATGGCCAGGTCCGCATAGAGCCATTCAGGGCAATTTTCGGCCAAAATGGAGGCATGATCACCCCCTTTCAGACCCATCTCCAGAAGCCCCAGGGAGAGGGTTTTTACCTTGTCGAGATAGGTCTCCCATGAGATCTCCTGCCAGATTCCCTTGTATTTCTCCCTCATGGCCACCCGGTTTCCGTATTGGCGGGTGTTTTCCATAAGGAGTTTGGGAAAGGTGGTTTCTACGCTGTCCATTCTTAAGATCGTCCTTGAATCCTTTCCTCACCCAGGTAGGCGCGGATGACCTCGGGGTTCTGGCCGATTTCCCGCGGAGGACCTTCGGCAATCTTGATGCCGAAATTCAATACGGTGACCCTGTCCGAGAGGTCCATGACCAACCCCATATCGTGTTCGACAAGCACCACGGTAATATTCATCTCCTCGTTGATGTCTAAGAGATAGCGTGCCATATCCTCGGTTTCTTCCAAGTTCATGCCGCTCACCGGTTCGTCCACCAGGAGAAGTCTTGGATTCATGGCCATGGCTCTTGCCAGTTCCACCCTCTTCTGAAGACCGTACGACAGACCACCCACTGGTGTTTTTCGAAAAAGCTGCAGATCCAGAAACTCAATGACCTCTTCCACGGCATCCCGGGCGTTGATCTCCTCTCGAACACATTTCCCCAAATAGAGGGCTGAACGGAACAGACCGTAGGGAAGCAGGAAACCCCTGGCCGACATGAGGTTGTCCAAGACCGTCATCCCTCGAAAGAGCTCGATGTTCTGAAAGGCCCTGGCGATTCCGAGGTGGGCGATCTTATGTGGTTTCATCCCCACGATTTCCCTGCCCTGGAATCGAATGCTCCCCTCCTGTGGACGGTATATGCCGCTGATGCAGTTGAAGACCGTTGTCTTGCCGGCGCCGTTTGGCCCGATGATGGAGTAGATTTCCCCCTCGTGTACCGAAAAGGAGACGTCGCGGGTGGCCTGAATACCGCCAAACCCCATGGAGAGGTCGGAAATCTCCAATTGTATGGGACGCTCTTTTTTCAGCTCAGCCATCGCTTTCTTCGTTTATAATGTTTCACATCCCGAAAACTCTTTTTAGCCCCCATCTCCGATAATCCCAGATAGAACTCCTTGATGTCCCGGTCTTCTTTGAGGACCTCGCTCGGGCCTTCCATAACGACCCTGCCGTTCTCCATGATATAGCCGTGGTGGGCGATGGACAGGGCCACATTGGCATTCTGCTCCACCAGAAGCATGGCCACATGCTTTTCTCGATTGATCCGGTCAATGATCTGGAAAATCTCTTTGACCACCAGGGGTGCAATCCCCAGGGAAGGCTCGTCCATCATGATCAGCTTGGGTTCGGGCATGAGGGCCCGGGCAATGACGAGCATCTGCTGTTCCCCGCCGCTCAAATACCCGGCCAACTGGCTGCCGCGTTCTTTGAGGATGGGAAAATAGCCCAGGACCGATTCCCTGTTGCGCAGATAGTGGCTTCTGCTTTGGAGGGTGTAGGAACCGATAATAATGTTCTCGTCCACGGTCAATTCGGCAAAGACCCTCCTCCCCTCCGGGACCTGAAGGATGCCCATGGACACCACCTGGTGGGGCTCCCGCTCATTGATAACCTGTCCCTCAAATTCGATGCTTCCGTCTTCAATGGCCAGATCCAGGGTCTTCCGAATACCCGAAATGGTGTTGATGGTGGTGGTCTTGCCTGCGCCGTTGGCCCCCAAGACGGTCACAATACGATTAGGGGGCACCTCAAGGGAGACTCCCTTTAAGGCCAGGATGATGTCATTATACGTGGTTTCCAGATTGATGACTTTTAGCATGGTGTTTCACTAAAAAAACGCCCCGCCGTTGATCACAAGGATGTGTCCGGTCATGTAGTTGCTGGCACTGGATGCCAGGTAGAGGGCAGCCTGTGCCATTTCTTCAGGCGTGGCCACACACTTGAGCGGTGTGAACTTGAACTCCATCTCCATGAGTTTGTCGTTGGTCCAGAGGGCCTTGCTGAAATCGGTCTTCACGATTCGGGGGGCAATGGCGTTGACACGCACATTGGAAGGACCCAACTCCAGGGCCATCTGCTTGGTGAGCATGTTGATCCCGGCCTTGCTGATACAGTAGGGACCCAGCCCCTCAACCGGGCTCACGCCCCCGGCGGAAGAGATGTTAACAATATTTCCCGATTTCTGGTCCCGCATGATTTTCCCTACCAGCTTGCTCAACATGAAATACCCCTTGAGGTTGGTGGCGATGATATGATCAAAGACACCCTCCTCGGTGTCCACCACATGACCCATGGCCGGGTTGGTGGCCGCATTGTTGACCAGGATGTCGATGCGCCCGAATTCGGCCATGGCTTTTTCCACAAGATTTTCCAGATCGGGGATTTTTTTTACGTGGGTCGGTACGCAAAGGGCCTTTCGACCCATGGCTCTGATTTCATCAGCCACTTTTTCCAGGGTCTCCAGCTTTCGACTGGCCAGGACCAGATCCGCACCCGCGTCCGCAAAGGCCAGTGCAATGGCCTTTCCAATGCCTCGGCTACCGCCGGTGACCAGGGCCACTTTTCCTTCTTGAGAGAGAAATGAACAGTCCATCTGTTGTCCTCCTTTCTGTACGGAAACTGACTAAAATGCCTAACCTGGCCAAGCCGGTTCCGGTGAAATGTTGATCCCGTCTTCATGAAACCAGAAGCGGGATAACAAAAATTTGTCTTAATCCCTTAATCCCTAAATTCCTCAATTTTTAATTATCTCTTGATCTCCGCCATTTCTTCTACCAGCTTCTGGCATTGCTTTAGCACCTTTGCCCCTTCCATGTAGATGGTCATCCGCTCGGCCATGGGTGAGCCTTCACCGTGCAGACAGATGGTCTCCAGATCCGAGGTGGTAATTCTCCGTATCAGATCGAACATGCGCAGCCGGTTTTCCGTGGAGATATTCTTGTTGCCCATGAGGTATTTGTCGATATCGTCATGGAGCTCCGGGCGCATATAGTCTTTGTAGGTGGGAGCTGTTACGGTGAGTCCTCCCGCCAGGTCCTGCACGATTTTGACCACGTCATGATAGTTATGGGCGAAATGGTACTTTGCCATGTTGGTGGCAATGGGGTTGGGAACCGCGATGTCCCCCCGCATGACGAAATCGTAGCAGGCCGTCTTGGACAGCGATTTGAGTGTCTCCAGATAGATGATCAGGTCGATGAGTTTTTCTTTGACGTGCGGTGCCTCTGATATGCCGTTATATTCGGCGATAGCCGCACCAACTCCCACGAACTGTTCGGAAAGGGGGATTCGGTAGGCGCACCCGGTCCGGCGATGCATGAGGGCGAAATTGTAAACCATGGTGGCCGCAAATTTCCATTCACCGCAGAGAAACACCCTTTCCCACGGGACCAGGACATCGTCGAAGATGATCAAGGAATCGGTGTGAACCCTCACCGGCCTCGAGTTAGGGAATTCCAGCGGGCTGATGTGTGAGGTAAAGGGGCGGCAGACCTGGCGTATCCCTTTGGTATTGGCCGGAATGGCAAAAGCCACCGCATAGTCCGCATCGGCCTCGCTCATAGCCCTGCAGGGGATGGCCAGGATGTCGTTGCAATAGGCCGCACCTGTTATGTGGACCTTGGCGCCGCGTACCACGATCCCTTTGCTGTTCTTCTCTACCACACGAACATTGAAGTCCGGGTGGGCCTGCTCCGGGTGTGAAGGCCTGTAATTACGGTTTCCCTTTACGTCCGTGACGCCGGCACAGGTGGCGAGGTCCTTTTCCTGAAGGTGTTTTCGGTAGTTCTGAATTCGGTCTACATAGTCCTGGTTGCCCATCATGTTGGCCGTGATGTTAATGGCATTGAGCGCATCGGCCCCGATGTCGTGTGCCAGCGGAATATAGCCGTCCCCCAGTTCGGTGGCCTTGACAATCAGGTCGTGGGCCTTTATCAGGTCTTCTGCATTCTTCGGGGTGTAGTAATAACGGCTGATCTCTTCCCCTGTTTCAGGATCTTCCATGACCGCGAGCTTTCGAAGCTCAGAGTCTTCGGCCATTTCATAGTCAATGGCCATCAGATCCACACATACGCCCAGATTGGGATGGGTGGTCACGTTATCCACCTTCTCTCCCTTATAGTAAACCTCTCGACCGTCGTTTAGACTTTCTTTGTATTCTTCGGCAGTAATGAGTGCCATTTTATTCTCCTGACCCGGACAAGCCGGAATTGTTTACGTAAAACTCGAAACTCGAAATTTGAAACTGAATACTTGATAGGGGCTAACCCTGCACCCCGTAATCCATAACCCGCAACTAATCTCTACCAGGTCGTGGCCGGTTTCGGGATCCCCTGGTGGTAGGGCGGATAGAGGGAGAACTCTAATTCCGTCCCCATCATCTCGTCCACGAGCATCACGGCACAGAGGGAGGCCCCGTCCACGCCGCCGCCCCACAAACGCTGGCCGTACTGGTCCCCAACAAAGAAGAGACCGTCCACATGGTCGCTTCTCAAGGGCGGGCGTTTCTCTCCGATGGGACGCCAGTTGCCGTATGCCTCATCAGAGGGTGTCCAAAGGACGAATTCCACGTTTTCTTCCCAGCCCTTAAAGGTCCTTTTGAACCACTGCATGCAATAGTTGATGATGCGCATCACCTTCTTTGGATCGCGCATCTCCTTGTCGGTGAGGGCCGTTGAAAAGATGAAGTCCCGCTTGCCTTCGGGTGCCCGCTTGGCACAGGCGGCCATACTCCACATGACCATATCCACGGCTCCGATGAATCCCTCGTGTTTGATAATCCCCGGCATCCAGACAAAGCTCCGTTCATCCACCTCATACTGGGCCCAGACATTGTCCTTGATGCCGATAAAGGCAGAAAGAAGCCCGGCTGACCAGAATCGGTTCTGGAGCAGATCCACCCATTCTGCCGGGAAGTGCCTGGGATGCAGGACATTAAAGATATGTTTCGGGGGGATGTTACAGATGACCGTATCGCACTCGATGGTTTCAAATTCCCCTTCTCTGTTTCGAATAATAACCCCACGAGCCTTACCCTCTTCAACGATGATTTCTTCCACCGGTGTGGCGCGCATGATCTCGCCCCCCGCCGCGTTCAAGGCCTGTTCCATGGCCAATGGAATGGCCATGCATCCGGGGTCTGCCACAGTGGCCACAGATCCCGAGTGCAGGTTCATATGAATATCCCTGGCAATGGCCATGTACCCTAAGAAATCGCCGGCCGGCGCCATTTTGGGTTCTGCCATGGCGTTCTGGCAGGCCATGACCACCTTGATGTAGTCGTAGGCCTCTTCATTTTTTGTCAGGCCCCGCTCTTCAAGCCAGGTCTGGACGTCCATTTCCATGGCCGCTGCACATTCCTCCATGGAGAGGCCACCCATCTGTTTCAGGGCACTTAGGGTCTCGCGATATCCGGTCTCCGTCTGCCAGGGATAGGGTTTTCTGCCCGGCACCTGATAAATGCTGTTGTCCCGGCAATCCACAAAGCCGAGGCCGTTGTTCACGGGCAGATCCACCGGTCTTCCCAGATAGTCTAACAGCAGACGGCATCTGGATTTGTTGCCCCAGAAGAGCCCGTGCCCCCCGTTTTCAAAGGTGTATCCGTCTAAGAGACCCCGGGCGAACATGGTTTTGATGTCCGGTTCACAGTAGGAGACCCAGCAACGGCTGTCCGCCAGCGATTTCATGAATCCCCTGTCGTCCAGTTCCTTGCCGTCGATGGTGACCTTGTCGCCCTTGCCGGTGTATGAAGCCACCCGCCCACCTATGGTCGGGGACTTTTCCAGAACCAGCACTTTTTTCCCATGGTTTTTTGCCAGAAGAGCGGCCGCACCGCAGCCGCCGATACCCGAACCTACGACGATAACATCGTACCCTTTGTCAGCCATTTGAAAACCTCCTCAAATCATTATGGTATCTATGAATAAGTGAAAAACGAGTCTGCCCCAGGGCAGAAAAATTCCATTTTTTGGTAAGACGCACCAAAACAAATCAATACTCTGCAAGAAAAATGCCGTTTCCCGGAGTTGTTAAAAGAGGCATGATTGCAGGTTGTTAGCAAGAAATGGAAGAAAAGCTGTCTTTTTTGTGCACAACATGTAGTTTTTTACGGCCCAAATATTGTTCAAGCGGCTTGACAAAAGGGGTTTTTCCTTTTAGCCTGAAATCGGTAGAAAGACCGTTCAAAACATGGAGGCCTGACCCCATGGAAGTCCCAATATCTTATGAACAGACCCCGGATCATCACCGAACCCTGGCAGTTGCTGCCCTGTTTCGGGCTGACTTTTCCATCGACTGGCTGCTCGATCTTCTCACCGGTAAAAAACCCTCTCAAATCCTCGTGCATCTGGAAGAAGGGATCAAAGAAGGGTGGCTCGTCAAGAAGGAGCCGGGGTGTTATTGCTTTGTGAATGAGGGAAAGAGAAAGAAATGGGCTCACCGGTTATCGGAGCAGGAGAAAAGACAGCTTCATAGCCATATGGCCGATATCCTGATGGGAGAATTGCCGGATGACGAGAATAAAGCCCATGCCCTGTCGCACCATTTGATCCATATCCCTAATAACATTGACCGGTGCCGGTACCTGGTGAAGGCCGGGGATCTCCATCTTCGAAGCTATATGGCGGAAGACGCGCTTCAATGTTATAGCAAGGTCCTGGACGATTTGTCCGATTCAAGCGGGGATGAGGAGGATCTGCTGTTCAGCGAAACCGCAATTAAATACTCCAAAATCTCCACTGCCAGGCACGACACGGCCCGGGTCCTCTCGGTCCTGCAATCAGCCCTGAAACGGGCCAGGAAACTGAATAACCCGAGATTACAGGCCCTGCTCAAGATGCATATGGCCAAGAATGAATGGCTAAGATCAAGGTACACCAGCGCCCTGAAGCAGTTTGAAGAGGGGTGGTCCCTGGCCCAGGAACTCAATGACCCCAAGTTGATGCGTTCGGCCACCACATTCAGCACCTTTTTTCTCTTCTGGCAGGGTCGATTTCGGGAAGCGGTGCGGATCTACGAAAAATCCGTCCCTGATATTGAGAAATATCCCAAAGGGGGATTTCCCCTCCTGGCGGTGATGACCGTGGGGTATTGCTACGGTCAGATCGGTCAGGTTACCCAGGGTCTGGGCATGCTGGATGCCATCCGGTCACAATGCCTGGAAAAAGGGGATTTATACCTGGCCTCCTATACGGAAGGAAATATCGGCAATATCCTCATGGAAATTGGCCGCAACGATGAGGCCCTGCAATTCCTCAAGGACTCGGAAAGCAAGGCAAAGAAAGCCCATAATGATTGGGTATGGATGACAGGAAAGATCTTTCTGGCTTATCTCTATTATCTCATGGGAGAAAACGACAAGGCCCTTTCTTACCTTGGAGAATTTTTGAAGCAAAGCCGAAAAGTCCAGACCACCGTCTACCTCTACCCCTACTTGATGGAATTGGCCCTTGCTATGGAAAAAGGCGTCTTTCCAGAGGTGGAAGGGCTCTCCCTGGAAAAGCTCGTCCAGGGGATGATAACCGGGAAGAACATCTTCATGAAAGGGGTGGCATATCGATATCAGGCCATTCTATTGCAGATGAAAGGGACGCCTTCTGAGAAGATCATCCAGTCCTTGAAAAAATCCATCAAATGGCTGGAGGTCTCCGGCCACCAGATTGAGCTTTCCAGGTCGAGACTGGAGATGGCGCGCGAATATCTCCGAAGAGGGGAACGTGAAAAGGCAAAAAAACTGACCCTTGCAGCGTCCCGAAAAGCCGCTGCCCTCAATGACACCCTGATCCCCGACGACTTGAGGGCCCTGATCAAGGACCGGCCGGTGGGGGAAAGCCTCCTTAAGGAAATCCTCAAACTGGGGCAGGAGGTGGTCACCATTCGGGACAATAAAGATCTCGTCCAGCACATCATCAGCACGGTTAACCGGATCGCCGGAGCGGAGAGAGGGGCCATCTTTCTTCTGGGAGAGAAAGGGGATCATTATCCGCTCCTTCTGAGGGCATCCAAGAACCTCACGTCGGACCAGGTCCATGACAAGAACTTTGCATCCTCTCTGAAAATGATCGAAGCCGTTGGTATGGCGGGGAAGGGAAGCGTTTTAGACACACGTACCGAAGAAGATCGCGAATCACAGGCAGGAGAGATCATTCGTTCCAGGATCTGTGTGCCCATGATTCTAAGGGACAAGACCGTGGGGGTGCTCTATCATGACAACCGGCTTCTCAGCAGCGCCTTCAAAGAATCGGATCTTGAACTGCTCTCCTATTTTGCGGCTTTGGCTGCCTTTGCCATGGATAACGCAAGGGCCTACGATGAAATACAACGGCTGAATCAGAAACTCAGTGAAGAGACCCTCTACTACAAAGAAGAGCATTTGCAGGATCTCCACTTTGAAGACATCGTGGGAGAAAGCTCGGCCATCAAAAACGTCTTGAGTCAGGTGGACCAGGTCACCGGGACGGGCGCCTCCGTGATGATCATCGGGGAGACGGGTGTGGGAAAGGAGCTGGTGGCCCGGGCCATCCACCGTCACAGTAGTCGAAAGGACAAACCCTTCATTCGGGTCCATTGCAGCGCCCTCACCGAGAGCCTGATTCCCAGCGAACTTTTCGGTCACGAAAAAGGCGCATTCACCGGGGCCGTGAGTCGCCGGGCCGGCAGATTTGAGCTTGCCGACAGCGGTACCCTCTTTCTGGACGAGATCGGGGGTATCAGCCTCGATATTCAGGTTCGGCTGTTGAGGGTCCTTCAGACCAAGGAATTTGAAAGGGTAGGCGGAACCGAGACCCTTAATTCGGATTTCAGGCTTGTGGTGGCTACCAACCGAAATCTGGAGAAGGAAGTGAAGGCCCAGAAATTTCGTGCTGATCTCTACTACCGGTTGGCCGTATTTCCTATCTACGTACCTCCGCTGAGGGAGCGAAAAGAGGATATCCCCCTCCTGGCCCACTACTTCCTGAAGATATATTCCAAAAAAAGGGGGAAGAACTTTACAGGGATTCACCATTCGGATATGGATCGCCTACTTCAATACGACTGGCCGGGAAACGTCCGGGAACTGGAAAATATCATTGAGAGGGGAACCATTTTGAGTGGTGAAGGGGTCTTCAAGGTCCCGGAATTAACCGGCAGTCAACCCGACTGGGTCCACCAAGGGGGCGGGATGACCCTCAGTGACAATGAACGCAGACATATCCTGTGGGCATTACAAAAGACTTCTTGGAAGGTGAGGGGGCCGGGTGGGGCCGCAGAACTCCTGGACCTTCCGGCCTCCACCCTGGCCTTTCGCATGAAGAAATTAGGCATCGAGCGGCCCAAGAAGTTTCGCAAGATTCGACGGAAGGGGTTGGGGAGGCAATAAGAGCGGGGTGGGCTCTGTAATGGTGCAAAATATATAGCACAATTTCCGCGACCAATACAAAAGCAGCAAGACGTAACAAGTAGCTGTAACTCATCGCTAATGCATATACAGAATCAGATATCACAGGTTTAGTCGTTCTACCCGAATTGAAGATATTGCAGGTTCTTGAAGTGGATGATATGTTTGGTTTCTGTCAAGA
>JACNJD010000278.1:18172-24065 GCA_014382715.1 Candidatus Desulfacyla euxinica | reverse complement strand
TCCTTCCACCAACCCTTTTTTTTATGGGCATCCCTTTCTGCTTCTGCCAGTTTCTTAATCTTAAATGCAGAATCTCTTAGAACACCGTAGAGAACGCCGCATCCGTTGTCTTCACGCACCCAGTCACCATCATCGGCTGTTTTCATCATTTTTTCTGCAAGTCCGAGGGTCTCTTTTATACTTTCATCGCATGGTCTCATTCCTTATATACCTCCGAGAACAAATCAGGTGTTGCAGGTAAAAGCAGGTTCCGTGCCAAAAAATTTATCCCAGGGAACAGGCGCCAACATTGCCCTATTATCAAAGAGTTAAGGTCTGTTTAACCGTGGCCTGAATCTTAACCCGCAACCATCGGAGGAAAATCATGAGACAGTAGTGTCTCGTCGATAGAAATAATGGCTAATCTCATGATATTATTATATTTTGTAGAGGCAAGGGAAAATTATTCCAGGTTCAGCTCAAATCTGAAAAGGCCACAAAAGAGCCGGGCAGGAAAATCAGCATTGAAAGAATATTTAAAAATACTTTTATTATTAATATGTTAGCGGTAAGATAGAAAAGATGGACAATAAGATTCGTAAAGGGCCAGACTGAAGCAAATTGTCTCATGTTGTAAAATGAGCCAGAAATGTATCATGAGACACCCGTATATGAAGAAGCATTCCCACTTCTGGTGAGCTTTGGTTCCTGGTTCGCGAATAGAGCCATTTGTTCAGAGACAGTCTCCCTTTCCGAGTCCTCAAAAAGATGCATTACGCCGAACTGACCATCATACCCCCCTTCACGAATCACCTGATTGCGCCGCATTCTCCCCACGGCCTCTGCAAAAACAGACCCGCCTGCCTGTCTTAGCCTGGTCAGCGGGACATTCATAAGGATCTCAAGCTCCGGACCTATTTGTGAAATAAGTCTTTCATAGAAGCCACCCACTTTTTTTGTTGCAGGGCCACAGCCGAACAGCTCTGAAAGGACTTCAGACAAGGGGATGCGACTGATAAAGTTTTTGGGTAACTTAGGAGAATCACGATCTGAAAGCTGGTATACCCGGTTGAGAACACCCACTGTTAATGGTCGCTGGCATACAGGACAGCGCCCCTCCAACTCAACGGTTTCCTCCGGTTCAAGCCTTATTTTGCACTTGCGATGACCGTCTAAATGGTATTTCCCCTCCTCGGGGAAAAACTCAATGGTGCCCCCGAAGCCCCTTCCATCGGTCATGGCCCGAATCACGTGGTCATAATCCAGGTCCGTATCAAATATGTTGGCCTCCCGCCCTAACTTTCCTGGAGAGTGAGCATCGGAATTGGAAACCAGTACATATCTGTCTAATGCGGAGAGGCATCGGTTCATTGGCGGATCAGAGGATAACCCGGTCTCCAGGGCGTGAATGTGGCTCGTGAGGTCCTCAAAACACTCTTCTATGGCATCGAATCCTGACTTGGATCCAAACAGGGAAAACCAGGGGGTCCAGATATGGGCAGGAATAAAAAAGGCCCTCTCATCGGTCTCCAGAACAATCTCCAGGAGGTCTCTCGAGTCGAGCCCTAATATAGGTCTGCCATCAGAAGAGATATTCCCGATACGCGCCAGTTTTTTATTGAACTTGATTACTGAAGACATATTGGGCATGAGGATGAGGTGATGGAGCTTTCTCGTTCTATCCCCCTTTTTGTAGATGCAGCTTATCTCGCCTGACAGGAGAAACCGGGTGTCTCCCCCGCATGAAGGAGGCACCTGGGAGTTGATTTCCCTTTGGAGCTGAGGCCTTAGCTGATAGAGGCCTTCCCGGGTCTCCACGAGCTTGTCGTTTAGTTCTGAAACCCATCCGGGATGTGTGAAGTCCCCTGTGCCTATCAGGGCGATACCTTTTTTTTGTGCCCAGATAGAAAGACGCTCAGGGTCAAGGGTCTTGGAAGTTGCCCTGGAATAGTGGGAATGGATGTGGAGGTCGGCTAAGAATTTCATGCTCCACAAGAAACAACATCATAAGTAGAATGTCAACCCGCGGATGACGGGACTGGGGCTTTCCGTCAATTTTGGGGCTTAATGTTGATGGCCTCGCAAAAAGTCGCCAAAGCCGTCACTCCCACGAACGCGGGAGCCCAGAAGTGACTGATTCCCCTGGATTCCCGCGTTCGCGGGAATGACAATAACGGGAGCTTTCTGACTTTTTACGGGTTCATCAATGTCTGAAAAATGGATTATGTTTTCTCTCTGCGCCAATGGTACTATGCGGTCCGTGTCCGGGATATACCCTCAAATCATCTCCCAAGGGAAAAATCTTTTCCATAACGCCCTGTATCAGTTGATGATGGTTACCACCGGGAAAATCGGTCCTTCCAATGGAACCCGCGAACAGGGTATCACCCGTAAACACCACTCCCGGTGCATGAAAGCACACCCCGCCCGGTGAGTGTCCCGGTGTATGGATCACAGATATTTTAATTTCCCCGAAAGGGATCTCCTGGGCATCAACAAGAAGGTCGTCGGGTTCGAATCCAAGGCCGTTTGCATCGAGGGAGTGGATCAACACAGGGGCCCCGGTAATTTCTTTCAGCTCTTTGGCTCCGCCCACATGATCCACATGCCCGTGGGTAATGAGGATATAACGGATCTTGAGTCCCAAGCCCGATATCTCCTTTACTATACGGAATACCTCGTCACCGGGGTCTATCACAAGACCTTCTTTTGTTTCCTTTTGTCCCAGAATGTAACAATTCGACTGATAGGGTCCAACTACTAATTGTCTAAGCATTGTTCCTCCTTACCGCACACCCCGCAACGATAGCAATCTCCCACGCGGCAGATATCCGATTCCTCTCCCTTCAGGGCCAGGTCACGTTCTCTTTTAAGATGTTTCTTTGAAATCCCATTATCAATGAAATCCCACGGGAGCAATTCATCAATCCCTTTTGGCCGGTATACAAAAAAGTCTGGATTAATATCAGAGAATCTCAGGGCTTTGGTCCAGTCCCCCCCCGATTTATGGGCTGCCAGCAGGATAGCGCCGACCCTTCTATCTCCCATGGAAAGAAGTGTCTGGACATAGGCCCATTTCGGGATATCCGAGCTCACATCTATACCCCCGGCCTTGTCCAACGACTTCTTCAGCCATTTCTGTTTCTTCTTGATGGATCCCAATTCTTCCATGGGAAACCACTGGAACGGGGTAAAGGCCTTTGGAACAAAGCAGTTCACACTGAGCTTGATTCGGCCTATTCTCCCTCTCTCAGCAGATTCTCTGACCATATGGTGTTTGATTTCCTTTACAAGTTCCGTGATCTCGCCTATGTCATCGGCCGTTTCAGTGGGAAGACCGATGAGAAAGTACAGCTTGATAGAAAAATCCCCGGTCCTGGAAATCATGCGCACAGTTTCAACGATTTGATCTCTTGTAAGACGCTTATTTATCGACCTCCGAAGTCTTTCAGACCCAGCTTCCGGGGCTATGGTTACGGTCTTCTGACCAGTGGACTTCAGTTTGTCAAGGAGCCCCTGCGTCAATGTCTCTGCCCTTAATGATGAGACAGAAAAAGAGCCTCCTCTCTCGACAATCATTTCCATCAGATCTTCTATCCCTGCTATATCCGATACCGCGGGGCTCAGCAGGCCTATCTGATGGGATCGCTCCATTGCCTTGAGAACGGATTCGCGCAGTAACGACTCCTTATAGGCTCTCGGAGGGCGATAGGCATAACCCGCAGCACAAAAGCGGCATGAATGCCCACATCCCCTTCCTACCTCGATCAGGACCTTGTCGCCGAATTCCGTATTCGGAGTAGTAATGGCCGAAATTGGCATACTATGTTCAGAGAACCCGCCTTCGGCAGAACAGGCCACCTTTATTTTTTCAGGGATCTGCTCTCCTGCCGGAATAAAGGCTTTAAGGGTGCCGCCCTTATGGTATTGGGTCTGGTAGAGAAGGGGGGCGTAAAGATTAGGCATATTCCTCGCTAAATTGATTATAACCTCTTTTTTTGAAGACCTGTAATTATTGAACTCCATAAAGAGGTCCAAAAACACTTCTAAGCTGGCTTCCGCCTCGCCAAGCAAAAAGAAATCAACAAAGGGGGACAATGGCTCCGGATTCAGAAAAGTGGTAACCCCCCCTGCCATAATAAGGGGGTTGAGGTCTGGCCTTTCCTCTGCGGAGAGGGGAATCCCGGCTAAATCTAAGATATTAAGGACATTGGCATAGTCATTTTCAAAGGAGAGAGAGAAGGCCACGAGATCAAATTCATAGAGTGGGGTCTGCGATTCCAGGGAGAGGAGCGGCTTTCCCGATCGAAGGTAGAGGGACATTTCTTGACCTTCGGGCAGGAAAGCACGCTCTGCAACAACATGGCGTTTCTCGTTTAAAAGGTGGTAAACAATCTGGAAACCCAGATTTGACATGCCCAGGCGGTAGTAATTGGGGTATATTAGGGCGATTGACAGCTTACCGCCCCAATCCTTTATTACAGATCCCTTTTCCTCCGCAAGCCGGGCTCGATAGAGGGAAATGATGTCGCTTGACACGTCTCAGTTTACCTTCACGGATTCAACTCGTAAAACTCATACAGGGTCAATCTGCTTTCACTCGCAGAAAAGTTGGATAATCCAGACTTTCCTTTATGCGGAATTTTTCGAAAAACCCTTTTTTCTCTGGTTTGCAAAATTTTTCCTCCAATGAATCTGACAGACCCTCTTCCTGCCTCATAAAGGTAGGCTCATCGAGATTCACGCCATTCATCTTAACTGTCCAGCCCTCCTGAACATCTTCAGGGGTTACATCTCTCAGCCTGACCACATTATCATAATCCGGGGATGGGGTCTCAATCGCATCTCTAACAACGGCCCTGAGGAAGTTCCGATCTTTCTCTTTAGGATGGCCATCTATCCCGGTAGCTATAACTGTCACCTGGACCTCATCCTCCAGGCAGTCGTCAAGGACCATACCCCAAAATATCTCCGCATCATCATTCACTTCGTTTTTAATGTAGTTGGAGGCCTCCTCAACCTCTTCCATGGTCATGTCAAGAGGTCCGGTTATATTCATGAGGAGTCCTTTGGCCCCATCAATGGAGATGTCCTCTAAGAGAGGGCTGTTGATGGCGTTCTGTGCAGCTTCGCAAGCCCTGTTCTCCCCGCTTGCCTTACCCATCCCCATGAGCGCGGTTCCCATCTTTTCCATCACCTTTTTCACATCGGCAAAATCAAGATTGATAAAACCGCGGCTCATGATCAGATCTGAAATCCCCTTGACCGCCTGGAGGAGGACATCATCGGCCTTGACAAAAAGCTCTTTAAGAGGTGTGGCTTTATCACCTAAGCTCTTTAAACGTTCATTAGGGATGACAATCAGGCTGTCGACCTGATTCTTGAGGGCCTCAATACCCTCCATAGCTCTCTTCATTCGCGGTTCTCCCTCGAACTTGAAGGGTTTTGTCACGACAGCCACCGTTAGAGCCCCGCTCTCCCTGCTCTCACGGGCCGCTACAGGAGAGGCGCCGGTCCCTGTTCCACCTCCCATCCCTGCCGCTATGAAAACCATGTCTGACCTGTCCAATACCTCTTTGATTTCAATAATGCTTTCCTCTGCTGAAGTCCTGCCGATGTCAGGATCTGCCCCCGCTCCAAGACCCATGGTGATGGAAGGGCCTAATTGGATCTTGTGAGAGCATAAAGATTGTTCAAGATCCTGGGAGTCGGTATTTGCCACAACAAAATCAACCCCCTTCAGGTTTGAGCTAATCATGTTGTTAATAGCATTACCCCCAGCTCCTCCGAGCCCCAACACTTTTATTCTGGCGTTGTAGCTCCCCTTTTCGACCTCATCGATGAACTCGAATTTCATAATGTCCCCCTTTCTTGTGAATAATTGATTTCGAATCGCCTAATACCCAGTACCTAA
>JACNJD010000278.1:12309-17981 GCA_014382715.1 Candidatus Desulfacyla euxinica | reverse complement strand
CTAATACCCAATACCCAGTACCCAATACCCAGATTCATCAAACAATCTCCTTAAACCATCTTTTCATCCTTGCCATAACAAGGTGAAAAATATTGGAATCCCTTATTCGGAATTTTCGCTTTCTCTTGCTTACTTTGGCACCATAGAGAACAAGCCCTACGGGTGTGGCATACATGGGCTTGTTGACAAGGTCTGCCAGTCCTATTACCCCCTCGGGATATCCCACTCGAGCCGGGGCATTGAATATCTGCTCTGCTATTTCGCTGACTCCCGGGAGTTCTGCAGATCCACCCGTCACGACAACTCCCGAACCGGCCCTCTCCTGGTAGCCTGAACGTGCAAGCTCGCCGTGGATCAGGGCAAAAATTTCTTCCACCCGCGGCTCCAGGATCTCCCCCAGGATTTGCCGGGAAAGGGTCCTCGGCTTCCTTCCCCCTACTCCTGGGACTTCTACGATCTCATCCCTGCCGATCATTGATGAAAGCGCGCACCCATATTTTATTTTGATCTTTTCCGCATCCAACTTCGGCGTCCTCAGACCAACAGCAATATCATAAGTCAGGTTATCCCCGCCTAAGGCCAGAACCGAAGTATGTTTGATAGCTCCATTGGAAAATAGCGCCATATCGGTCGTCCCCCCGCCAAAATCGATCAGCGCGGCTCCAATATTGCGCTCTTCTTTTGTTAGGACTGCCTCGCTCGAAGCTATAGACTCGAGCACAATATCGTAGACATCCAGCCCGGCCTTGTTGGCGCATTTTATAATGTTTTGCGCGGATGTAACCGCACCTGTCACTATATGAACCTTAGCCTCTAAACGAACACCGGCCATTCCAAGGGGATCCAGAATGCCGCCCTGGTCATCAACTATAAACTCCTGAACCAGGGTATGGATAACCTCACGGTCCATGGGGATGGCCACTGCGCTTGCAGCCTCAATAACCCGGTCGATATCCTTTTTGGTTACCTCTTTTTCTTTCAGGGCGATGACTCCCGGGGTGTTAAATCCTTTTATATGACCTCCGGCTATCCCGGCATAAACCGAGCTTATTTCACACCCGGCCATGGTCTCTGCTTCCTCTATGGCTTCCTTAATGGAATTGACGGTATGTTCTATATTAATAACTACGCCTTTTCTCAGGCCCTCGGAAGGATGGCTTCCCATGCCGATTATCTCTACGCCATCAGGGCTAACATCTCCTACCACTGCACAGATCTTGGTAGTGCCTATATCCAGACCTACAATTATATCCCCTGCCATTGCGTCCTTACCTTACTCCCCGTGTAGAGCAGAGCACATGGTGCAAAGAATGACCTTCTGCTAAATATGCTATGGGCTACACTCCATGCGGATACTGTGTATTAGCTGTTTCTGAAAGAGACCACTGCCCCATCCTCATAGTTGAGGTTAATATGTGTCACGGTGTCAATTTTTCCCGACTGGCTCAGATGTTCAGCCACCTTTTTCAACCCATCTATTTTGTCGCCAAATTCGTCCCACTTGAATGTGACCTCCGCTCTCAGATGATTGAAATAGAGCGATATCTCCCCATTTTTCCTGAGATGGATTTCCGAAACTCCATCTAATGACCAGAGATCATCTTCTGAGTCCAAAACATTTATTACATGCATTGTCTTGTCCAATTGCTCCTGGGCCCTTGATCTGTTTTTGGAAAGACCTGTAATGATCGGAAAATCGTTGTCGTCCGATTCAGAAACCATCTTGAATATCTCGCCCCGTTGATTCACGTAGTAAAATCGATCTGTAAGTGCTAATGCTGCGGGAATCTGTTTTTCGGCCTCGACAATAAGTGTATGGGGGAAACGTCTTTCCAATTTAACGGAGCGGACCCAGGGGTGCTCATCCATTCTCTTTTTCAATTTGTTAAGGTTGAGGCCCAACAGACTCTGCTCAGAGTTCAAGCCACACATCTCAATCAGCTCATTTCTGATTTTTCCATCAACCCCTTTCATATCGACCTGCTCAAGCTTCATATAAGGAGACGTAAGCAGGTAATGGTAAAAAGATATAAAGGATAAACTCACAACCGCTATAACGGCGACGAAGAGAAAAATCTTCAAAAACCCTGATCCAATCCGCTGGATTACGCCAAATACCGCAAAAACAGCCCGCCCCCTTTTTTCCCTGAGAGATCGTTTTGTCAAAATGGCCCGTTTTTTCATGGTTTTTCTGCACCCCCGACTATTTGAACCTCGAGTTCCAACTGCACGCCCGCCGTTCTTCTCACCTCCTCCCGAGCCAGATCGATAAGGGTTAGGATATCCATTGCTGTCGCGCCGGCCTTATTGACAATGAAGTTGGCATGCTTATTTGAGATCATAGCACCGCCTATTCTCTTTCCTTTCAATCCCGCCTGCTCGATAAGCCTGCCGGCATAATCGTTGAGCGGATTCTTGAATATTGACCCGGCACTTGGATATTCGAGGGGTTGGGTCTCCTTCCGTCTCTTGAGGCAGCCTGCGATCCTCGCTGACACAGTTTTAGGAGCATCCCGGTCCAATCGAAAAAGGACATTGGTAATAACGACCCCTGGTTCCAAATTTGAGTCACGGTATGAAAACCTGAGTCGGGACCGATCTCTTGCCGTCAGTTGCCCGCGTTGGCTGACCAGCCTGATCTCTCGAACCCTGGGACCTGTCTCCTTCCCAAAGGCCCCGGCATTCATTGCTACAGCCCCCCCGACACTGCCAGGTATACCTGCAAGAAATTCTAATCCTGATAAGCCTTTCTCCCGGCACCATATCAGGAGATCTGCAATAGAAAGGCCTGCCCCGGCTAATATGTCCGGATAATCGGATCCCTCAAATTGTATATCGGCGAAGGCCCCGGCAAGTAAAATTACTACTCCTCCAATCCCTCCATCCCTGACCAGCAGGTTGCTCCCCTTCCCTGCCACCAGATAGGGGATCTCTTCTTTGACAAGGAAGGATACTACTCCCGAAAGCCCATCCGGATCACTTGCTTCATAGACAGATTCAGCGTTTCCACCAACCCGCAAGGTAGTGTGCTGGCTCATGGGAAAATCAAAACCGATTTGCCGGCCAGCTATTCGAAGCAGTTCTACTTTCTGCGTCTTATCCATATTTGAAACTATTCGCCTAACTCTTCAAAGAGCCGATCACCTTCCCGATATATATTGCCGGCACCGAGGGTCATGATTAGATCACCTGACCGCACGAGGTCCAGGACTGCGGGAAGAATATCTTCCTGTCGGGAACAAAAAACTACCTCTTTGTGCCCATGATCTTTGATCCCCTTGGACAACGTCTCCGAGGTAATCCCCTTAATCGTATCCTCGCCGGCGGAAAAAATCGGAGCCACAACAAGGATGTCCGCATCATTAAAAGAGAGAACAAAACGATCTAACAAAGCCTGAGTTCGAGAGTATCTGTGAGGCTGGAATAAAATGATCAGTCATCTTTCAGGCCAGCACTCCTTGACCGTCTTGAGTGTAGCCATAATCTCGGTGGGATGATGCCCATAATCATCGAGGAATAAGACACCTTTCCTTTCCCCCTTGAGCTGGAAGCGTCTTGAAAGCCCACCCAAAACCTTGAGCCCTTCTTTGATGACCCCGATCTCCAGGTCCAGCTCGAGACCAACCGCAGTTGCCGCAAGGGCGTTAAGAACATTATGTTCTCCGGGCATTCCCACTGTTATCCTGCCTAATGAACTACTCCGGTATATTACTTCAAGGCTGGTGCCCCATTTATCTTTTCTCAGATCTACCCCTTTGAGATCGGCCTGGGGGCTCATTCCATAGGTCAGGCATCTTTTTTTCAGACGGGGAATAATCCCCTGGATTTCCTCGTTATCAAGGCAGAGTATGGCAGTTCCATAGAAGGGGACCTTGTTTATGAAATCGATGAATGTTTGACGAATGGTTTCAATATCACCGTAATGGTCCATGTGTTCGTGATCTATATTGGTAACCACTGCGATTGTGGGAGATAAGGCGAGAAAAGAGCCGTCGCTTTCATCTGCCTCGGCAACCAGGATATCTCCCTGTCCCAATTTGGCATTTGAGCCACCCCAGATGTCTAACCTCCCACCGATGACGACGGTTGGATCGAGCTGTCCGCATGTCAGAATAGAGGCCACCATGGAGGTGGTGGTTGTCTTTCCATGGGCCCCGGCTATGGCTACTCCATATTTGAGTCGCATTAACTCAGCCAACATCTCGGCCCTCGGTATTACGGGAATATACTGTTCAGTTGCTTCTAAGATTTCCGGGTTATCCTCTCCGACAGCTGAGGAGTAGACCACAACATCGGCCCCTTTCACATTTTCCCTATCGTGCCCCTTGAAAATACTACCTCCAAGACCTGCAAGCCTTCGCGTTACCGCAGTCTCCTTCAGATCGGATCCGCTCACCCTATAGCCCAGATTGATCAAAAGCTCGGCTATTCCACTCATACCGATGCCTCCGATCCCCACAAAATGAATATGCTTTGCCTTTCCGAATTGTTTCATGAGCTCACAGCCATCTCCACTATCTGGTCCACGATAATCTTTGCCGCATTAGTCCTACTGATTTTCCGGGCCTCTTCGCCCATCTTTTTCAGCCCTGACCTGTCATCCATATATTTCATTAATGCACGGGCCATTACCTCACCGTTCAGGTTCTTCTGGAGGATCATTTCGGCCCCTCCCGCTCGAACTAAGACGCCGGCATTTATCTCCTGATGGTTGTTCGTTGCATGGGGATAGGGGATAAGAATCGAAGGCTTACCCAATGCAGCCAATTCAGAGATAGTAGTTGCCCCCGCCCTGCCCACCACGATGTCTGCCCGGTTATAAGCTGCCCCCATATCCTTAATAAACGGAAGAACATCTCCCTTAAGCCCCCTGACACGGTATTCTTCAGCCACCCGCGAGTGGTCGCCTTTTCCGGTCTGGTGAATGACTTCGATCATCTTTCCCCTGCTATTTAAAAAGATCAGGGCTTCCTCAAATGCCTCATTAATCGCCTTTGCGCCCTGACTACCCCCCACCACCAAAACGGTAAATTCATCACCTTTTTCAGGCCGTTTCGCCTGGCCCAAAAGGAGCTCGCGTCGAACCGGATTGCCGGTTAAAACCGGACTCCTTTTTTTGAAATAGGGCCTGCTTTCTTCAAAAGAGATAAATATACGATCTACAAATTTAGAGAGCAGGCGGTTAGTAACCCCCGGATAGGAATTCTGCTCATGGATCGCAGTGGGTATCCCCATTAATTTTGCGGCCAGGCAGAATGGTCCCGCAGAATACCCTCCAACTCCAAGGGCAAAAGACGGTGCAAATTGCTTGATAATAGATGCCGATTGCAGGATGCTCTTGGGCAGTTTCATTAGCACAGGCATACCTTTCTTCCATCCTCGACCCTTTATCCCTTCCACATCAATGGAAACCGCTTCAAATTCCGGTTCCATGGGAGATAAAATCTCTGATTCCATTCTCTTTGGGCCAATTACAAAAAGGACCTCCGTACTCTCAACCCTTTTTTTTAACTCCCTTGCGACAGCTATACCCGGAAACAGATGCCCTCCTGTGCCCCCACCTGCAATTATTAGGCGAAATCCGGACTTGCTTTCCCTTCCTCCATTCTCCATGCGGGGACGATTCTCCCAAACGATTTATGCTGGATGCTGGTTACTCGTTACTCGTTACT
>JACNJD010000278.1:6554-11867 GCA_014382715.1 Candidatus Desulfacyla euxinica | reverse complement strand
GTTCGATGTTCATATTTTTCATTAACCATTCCATCAACTCCGCGATGAAATGTTTAATAGAACACCTATACTCACAAGGGTTATTACCAGCGAAGAACCACCATAGCTTATGAGAGGAAGCGTTAACCCCTTTGTGGGAAGCAAACCCATGACTACTCCCATATTGATTAGCACCTGGAGACCGATAAAGGATGTCAAACCAACGGCCAGATAGGCGCTGTAAAGGTCCCTGGCTTTAAGTGCTACTCTTATTCCACCCATGATCAGGATGCCGAACAGAACGATAACGGCCGCCACACCAATTAGGCCCAATTCTTCTCCCATGATGGAGAGCGCAAAATCGGTATGGGGTTCGGGCAGATAAAAGAGCTTCTGTTTACTGTTGCCTAAGCCCGCCCCGAAAACACCTCCAGACCCAAAGGCCAGGAAAGAGTGTATAATTTGGAATCCGATGCCTTGGGGATCATCCCAGGGATTGATGAAGGCCAGCCATCTTTTAATGCGATAATCAGCATTCCAGATCAGCCATATAACGACCGGAGTAGAGAGTAGAAAGATGGAAAACAGCTGAAATATCCGCACACCCCCCACAAAGAGCACTATCAGAACCCATACGCCGATAATCACTGCAGTTCCGAGGTCCGGCTGAAGGACGATGAGCAATATAAACGCGCCGGCAATCAGTAGATGAGGGAAGAGGCCCTTGGAGAATGACTCCATTGCTGTTCCTTTCTTAGACATGGAGTAGGCCATATACACGGCCAAAGAGAACTTCACAAATTCAGAAGGCTGGAAGGAGAAGTTCCCTAAACTCATCCACCTGCAGGCGCCGCCCACCTTACGTCCCAGACCGGGAATGAAAAGGAGTGCCAGGAGACAGACACTGACTAAGAGTAAGGGATAGACAAGCTTTGAATAAAGTGTGCATGGGATATACCTCGTTAACACCATAAGGCCGACCCCAATCGCACAAAACAGAGCCTGCTTCTTGAGATAGAAATAGCTGTCTCCCAAACGGTGTTCGGCTAAGTTGGAACTGGTGCTATAAACCACGACAAGGCCTAAAGAGATCAGAAGGATCGCAGGGATAAGAATCATAAAATCGTATCCTGAATCTGTCTTCTTTTTTTCAGCCATGAATAAGCCCCTCGACCGCTTCTCTGAAAACCCGGCCCCTGTGAGGGTAATCAGAAAACATGTCAAAACTCGAGCACGCAGGTGCCAAGAGAACAGCATCCCCTTTACTCGCCATGGTAAAGGCCTTAGATACCGCCTCTTCCATTTTTTCGGCCACGGAAAAGGGGATCTCATCTCTAAAAGATTGTGCTAACAGCCCCCTGGCCTCACCCAGGAAAACAGCCCCTTTTACCCTTCCACAACTTGCGGTGACTAAGGGTGCATAATCCGCACCCTTGTGACGGCCCCCTGCAATGAGAATCAGGGGCCGGTCAAAGCTTGTTACTGCCCTGACCGCCGCATCCACATTGGTGGCTTTTGAATCGTTATAAAACAGCACACCTTTTATCTCTCCCACATATTCGAGCCTGTGCGGAAGACCCTTAAATTGATTCACGGTTTTCTGGATCACCGCAGCATCAATCCCAAGCGCCATCCCCGCCAGGACAGCCCCCAGGAGATTTTCCTGATTATGGGAGCCGGGTAGAGCAAAGGCATCTAAAGAAAAACTCTGCTTTGTCGACCCGTTCAAACTGGCGCTAATCTTTCCATCTTCCAAAAAGGCGTTCAGCCCCTCCCCTTTCTTTGATCCATAAAAAAGGAGAGAGACACCGGAAGACGGTCTAACTGAAGAAAGCCTCTGGTCATCGTGATTGAGTATTAAGTGCTGGCCATGGCCTTGATTCTCATAGAGCCTTAATTTCGATTGGGTATAGGCCTCATAGTCAGGATACCGGTCCAAATGATCGGGGGATATGTTGAGGATTATGGAGATATAAGGAGAGAAGGTATTGATAGTATCCAATTGAAAACTGCTTACCTCCAATACAATATAATCCGCCTTCTCATCCCCCACTACATGGGCCATCAGAGGAGTTCCGATATTCCCCCCGACAAAGACATTAAATCCGGCATTTTCAAGCATACGGCCCAAAAAGGTGGTGACAGTGGTCTTCCCATTGGTGCCGGTTACCGCAATTATGGGGGTATCAATAAAACGGCTGGCCAACTCCAATTCGCCCACAACTGGAATCCCTTTTTCTGATGCGGATTTAATAAGCGCCATATCATGTGGCACTCCGGGGCTCAGGACTATGGTATCAGCATTTAAAAAGGTCTCTTTCTTATGCCCTCCAACCTCCAATACGACCCCCAATTCCAGAAGTTCTCTTAATATTTCAGAATCGAGTTCCGATTCCCTCCTCATTTCGGTTACGATTACATCGGCCCCTTGTCCTGCCAGCCATCGAGCAGTCCAGAACCCTGATGCCCCCAGGCCAACAACAAGCACCTTCGATTGCGGATTTTGTTTATTCTGCATTCTGCTTACCTTACCTTGAGGGTGCTGATAGAAAGCAGGGCCAATATGATGGCAATAATCCAGAAGCGAACGATCACCTTTGGTTCAGGCCAACCCTTCAATTCAAAATGATGGTGTATAGGGGCCATCCTGAAAATTCTCTGTCCCCCGGTCAATTTGAAGTATGCCACCTGGAAGATGACAGAGAGCGCCTCAAAGACAAACAGACCTCCCACCAGGATCAGCACCAGCTCCTGCTTCGTGATAACGGCAACAGTGCCTAAAACAGCTCCCAATGGGAGAGATCCCACATCACCCATAAAAATCTCGGCAGGGTAGGCATTGTACCAGAGAAACCCGAGACCGGCGCCTACCACTGCCCCACAGAGCACCGAGATTTCACCTGCTCCTGGAAGGTAGGGGATCTGAAGATATGAAGCGATCTTTATATGTCCTGCGAGATAGGCAAAAACCAGGTAGCTGGCAAAGGCAACAATTAGAGGGCTTATGGCGAGCCCGTCCAGCCCGTCCGTTAGATTGACCGCATTGGAGGTCCCGACTATAATGAATACCGCGAAGGGGATATAGCCCCAACCGAGATCCGGCGACACATTCTTGAAAAAGGGAACATTGAGGTGGGAATCAAAACCTGCATAGAAATAGAGGGCTAAAACTGTAACGAGGGCACCTGATATCTGAAGTGAAAATTTGGAAGCAGCGCTGAGGCCCTTGCTGTTTTTCTTCATTATCTTCAGATAGTCATCGGCAAAACCAATACCTCCAAAGAAAAGAATGACAAACATTACGAGCCAGATGTAAATATTAACTGGTTCGGCCCAGAGGAGGGTGGCAAAGATAATCGCAGGTAGAATCAGACAACCCCCCATAGTGGGGGTCCCTGCCTTAAGTTTATGACTGGGGGGGCCATCATCCCGGATCTGTTCCCCCACCTGCATAGCACCAAGTTTCTTGATTGCCCAGCCGCCAAAAATAAAGCAGACCAGCAGGGCGGTCAGGCTGGCGAGGATGGTCCTGAACGTTATGTACCTGAAGACATTCAGCCATGACAGGTCTGTATGAAATAGATAGATCAGTCTGTAAAGCATCTGTGGCGGGACCTCTAATACTTATTCCCTGATAACCAAACCCGGATAAACCGGAAAAGTGACTAAAGTTGATGTTTGTTTTTCATTCGATGTTCGATGTTGGACGTTCATCTTGCGTCCCGTGCCTCTTCCCCTCAGGCGGTAGCGGCAATCACCACATTCAGAAAATTTTCTAATGCAAAAGGCTTGAAAAGACGACTCTCGACACGCGGAAGTTCTTTGTCTGACAGCCTTTGATCCGTGGGGTTGCCTGTCATGATAATGATCTTTTCGTCTCGGCCGCTCTTCTTCATCCGTTTCAACATTGCAACACCATCTAATTTGGGCATATTAATGTCGGTAACGACCAGATCGAAACGGTCTTGCTCCAACTTATTTAATGATTCCTGCCCGTCACTTGCCAAACTCACCTCAAAACCCTTGTTCAGCAGGACCTCTGATAATAGAAACCTGATCCCGCTCTCATCATCCACCACCAATACCTTCTTTGCTCTTTCCATTTCAGAACTCGCTCCTATAATGATCAGTCAATTCTCATCTGCCCGATTCCTGGCAGGCAGTGCCACTCTGCAAATCACTCCTTGCTCAATCTCTCTATACCTCTGCTCTCTGCGCCCTGCCCTATGCCCTATGCACTCTGCTCCGCAGCCCCTCAACCACCTTTTCGAGCCCCATTTTCCGCGAGCCCTTTAGAAAAATCAGATCTCCTTCCCTCATAATACCTGCTATCTCCTTCACCATTTCATCATGGGTTTCCATAACCTTTAAGCAATCAGCGGGTATACCTGCAATTTGAGCGCTGTTGATCATCTCCTGTGCATGTTCTCCCATGGCAAAAAAAGAACTGGCCCCTGCCTCTGCAACCTTTTGTCCGGCCTCCCTGTGGGCATTGATCGCGGTATCACCCAATTCCATCATCTCACCGAGACCCACGATCAGCCTCCCACTCCCACTCACCATGGAGATGACAGCATTGAGAGCAGCACATAGGGACGTGGGATTGGAATTATATGTATCGTCAACAAGAATAATCCCATCGGCAATAGAGGCAATCTGGAACCTGCCCTTAATCCCCGAAAATTCCCCCAGCCCCTTGCTGATATTTTCGGGGGGCTCATTGAGGCTGAAGCCTACTGCAGCTGCAGCCAGGGCGTTTTGCAGATTATGGATTCCCGGAACCTTTATCTGTATGGGCCAGCAGCTATCCCCATATATGAGATTGAAGCGGATCCCTTTTGCCCCGTCATTTTTGATATCTGCTGCTCTGACATCATTTCCCTGCCCGAGCCCAAAGGTCATTTTCTGTTTCTGAAATATTGATGCCCTCTTCATCAAACGCTCATCATCGCCATTAAGGATCATCAGGCCCTCTGACGAAATCTTCTTAATAAGCTCTGTTTTTGCCTTTGCCACCCCATCGAGGTCAGATAATCCTTCAATATGGGCCATGCCCACGTTTAGGATCACTCCCACATCAGGATCTGCTATTTCAGTCAGTCGGGAAATTTCTCCGGGTCGGTTCATCCCCATTTCCAGTACGGCTTTTTTATAACCCTCCTCGAGTTTCAAAAGACTGAGGGGCAACCCGATAAGATTATTAAAATTCCCTTGATTCTTTAATGTCACGTTGCCAATTTTGAGAATGGCAGCCGCCATCTCCTTTGTGGTGGTCTTCCCGGAACTCCCTGTTATGGCCACCACTTTGAGGTCGTACCGGCGACGCCACCATGC
>JACNJD010000278.1:0-6084 GCA_014382715.1 Candidatus Desulfacyla euxinica | reverse complement strand
TAGGTTTCGTGACCTTTCCCCGCAATCAGGACCAGATCCCCGTTGTGGGCCATCTTAACCGCCCTTTGAATTGCGTTTTCACGATCCAGATCAAGAATATAATCCTTCAGACCCGATTCAATCACGCCCTCCTCGATCTGAGAAGCAATTGTACCGGGATCTTCGGTGCGGGGATTATCAGAGGTAATGAAGACCATGTCGCTCTCCAGCCCTGCCACACGCCCCATCGCTTTCCTTTTTCCTTTGTCTCTGTCACCTCCACATCCAAACACCGTAAGCAAGCGCCCCTCTGTCAATAACCTTACTGCGCCTAATGCTTTTAAAAGGGCATCCGGAGTATGCGCATAATCTACAACCAGCGCTAATCCACGTTTGTTTCTGACCTGTTCCAGGCGGCCCGGCACCCCTTTTGGCTGTCTTAGACCGAAACATATGGATTTGAGGTCAATACCCAGCGCAAGCGCTCCTGCTGCCGCGGCCATTATGTTATATATATCGAACTCCCCTATGAGTGCGGACCCGATTTCCATTTCGCCTTCAGGGGTTATTAGTCTCGCTGTTAGACCTGCTCTGCTTACCTTAACCTCCTCAGCCCTTACATCACACTCTTTCCCCATGCCATATGCAATGACCCGAGCCTCTGTTAACTTGATTAACTCCCTTCCCCTTGGATCGTCAGCATTAATCACCGCCCTGACCCGACGCCTGAGCCCGTCACTCGTTAATGATTTAAAAAGAAGGGTTTTTGCCTCAAAATACGCCTCCATGGACCTGTGATAATCGAGATGATCCCTGGAAATGTTCGTAAGGATGGCCACACAAAAAGGACATCCTCTGACCCTCCCCTGATCTAAAGAATGAGAAGAAACCTCCATTACTACATCGCTGACAGCGTTGTCGGCCATCTCGCGTAAAATCCGCATAAGGTCTAAGCATTCGGGTGTGGTTACCGGAGCCTCCCTGACATGACCTGGAAACCGGTAATTAATAGTCCCCAGCACCCCCGGCTTTCTCCCGGCTACAACGAGAATCGATTCAAGGAGGTAGGCGGTAGTAGTCTTTCCGTTGGTCCCTGTGATACCTATCAAATTCATCTTTTTGAAAGGACTGTCAAAAAACCGGACAGCAAGCCGCGATAACGCTTCACGGGAATCCCGGACCTGAATCATGGCGCCGTTTTTGTTCCGAAACCCACCAGGACCTGGGGGCAATTCAGAAACCACCACCGAGGCGCCTTTTGAAATCGCATCCTCGATGAAATGATGGCCATCCTGCGTATGGCCTTTCAAAGCAACGAACATGGCGCCGGGCTTTATTGCGCGAGAATCATAATAAATATTAGCTATCTCCAAATCATGGTCGCCCTGAAAATCAACTATTTCAATAACCTCCATGAGCTGTTCTAATTGCATACTTGTCTTCTTTTTTTAAATCCGCATTCCAAAATCCGAAATCGTGCCTGAATCACACCAAGGCGTGATTCAGGCACTCCCTATCCCGGTGAGCTGAAGCTCACGCTGACACTGTTAACAGTTTTGAGTGGCGATCCGGCCTCGGGTTGCTGTTTTACCGCCAGCCCCGATCCTTTCAAACTTACATTAAGACCCAGAGCCCTCCCCCTCTTCAGGACCTCTCTCATGCCCATACCCCTAAAATCGGGCAACAGCCCCTGTTGGAGTTCACCTGCAATCTTATTCACACCCTCCGATTTCGCGCTGTTACCGGAATCTTCAAGGGTATCTGACACTAACGCCTTTGCTTTGGCCTCAGCCACCGTGAGTAGATCCGGCTGAGGATTAACCTTGAGATGGTTAAGAGACCAGGATCCCACATCCCTGAATACAGGTCCCGCAACCAAGCCCCCATATACAACGCCCTTTGGTTCATCGATCAGCGCCAAAATCACTAATTTCGGTCTTTCTGCAGGGGCAAAACCCACAAAAATCGCGACGTATTTGCTTTTGGAATACCTCTTTGTCTTCGGGTCAACCTTTTGCGAGGTTCCGGTCTTTCCCGCAGCCCTGAACCCACGGATGGCGGCCTTTGGAGCCGTACCCTCACTGCCTACAACACCTTCAAGGACTTTGGCCACTCTCTTTGCCGTCCGGGTTGAGATAACCCTTCGTACCACCTTTGGGCGAGTCTCTTGAACCAGGCCGCCCGATTCGTCGACTATTTTCTTAACAACATAAGGACGCATCAGCTTCCCTCCATTTGCAATTGCCGCAAACGCCATTGTCAGTTGTAAAGATGTGGCGGTCATCCCCTGTCCGAAAAAGAGCGTTGCGCGGTCGATCTTTCTTGCTTTTTCTGCTTCTCTGACAAAGCCTTTTCTTTCTCCCAAAAGACCAACACCTGTTTTTCTGGTAAATCCAAATTTTTTCAAGTAGTCGCTAAACTTTTCATATCCTAACTTTTGGCCAATCTTGATGGATCCGATATTGCTGGAATACACGATGATATCCGAAACACTCAATTTGCCATATTTATGAGTATCGTGAACCACGCGCCCACCGACCTTATATTCCCCCTCTTCACAATGGAATTGCGAGTCAGGCGTTACCACTGATTCCTCTAAAGATGCTGCCAAAAGAAGCGCCTTCAGGGTAGAGCCTGGTTCGAAACAGTCGGTAACGATCCGGTTTCTCCATTGATCCGGTCTGTATTTGGAAAAGGCATTGGGGTTAAATTCCGGAACCACGGCCATGGCTAAGATCTCACCCGTCTCCGGATTTACCACAATACAGTGGCCCCCCTTGGCTCTTGTCTTCTTTACTGCGATTTTGAGGGCCTGCTGGGCCTTGTACTGAATCTCTTTGTCGATTGTAAGGACCAGGTGGTGCATTCCCCGGCCTGAAGGATCTGTTCTGTTAATGGAGAACGACCGGCCCAATGCATCCCGCATGCGGATGAGTCTATGTTCTGGCCCTTTCAGAGAGTCATCATATCTCTTTTCAAGCCCTTCTAATCCCTGATTATCAGCGCCGGAAAAACCGATCAGATGAGCGGCAATTTCCCGGCCGGGATAGTACCGCCTGGTTTCCGTAGTCACACCGATACCATCTATTTTCAGCCCTGATACCTGTTGGGTCAGGGTTGGGGAAATTCTTCTTTTTATCCATACAAAAGAACGGTCGCGTCTCAGGAGTTTAAGGATCTTGTTCTTTTTTTCACCCAGGATCCTGGATAATTGTCTCGCTGTCTTGTTTTTTTCTTTAATTTGTTTTGGATGGGCAAAAACAGACCCTACATGCACACTGAGAGCCAACTCATTCCCTTCCCTGTCATAAATGGTTCCGCGTTCGGGAGGGAGTTTGATTGTACCGATTATACCGTTTTCAGCAATGCCTCGCAGATAATCTCTTTCTATGACCTGGAGCTGGTAGGCCCGGGCAAGGATTGTCCCGAAACCGAGCAGAAAAAAAGTGGTTACCACATAAATGCGGAAACGAATCCATTTCTTTTCCTTAACCTTCATGGCAAGATGACAATCTGTTCAGGAGTGGGTTGTCTCAGCCCCAGATCCTTAACGGCTTTGGACTCTAAATTTTGAGGCGATTTTAAGAGGGCTAATTCCAATCTCAGTTTCCGATTTATCTCTTGAAGCCTCATCTCTTCTTTCTTTAATTGACTGAGATCATAGCCGATCTGAGTTTTTTCAAAATTTGACCATACGTAGCTGATGCCGGTTCCCATGAAGAACAACAGCATCAGGATAATCAGAAGAGCCTGTCTTCTCGTGAAACGGGACCTATTTTTTTTAGACCGGGAATTCCTGACCCGAATACCTGTCTTTGCATTGCGGGAAACCATCATTCTTGACACCTTTTCTGGTCTTGTCATGGCGAAACCCTTTCTGCAGCTCTCATAATAGCGCTGCGTGCTCTCGGATTTTTGTCAATCTCGTCCTGGCTCGGTTTCAAACCTTTTTTGAACAGAGGTCTAAAAAGGGGAACCTTCCCGCATACGCAATGAGGAAAATCAGGGGGGCAGGAACACGGCTTCTCCCATTCATTCATCGTACGTTTAACGCGTCGATCTTCAAGTGAATGATAGGAGAGCACCACAAGCCTCCCATTTAGCGCCAGCAGCGATGGGATTTTGTTAAGAAACGTGTCGAGGTTTTGCAATTCTTTATTTACTGCTATTCTGAGGGCCTGAAATGTTCGTGTTGCGGGGTGCCTGGCCCTATACCGACGAGACTTGGGAGATACTGCATCAATCAAACCGGCTAATTGGGACGAAGTTTCAATGGGTCTTTTTGCGCGCTCTCTGACAATGGCCCTGACAATCGATTTGGCATTTCTTTCTTCGCCATAATCTCTCAATATTTGCTCGAGGTCCTTTGGAGGGATGTCGTTTACAAGATGACTTGCAACAAGGTCGTTATCGGGATTCATTCTCATGTCGAGAGGCTCCCCTCTGCTAAAGCTAAACCCCCTGCCAGATTTCTCAAGCTGGTAAGAGGACATCCCCAAATCTAATAAAACACCCTGAACCCTCCTGATGTTGAGGTCTTTAAAGACCCCATCCAGGTCGGCAAAATTCGCCTTAACCAAGCAAACTTTATCGCCTGAGGTGGCCAGTCTCTTCTTTGACAAACGGACAGCATCAGGGTCTCTGTCCAAGCAGATCAGACGCCCTTTTCCGGCCAGTCTATCTAAAATAGCTGCGCTGTGACCGCCGGTGCCTGCGGTTCCGTCTACATATACTCCTTCCGGGTCATGGACAAGGTACTTGACGACCTCCTTTACAAGCACCGGCGCATGAAGGTATTCCAAGATTGAACCTTCTTAAATTCGCAGTTCCAAGAGAGATGGGCTGGCCTCTGGAAAGGCATCTTTGGCTCTTTCAAACTCCTCCTCCCATCTTTCTCTGTCCCAGATTTCAAATTTCTTCAATTGTCCTGCGAGCACCACCTCTTTCTGTAATCCTGCATCTTCTCTCAAGCTGGGAGGTATCGTTATCCTCCCACTCTTAACGTGACATTCCACAGCGGATGAGATAAAACCTCTTAAAAAGGCTACCCCCGCTTTATCAAACAGGGGAAGATTGGCCGCCTTTTCTTCAAGGGTCTGCCAATCGTCTCTCGTAAAAGCCCAAAGACAGTTATCCCGGCTGGTGACCATTAGGCAAAGATCACCTTTCCGGTCTAATACCTCCCGGAACCTTTTGGGAATTGCTAACCGGCCCTTGTCGTCAAGAGTATGTTTTGAACGTCCTCTGAACATGGCATTTCCGTGACACTTTATGACACTTTATTCCACTTTGTTACACTATCACTAAAAAAATCCCTTTTGTCAAGAAAAAAATAAGAAAATAAACTATTTGGGAAATATTTCTTTGTTTTGGACGAGTTGTTCTGATTAGACACGATATAATGTGGTCAAGAGAAGTTGCACCACAATATATATGCTTTATCTGGGTAAAAAGACACTATGAATTGAGTAATTAGAGGATTGTGGAGTTGAGAAATTAGAAAAAAATATACATCTAAGCCCCAAATTCGTAACACTGAACACTAATTCAGGTCATTTTGTCTTTGATATGGTAATGTTTCGGATTGGGGAAAATAGCCATTCTCGGACAGCCTCCCAGCCGTAGAATGAACAGCTCTTTTTGCCCAGGCACTAATTTTGTGGGGAAAAGAAATAAATTAGAGATGTGACATAAACAATGAGGAAAAGAATATTCAAAATCAGACCGGAATAGGCGTAATCTTTGTCGCCAAGCTCCTCGACAAGCGGGATCGATTTTAGAGATAGCACAAACCCTGTCAAAAGGATTAGAGGGGTAATTGTCAAATAGACAATCGAGACCTTGAAAGGCTTGAGATCCTCACCTAAGCCGAGGAGTAAGAGCCCGGTGATTCCGGCTGCCACAAAGGGGGCCAGGAACCCGGCAATTGCAAGGCTGTTGGGCTTTTGAGATCCTGAAAGGGCCATTAGATCAGCCTCCACACCGCTCACGTTCATACATGAGAGTTTCCCCATGGTCTAACTCTAAGAGTCGATCAGAAAGACCCTCCCTATCCAGCTCCTGCTTGAGCTGAACCGGTGGAAAATAGACTGGCTCGTCCCCTAA
>JACNJD010000323.1 GCA_014382715.1 Candidatus Desulfacyla euxinica | reverse complement strand
GCCCTCTGTGCCGAGATGATCCGTTTCGGGAAGCAATCGTATCAGAGGGGAAAATTCCTTGATGCCAAAGAATATTTCAGAAGGGCAGTGCAGGCCGACCCCGCATCGCCCCTGGCCTGGAGGCATTATGCTTTATCCGTAATCTCCGCATTGGCGGAAAAGGTAAACAAGGATACGGGTCTTATTGCACCGGATGTATCTCCACAGGGTGCATCTCCGGCTAAAGCTTCAGCCCCGCCTCCCCCTGCGCCGAAGCCCAGCAAGAAGGAAAAATTTGTAATTGTTGAAGATGAAGGCTGCTGATAGAAAAGAAATGGAAGGGAGGCTCGAATTCTCATGAATGAAAACAATGAAGCAAGCGTTATGGGCAGTATACTTAAACGGGCTTATTCGACCGTATTTTTCGAAAACTGGCCGGTATGGGTCGGCGGTGTACTGATAGGGATCATGAGCGTTCTGACATTTGCGTGGGCCAGACCATGGGGTGTGGTTGGCGGATTGAGAAACTGGGCAGACTGGTTTTTCAACCAGATAGGTGTATACAGCCATGCCCCGGTCTCTCCCCTCATCTCCACCAACTCCATACTTGTCCTGGGACTGCTCTGGGGGGCCTTTGGGTCTGCCCTCATGTCCAAGCAGTTTGCCCTTCGCATGGCACCCGGCCTCGAACTGGTTAAAGGGGTGGTGGGCGGTTCTTTAATGGGTATAGGTTCTGCCATGGCCGGGGGATGCAATGTGGGCGGGTTTTACATCGCTACCAGCGCCCTGTCATTTGGGGGTCTTGCCATGATGGCAGGTCTTATCATGGGTGCCTACTTAGGTCTTCGCTATTTATACTGGGAGATGATGCACCTCCCCTCAAACCCTCCAAAGGGGGGGATTGGAAAAAGGGGAATCAGTCTGGTGGGGATAGAACCCTACATAGGCGCACTCGTATTCATAGGGGCCATTCTCGCTGCATGGTTTTACGCCCGGGAGGCTTATGCCAGGGTGGGGGGACTCCTTCTCTGCGGTATTGCCTTCGGGATAATCATCCAGAGAACCCGGTTCTGTTTTGTCCGATGTTTCAGAGACCCCTTTATGACAGGTGAAGGTGATATGGTAAGGGCCGTAACCTATAGCATCATTATAAGCATCTTAGGTTTTGCCGCACTCAAATGGACCGGATTGCGGGGAGAAGAGGTATATGTCACCCAGACCTTCTGGTTCGGAAGTCTTGTGGGTGGCATAATTTTCGGGTTTGGCATGCTGATGTCCGGCGGTTGTGGATCAGGGAGTGTATGGCGGGCCGGAGAGGGGCACGTTAAACTTATGGTGGCGGTAGTCTGCTTTGCCCTGGGAAACTCCCTGTTCAAGGCATTGATCAAATCGTCTGAAGGCTTAAAGGCATTGATCGGAAACAGGGTCTTTATACCCGATTTCATAGGGTACAAATGGACCGTGATTATTCTGATAGTAATTTTTCTGGTTTATTCCCTGATTGCCACCTGGAATGAAGAGACAGATAAGTTAACTGTGGAGATGTGATCGGATTGCCCTAATATGGGACGCAGATAAACGCAGATATCCGGGATCCGGGATCATAAATTTGGGCCCTGATTTATTCATAGGTCACCAATAGCTTAAAGGGCTTTTTCAATCATAAATCATAAATCAACAATCATCAATCCAAAGGATTAACTATGGCAGATGCTAATAATGACAATTTCTCGGAATTCCACGATCTAATCATCATCGGGGCCGGACCGGCCGGTCTTTCGGCCGGTCTGTACGCGGCCAGGAACAAGCAGGACGTGGTTCTGGTCGAAAAGCTGAGCCCCGGGGGCCAGGTGCTCACCACGGATCTGGTGGAAAATTATCCCGGCTTTCCAGATGGGATAGGCGGGTTTGAACTGATGGATAGCATTGGGAAACAGGCAGAGCGGTTTGGTCTGAAAATACTCAGCCATGAGGTACAGGGTGTTGATTTCAAAAACCAGATGAAACACCTTACGCTTGCTTACGGTTCAATGGAGGCCCGTTCGGTGATCGTGACTACCGGCGCTCAACCGCGTAAGTTAGGGATCGAAGGGGAGGAGTTACTCACCGGAAAGGGTGTTTCCTACTGTGGTACATGTGACGGCCCCTTTTACAGGGAGGCAGATATAGCTATTATAGGCGGGGGCGATACAGCGGTTCAGGAAGCAGTTTTCCTCACCCGTTTTGCATCCCGGGTGTACGTTATCCACAGAAGGGATGAGTTGAGGGCCACAAAGATCATCCAGGAGCGTGCCTTTGCCAATGAAAAGATTGAATTTATTTGGGACACGATACCACTCAGTATCGAAGGTGAGACCGGGGTTGAAAGGCTCAGGCTCAGAAATGTAAAGACCAGCAAAGAAAGCACCCTGAATATAGAGGGGGTCTTTGTCCTCGTGGGAACCAGACCGGTGACGGAATTCTTGGAGGACGCTGTAGACATGGATAATCAGGGCTTTATAAATGTCGACCGTAGACAGGAGACAAATGTCCAGGGGGTCTTTGCCGCGGGTGATGTTACGAGTGAAACCCCCCGCCAGATCGCTACTGCTGTCGGGGAGGGAGTAACTGCCGTACTCAGTGCAGAAGAATATCTCGAAGACCAGGCGTAATCAAGGGGCAATCATGAGCAGTTATAAAGTGACCTTCCTGCCCGACGGAGAAGTTCTTGAGGTGGAAGATGGCACCACTATTATGGGGGCAGCTCAAAAGGCCGGTATTTATATTAACAGCCTTTGCGGGGGGGAAGGGGTATGCGGCAAGTGTCGTGTTCAAATTGCTGACGGTAGGTTCAGGGCAGACAAGCATTCGATCAGTTTCCTGTCCAAGGAGGAGGTGAGAGAAGGATATGCCCTGGCATGCCAGGCAAGGGTTGATGAAGACGCAGAGGTGATTATCCCACCGGAGTCCCGTTTGGAAGCAGAGCAGATTCTGATGGAACAGCCTGTGGTTGATTACAGCCAACCTGAAAAGCTCTCTGTCGCAAGGATCCCTTCGGATCCCATGACCCTTTTTGAGCCCCTTGTCCAAAAGAGATACCTGGAGCTGAAGGAACCCAACCAGGAAGACAATATAGGTGACATAGAACGTATTATCAGAGAACTGAGGACAAGCACCGATTATAAATCCTTTGGGATGTCTTTGCGCTGTCTTCAGGGTCTGGCGCTTAAACTTCGTGATAACGATTGGAAGGTTACTGCAACCATTGCAAAACATGGCGACCTGTGGCGAATATTGCAGATAGAACCTGGAGATACCACTGATCGGAATTACGGGTTGGCTGTCGATGTGGGAACAACCACTGTTGTTGCTCAACTTGTCCATCTCAAATCGGGCAATGTGATCGGCGTGGCCGGTAGTCATAATCTCCAGGCCCATTACGGCGAAGATGTGATTTCGAGAATGATCTTTGCCTGTGGAAACGAAAAGGGAGTTAATCCGCTTCATGGAGCTGTCGTAAAAAATATAAACAGCCTCATAAAGACGTTGACCGATGAAAAAGGGTTGACTCCGGAAGACATTACCTGCGTTGTAGCTGCGGGCAATACAACTATGAGTCATCTCCTTTTATCTCTAATTCCATGCTCCATTCGGCTGGATCCTTATGTGCCTACTGCCAACATCTTCCCTCAGATACGCGCCAATGAGATTGATATAGGGATAAACCCGGAGGGAGTCTTGGAAACGATTGCGGATGTGGCCAGTTATGTAGGAGGAGATATTGTAGCAGGTGTCCTTGCCTGCGGCATGGCTGACAGACCGGAAACAAAGGTGCTTATTGATGTGGGGACCAACGGGGAAATTGCAATAGGAAACAGCGAATGGATGGTATGCTGCTCGGCATCTGCAGGTCCTGCCTTTGAAGGCGGGGGCATTCGAAATGGTATGCGTGCCACCCGGGGAGCCATAGAAAGGGTTAAGATAAAAAACGGTGAAGTGACGTACAGTACTATTGGAAAAGCCAAACCAAGAGGGATATGCGGTTCCGGACTGATTGACCTTATATATGAGCTTGTAAAAAATGGAATTATTAACAGTGACGGCAAATTCGATCTCTCTCGCAATAGTGAAAGAGTAGTAGAAAGAGAGGGTAAGCCCGAGTTTATACTGGCCTATGCCAAAGACACAGAGACGGGAAAGGACTTGACGATTTCAGAAACAGGTATAGGAAACCTTATCCGTTCCAAGGGGGCGGTTTTTGCTGCCATTAAGTCCCTTATGGATTATGTCGGCCTGGGATTCGAGGATATAGACACGTTTTTTGTGGCCGGTGGTTTTGGGACTTATCTGGACATCCCGAGAGCAATCGGCATCGGTCTCTTACCCGATATTGATACGGAAAGGATCCAGTTCATAGGCAACAGCTCTCTTATGGGTGCCCGAATGGCCCTTTTATCCGCTCACGCATTTGAACGCACCATAAAGATAGCAAAGAGCATGACCAATATAGAGCTTTCCACTTATCAACCATTTATGGATGAATATGTGGCAGCGATGTTCCTGCCTCATACAGATAAGAAACTCTTCCCTTCCGTGGATTATTGAGCCACAAACGGATAACGTAACCGTTCACGGGTTCAAAG